>DKUR01000083.1:43462-64012 GCA_002490775.1 Lachnospiraceae bacterium UBA7199 | reverse complement strand
AAACAACGGATGCCAGGCTTTGCCTACCATCCTTATGTTAATAAAAGTAAGTGAAAACGTGTTTGTAAAAGCCGGGACTTTCTAAAAAAGGAAGTCCTGGCTTTTGTCATAATTTGGACAAAGCATCATATATTGGGTTAAGGGGTTAAGTGGAATTTTAAGGTTTGGAAGGCTATGGAAATGATATGGAAAAGAAGGATGAAATTATAAGGATTTTTCCAGACTATATGAAAAGTATGTGGGAAAAAGCGCTTCAACATGCAGAAAAATTGCAGGAGATTCGTCTTGGCACCAGACAGCCAGTGCGGATTAAATTTGCCGGAAGGGAAAGGTTTCTGACAAAAGAAGGAGAAATCTGTACTCTGCCGGAACAGGCATGGTATTTAACAGAAAAGGAAATAGATGAAATCATTAAAAATATATGCAGATATTCTCTTTATGCCTTTGAAAATGAGATCAGACAAGGGTATTTAACGGTGTCGGGCGGACATAGAATTGGAATGGCTGGACAGGTTGTTCTGGATGAAAGAGGATGTATTAGAAATATGAGCCATATCAGGTTTTTAAATATCAGAATTTCACATGAGGTTTTAGGTGCTGCAGAGAAAGTAATGCCCTATGTATATGAGGATGGACGCGTGCTGAATACGCTGCTTGTTTCACCGCCGGGATGTGGAAAAACAACACTTCTTCGGGATATGATCAGGCAGTTATCGAATGGGAATGCCTATGGAGAGGGAAGGCAGGTGGCAGTGGTGGACGAGCGGTCGGAAATTGCAGGAAGTTTTATGGGGACGCCGCAAAATGATGTAGGGATCAGAACGGATGTACTGGACGGATGTCCGAAGGTACAGGGAATGATGCTGCTGATGCGGTCTATGTCTCCTTCTGTGGTGGCGGTGGATGAGATTGGAAGCTATGAGGATTTAAGGGCAGTTTATCAGATTCTGCAATGCGGCAGCAGTGTGGTTGCCACAATGCATGGCTGTACAATGGAGGATGTACAGAGGCATATGCATGTGAATGAAGAAAAGGGGGTTTTGTTTGACCGATTTATATTTCTGGAAAAGAAACAGGGGGTATGCAGGGTACGGGAAATTATCGATGGAAGGAAGAAAGAAGTGATTTAGGGATTGGAGTGTAAAACATGCTGCGTATAACAGGATGCTTACTGGTGATAACTGGTTCCATAGGATTTGCACGAAGCATTTGCAGGGAAGGAAAAAACCGTCTTGAAATGCTGAAACAGATGCGGGGAATTTTTGAGACTATGAAATATTATATTACTTATCAAAAGGCTGCAATTCCAGAAGCATTGTGGAAGCTTTCTGATAAAAGTGATGATTTGATATCAAGGGCATTCAGGGAAATATATAACAGGGTTTATGAAAAAGGAGAAAGCCTGCCTATCGTTTGGCGGCAGCAGATGGGAGCTGCACTTATGGAGTCACCATTGTCAAAGGAAGAAAAAAAACTGATATTGGATTTCCCAGCCTGTCTGGGTTTTATGGAAGAGAATGCTCAGGCCGGCGCGGTAGACGAACTGCTCAGGGAAATTGATCTGCACATTAAGGAACTTACGGAAGAACAAAAGAATAAAAATAAAATGATTATGAGTCTTGGCACGGCGGTGGGAGTATTACTCTCTATTCTGCTGATATAGCTTAAATGCGTGGAGGAAATATGGGGATAAACCTGATTTTTAAAATTGCGGCAGTGGGAATACTGATTACTATTTTAAGCCAGATCTTAAAGCATAGCGGAAGGGAAGAACATGCATTTTTAATTTCTTTGGCAGGACTGATTTTAGTACTTACCTGGATTCTGCCATACATTTATGATTTATTTGTTATGATACAAGATCTGTTCCGTCTGTAATGATGTCTGGCGGAATTCATTTGATTTTATTTTTATATGGGGGAAAGGAAATGCATCAGCATGAAGTTGAATAAAAAAGCGTATTCAACTTAAGAGTTCATTGTGCGTCGCAACGTGCAGATAGGTATAACTTGGAGATTATAAAAATTGGGGTGCTTGGAGTGGCAGGAGTCATGCTTGCCTTACAGTTCAAATCAACCAGGCCGGAATACAGTTTGTATATGGGGACTGCGATATGTTTGGTAATTTTTACGCTTTCTGTAGAAGGACTTTATACGCTGCTTGGAAAAATAGGAGTGCTGGAACAATATTTAAGCGGCAGTGGAGAGTATTTGGGATTTTTGTTTAAAGCGGTGGGAATCACTTATGTTTGTGAATTTTGTGCCTCTATCTGTAAGGATGCAGGATACAGCGCGGTGGCAGGGCAGATAGAAATATTTGGAAAGCTGGCGGTGCTGCTTATGGGAGTGCCGATCCTTAAGGCAGTAATTGAAAACATCAATGCAATAGCCGGATAGATAGAAGAGGGAATATAGGAATGGAAGCAGGAAGGGCGCATGAAGTGAAAAGGGAAATAAAAAAGATAGGCTTGTTTCTGCTTTTATGTGCAGGAGTTTTGTTTTGCAGCTTTTGCATTGAAATGCAGGTACAGGCAGCGGAGACAAACGAGATGGAGACAGAAACGGAAGCAGAGCGTTCTTATATAGATAATTGGCTGTCAACCTATGATATGAGTGATATCAATCAAGGCATGGACAACCTGTTTCCAGAAATCAATATTGATGCAGATGAACTTCTTTTCATGATAATGGAGGGGGAGTTTCTGGAGGCATTTACGCTGCTAACGGGACGGATCAAAGAGGCACTGTCAGGAGAAATGGAGGGGATCCGCAGGATTTTTATTTATATTCTTGTTTTGGGAGTGGTGTCTGCTTTGTTTTCTGGTTTTTCAGATTTGTTTGTAGGGCAGCAGGTGGCACAGGCAGGATTTTATTTTCTTTACTTGTTCCTTATGGTCATAATGACAAAGGTTTTTTTATTTGTATCACAGATTGCAGTTTCGGCAGTAGAAAATATTGTACTCTTTGTGAAATTATTTATACCAACATATTTTGTGGCAGTGGGTGCAGCCCAGGGGGCTGCTTCAGCAGTTTACTACTACCAAATGATGCTGATCATTGCTTATCTGGTAGAAAGTTTTTTAAATACAGTACTGATTCCCTTTATTTACAGTTATGTGATTCTGGCGCTTTTAAATGGTCTGTGGGCAGAGGAAAAGCTAAGCCTTTTGCTTGAAATTCTGGAAAAGGGGATCATAATGGCGCTTAAAGTTTCTATGGGAATTGTTACCGGACTAAGTTTAGTGCAGGCTGTGATCGTGCCGGTGGCATCTCAGCTTAAGATTTCTGCCATGCGGAAAGCAATATCTGCGATTCCCGGAATTGGAGGTGTGGCGGAAGGGGTAACAGAACTGGTAATGGGTTCTGCGGTGCTTATTAAAAACAGTATGGGTGTATTGCTTCTTATTTTGATTTTTGGAGCCTGCATTCTGCCGCTCCTTAAGATTGTGATTGTAACAGCAACAGTAAAGCTGGGGGCAGCAGTTACAGGAATTGTAAGCGACAAAAGGATTGCTTCATGCACCAACAGAGTGGGAGTGGGATGTTTTTTGCTTTTTCGGTGCGTGTTTACATCGATGGCGCTCTTTATCATTGTGATCGCAGTGGTATCATATACAATATCCTATTAGGAGGCAGAAAATGGTTGGGGCGATTAAGGAAATATGTATTTTTGTGATCATAGCACAGGCAATCATGTTTTTTGTTCCGGGAAACTCTTATATGAAATATGTCAGGATTCTGGTGGGCATTTTGATGATCCTGAAAATAACAGAGCCAATTTTCGGGCTGTTTTTAGATGAGGAGAAAGAGAAGGAGATCAGCGAAGGAATTGCTCTTTTAGAGCAAAAGATCGAACGAAACGCCGGCGGGCTGGATGTAAAGGATAACCGCATGGAAATTTATGGGAGTGTTACAGAGGAATTGAAAAACAAATTAAACAGTTGTGAAAGCGGCTATAAGGTTTTAAACGTGGAACTGACGGAGGATCAAAGGATTGTTATAACGGTGGCAGCGGATAAAATAGAAAAAAGCGATGGGGATAAGATACATATAGATCCGGTAGTGCTTGGCGGAGGCGGGGCGCAAAGCAGTGAGGTGCCAGAAGAAGAAAAGGAGGAACTAAAACAGATTTTTGGAAATAGTATTTCAGTGGATGCCGATAAAATTAAGATCGTGTTTCGGGAAAATTAAAAGAACATTTTAGCTTTGCAAATAAACATCCAAATGGGAAAGGTTCATGCAGGAAAGGATCTGGTGAAAGATGCAGGAGAAAGAAATTAGGAAAAAGCTTTCGGGAAAATTTACAAAAAATAATTTTTTGGTTATTGTTCTTACAGGCATCCTGCTGCTTGTAATTGTCTGGCCTGTACAGGAAAAAAATGCAGATGCAGACACAAATGCAGGTATACAGTCCGGTCAATTGGACAGTAAAGAGGATATAATGAATTTACACACAGGAACCAGCCAAAACGCATATGAAAGCAGTTGGAAAAATGAAAACGAATTGTACTCCTATGCTTCTTACCTGGAAGCTTCCTTAGAAGAACTGCTGGGCACAATGGATGGCGTCGGCAGGGTGAGAGTGATGATCACACTGGAGAATTCAGGAGAAACGATTATAGAAAAGGATAAAAGCACAGAAAGAAACAGTACCACGGAAGTGGATTCTCAAGGAGGCAGCAGGAATACGACGGACTTTAGCGATAAGGAGGAAACTGTTTATGGGGAAAACAGTATTCCCTACATTACGAAAATGCTGACACCCTCTGTTAAGGGCGTAGTAGTCTCGGCCCAGGGAGGCGGCAATGCAAAAACAGCAGAAAATATATCAGAAGCAATTCAGGCATTATTTGGTATTGAAGCACATAAAATTAAAATAGTTAAAATGATTTCACAATAAGAAGGAGATACGGACTTGAAGAATATGGTGAAAAAGAATCAGATTATGATTACAGCGTTGGCAATCATGATTGCAATTGCCGGATACTTGAATTTTGCAGGCGGCAAGATTACGGAGGAGGAAATACTTACAGCGGGATCCGATACCATTGTTTCAGACAATCAGCAGATGGCAGAGGATGCAGATGTTGCGGCTTTGTTTGAAATATCCGATGAAGACATGGAACAGGCTGGTTATGTAGAAATTGAAAGTATGGATTCAGATGTTGTATTACAGCAGGAAAATTATCTGGATGAAACAATGGACGAAGTACTTGCAGAAAATATGACGCAGGAACTGGCAGAGAATACACAGAGTCAGATTAGTGACAGTGAGACACCGGGGGAAGCAGTATTTACTTCTACAACGAATGTTGGTGCGCTTTCAAGTGCAAAGCTCCTGAAAGAACAGACCAGAGCAAGAAATAAAGAAACTTTATTGGAAATTATTAATAATGTAAATATCAGTGAAGAGCAGAAGCAGGAAGCAGTTGATAATATGATTGCTTTAACTGATGTAGCTGAGAAAGAGACAGCAGCAGAAATTTTACTTGAGAGTAAGGGATTTGATGATGTGGTGGTGAGTATAACGGATGACAGTGTTGATGTTGTAGTAAATGCCAACGAGCTTACGGAAGCCCAGCGCGCACAGATTGAGGATATTATTATCCGCAAGACCGGAATATCACCCGATGCAATTGTAATCAGTACTATGGCTGCACAATAAATAGATGCTATATTTTGAAAAATGTGGTATCCTATTACAGGAGAAACGAAAGATTGTAATGGATAAGAAAGGGATACCCTTATGAAAAGAGTCTTTTTAATTGTTTTGGATAGTGTGGGAATAGGCGCTATGGAGGATGCAGCAGAGTTTGGAGATGAAGGAACAAATACGCTTCGGTCTGCAGCAAAAGGTTCCTGTTTCCACATGCCAAACATGGAACAGTTGGGATTATTTAACATTGACGGTGTTGATTGGAAGGAGGGAACAGCATCTCCCAAAGCGGCTTATGGAAGAATGAAGGAAGCGTCAAAGGGAAAGGATACCACGATAGGACATTGGGAAATCGCTGGTGTCATATCAAAAGAACCACTTCCAGTTTATCCGGATGGCTTTCCGAAGGAGATCTTAGATCCATTTTGCCAGAAGACGGGAAGGGGGGTTTTGTGCAATCGTCCTTATTCAGGTACCGAAGTAATCAAAGTGTATGGAGATGAACATGTAAGAACCGGAAAGCTTATAGTATACACTTCCGCCGACAGTGTATTTCAGATCGCAGCCCATGAGGATGTGGTGCCGGTGGAGTTACTTTATGAGTACTGCCGGATGGCAAGAGAACTGTTATGCGGAAAACATGGCGTGGGCAGAGTGATAGCAAGGCCCTTTGCAGGAGAGAGCGGAAATTATCAAAGAACGTCGGGAAGGCATGATTATTCTTTGGAGCCGCCTGCGCAGACTATGCTGGATGCGATCAAGGCAGCTCACAAAGAGGTGATTGGAGTTGGAAAGATTAGGGATATTTTTGCCGGGCGGGGAATCACTTCCTATGTCTATACCAATGGAAATACAGATGGAATAGCGAAAACCATTGGGTACCTGGAGCAGGATTTTGAAGGGCTGTGTTTTGTTAATCTGGTGGATTATGACATGCTTTACGGCCACAGAAATGACATAGAAGGTTATGCACGGGCACTGGCAGAATTTGATGCCGCACTGCCGCAGATCATAGAAAAGCTTAAGGAAGAGGATGTTTTAATGATTACTGCAGATCATGGGTGTGATCCAGGATACGTGGTTTCCACAGATCATTCCAGGGAGCATACGCCGCTTCTTATTTACGGCAGAAATATTACGCCTGTAAATTTAGGGACCAGAGATACCTTTGCGGATATTGGAGCCACTGTGCTTAAGCTTTTGGGAATAGAAGGAAATATTTCCGGTCAATCTGTATTGTAAGAGGCGTTTAAAGTAAAAGATAGAAAATAGGAGATACTTGGAAAGGAAAAATACATGAGTAATTACGATCATGAGATAAACAGAAGAAGGACTTTTGCGATTATTTCCCATCCTGACGCAGGTAAGACCACTTTGACAGAGAAGTTTCTTTTATACGGTGGAGCCATAAATCTGGCAGGAAGTGTGAAAGGAAAGGCAACAGCGAGACATGCAGTCTCCGACTGGATGGAAATTGAAAAAGAGAGAGGTATTTCAGTTACTTCTTCGGTTTTACAGTTTGAATATAATGATTTTTGCATTAATATTTTGGACACGCCAGGACATCAGGATTTTTCAGAGGATACCTACAGGACGCTGATGGCGGCAGATTCAGCAGTAATGGTAATTGATGCATCTAAAGGCGTGGAAGCTCAGACAAGAAAATTATTTAAAGTTTGTGTGATGCGAAAGATACCAATCTTTACTTTTATCAATAAAATGGACAGAGATGTAAATGATACATTTGAATTATTGGATGAGATTGAAAAGGAACTTGGAATTGCAACTTGTCCGGTGAATTGGCCCATAGGCTCCGGTAAGCGGTTTAAAGGTGTTTATGACAGGGACAGGCAGTGCGTGATCACCTATTCTGATACTGCAAAAGGAACAAAAGAAGGCGAGACCAGGGAAATATCAGTAAAGGACAAGGCAGCACTGGTGTCGGTGATCGGGGAGGAAGCGGCTGATACACTGATTGATGAGATAGAGCTTTTAGATGGGGCAAGCGCTGAATTTGATTTGGAATTGGTACAGGCCGGTGAACTGACTCCGGTATTTTTTGGTTCGGCGCTTACTAACTTTGGTGTAGAGTTTTTTCTTCAGCATTTTCTTAAGATGACTACGACACCCCTTCCAAGAAAATCGGATATAGGACTGATTTCGCCTACCGAACAGGAATTTTCAGCATTTGTGTTTAAAATTCAGGCAAATATGAACAGGGCGCACAGGGATAGAATTGCCTTTATGAGGATTTGTTCTGGAAAGTATGAGGCCAGCATGGAAGTAAAGCATGTGCAGGGCGGTAAGGTGATGCGTCTTTCACAGCCTCAGCAGATTATGGCAAGTGAGAGAAAGATATTGGAAGAAGCTTATGCGGGAGACATTATAGGCGTATTTGATCCGGGTATTTTTTCCATTGGTGACACGCTGTGTATGCCTAAAGAACAGTTCCAATATGAAGGAATCCCCACTTTTGCACCAGAGCATTTTGCAAGGGTGAGGCAGGTGGATACCATGAAAAGGAAGCAGTTCGTAAAAGGGATTACCCAGATTGCCCAGGAAGGTGCAATTCAGATCTTTCAGGAATTTAACACGGGAATGGAAGAAATCATTGTTGGCGTTGTGGGGGTGCTTCAATTTGATGTGTTGAAATACCGGCTGGAAAATGAATATAATGTGGAGATTAAACTGGAAAACCTGCCTTACGAACATATCAGATGGATTGAAAATAAGGATATTGATTTAGGCAGGCTTGTTGGTACTTCTGATATGAAAAAAATTAAGGATCTAAAAGGAAATCCGCTTTTGCTTTTTATTAATGCATGGAGTGTGGGAATGACTTTAGACCGAAATGAAGGATTGATATTATCTGAGTTTGGACGTGATTAAATGAACGCAAAAAAAATATGTGTATGGATTTTGCTAAGCTTCATATTTCTGACTGGCTGTAACAGCTCAGGCAGCCAGAAGGAGCAGGAAAATAGCAGGGAACAACTTAATAGCAGCAGTCAGAGCCAGGTGATGTCGAGAAAGGATGCAGAGGAAGAAGGGATTCTTGCAGAATCAGAAAAGAAGGAAACGAATCTGGAGGAATTGAATGATATTTATGGAATTCCTGAAGCTGAGACGAATTACACAAGAAGCAGACAGAGCGGACTTTTCTATTACAACAGCCTGAGCGAGGAAGAACAGATTGTTTATGCGGAAATTCTAAAGATATTGCAGGAATTTAAAAGCGGTGTTGCGTTGTCTTGTGTGGAAACGGATATGATAGAGAAAGTATTTCAGTGTGTTCTGAATGACCATCCGGAGATTTTCTTTGTGGACGGGTACACCTTTACCAGATATACTTTAGGCGACATGGTGAAAAAAATAACTTTTTCAGGCACCTATAATATAACACCTGAGGAAGCAGCAATCCGGGAAGAACAGATTGAGCAGTATGTGGAAAAATGTTTATCCGGTATACAGGCAGGAATGGATCAGTATGAAATAGCAAAATATATTTATGAATATATTATCACTCAGACGGAGTATGATGCGAAAGTAGCTGACAATCAAAATATTTGTTCCGTGTTTATTTATCAAAAGAGTGTTTGCCAGGGATATGCAAAAGCCACCCAGTATCTGCTTAATAAAGCCGGAATAGAAGCTACCTTGGTTATGGGAAGAGTAGCAAGCGGGGAAGGACATGCATGGAATCTGGTAAAGCTGGATGGAAATTATTATTATGTAGATACTACATGGGGAGATGCATCATATCAGATTGTAGAGGGAAATGGCGAACAGATGGCAGGCAGCATTCCTCCTATCAATTATGATTATTTATGCGTTACTACCGAGCAGATGGAAAGGACACATACTATAGAGGAGCTTGTTCCAATTCCACGCTGTAATTCCATGGAAGATAATTATTATATCAGAGAAGGGCTTTATTTTAACTGGCTTGACAAGGAAAAGCTTGAAGTGGTATTCAGGCAGGCTTACGATCAGGGGAGCACCTATGTGACATTAAAATGTATTAACAGCCTTGTGTATGATGAAATGATTAGATATTTAATTGAGGAACAGGGGATTTTCCGTTATCTCAATACCCAGGAGGGAACGGTTTCCTATGCAGAAAATGAAGATCAGCTTAGTTTAAGCTTCTGGCTGTGAATTGTTATGATGTAAGTAAAGGATTTTCCCACTGGGGCTATGCAAAAAGTTTAAATTTTGGTATGATAAACTATATTAGGGCTTGCAATAGAAAGATGGAAAGGAACGTTATTATGGAGAAAACTATTGAGCAGAACACATATGTTTTACAGGAAGATGAAGACTTAGGAACTGTCAAAATTGCAGATGATGTGGTTGCAATGATTGCAGGACTTGCGGCAACTGAAGTGGAAGGGGTTGCGGCAATGGCTGGTAATATCAGTAATGAACTAATGAGTAAAATGGGAGTGAAGAACCTTGCTAAAGGTGTCAGAGTAGAGGTGATTGGAAAGAGGGTTAAAGCATACCTTGCTCTTATCGTTGAATATGGGTACAACATCCCGGCAATTTCACAGAGAGTTCAGGAAAAAGTAAAGTCTACAGTGGAAAATATGACTGGACTAGAGGTTTCAGATGTAGATATCCGCATTGCGGGAGTTAGTATGCAGAAGGATAAATAAGCACAAGGTGGATATTTATGAGCAGAAGAGAAATGAGGGAGCAGCTCTTTAAGCTGCTATTTCGTGTAGAATTTAATTCAAGGGAAGAACTGGCTGAGCAGGAAGCATTTTTCTTTGAGGATGAAGAAAACGGTTCTGGTCAGAAAGAAAATGCAGCAATTAGCGAGAAATTCAATAAAATTATTGAGAAGCTGGAAGGCATTGACCAGTCTTTGAATGAAAAAGTACAGGGATGGGATACAGGGCGTATGGGAAAGGTAGATCTTACGATACTGCGCCTTGCTGTTTATGAAATTGTGTTTGATGAAGAGATACCCACCAGCGTTGCCATTAATGAGGCGGTTGAACTTGCCAAGAAATTTGGGCAGGACTCCTCACCGGCCTTTGTAAACGGGGTGCTGGCCAAGTTTGCATAGGACAGATACAGTGCATATTGCAGATTTTAACTGCAATATGCATGGAGAGAAAAGCATGCAGAATGTTTATTCGGTTGGGCAGATAAATTCATATATAAGAAATATGTTTGTGCAGGATTTTCTGCTTCAGGATCTTTCAGTGAAGGGTGAAGTCAGTAATTGCAAATATCATTCTTCAGGGCATATTTATTTTACATTAAAGGATGAAAAAGGAACGATTTCCTGCGTGATGTTTGCGGGAAACCGTTCCGGTCTTGCGTTTCGGATGAGTGAAGGAATGCAGGTAGTGGTACAGGGAACCATTGACGTATATGAAAGGGATGGCAAGTATCAATTATATGCAAAAGCAATTTGTCAGGATGGAGCGGGAGCACTTTACGAAAGATTTGAACAGTTAAAGCAGGACCTGCTTGAGAGAGGAATGTTTGCCCCGGAATACAAAAAGCCTATTCCTAGATTTGTAAAAACAGTAGGCATTGTTACCGCATCCACAGGGGCGGCAGTCAGAGATATCATTAACATTTCAAGCAGAAGAAATCCTTATGTGCAGCTTATTTTGTACCCGGCAATTGTGCAGGGAGAAACGGCTGCAGCAAGTATTGTGAAGGGAATTCAGGAGCTTGAGCGCAGAGCGGTGGATGTGATGATTGTAGGACGCGGCGGCGGTTCTATTGAAGATTTATGGGCATTTAATGAAGAAGTGGTGGCGCAGGCAGTTTTTGACTGCAGCGTACCTATTATATCTGCGGTGGGACATGAGACAGATACTACAATCATAGACTATGTAGCTGACCTGCGCGCCCCTACGCCTTCAGCAGCAGCAGAGCTTGCTGTCTATGATCTTGCTTTATTATTAAGCCAGTTAGAGGGATATCGGGCAGTGCTTAACCGCCAGATTCAGGGAATGCTGCATTTAAGAAAGGCGCAGCTAAAGACATTGGATGCGCAGCTTAAAAAGAACAGTCCTATGGGAAAAATAAGAGAAAAGAGAACTTATGCAATCAGTCTGGAAGAACGTCTTAGTACATCCATGAAAAATAAAATCATAAATAAGAGACACCGGCTGGCTATTTATATAGAAAAATTAAAAGGGTTGTCACCCTTGGATAAATTAAATCAGGGATATTCTTTTGTTTCAGACAAAGAAGGGAGAACTGTAACAGATATTGACAGGGTAAATGTAGGTGATACGCTGCAGATTTTTGTTAAAAATGGCAGAATCGAGGCAGGTGTGACTGCAAAATATCCTGAACTTAAGCAGACTTAAACGAAAGGAGCATTAAAATGCAAAAAACAGAGGGGAAAGAACCAAGTCTCGAAGAAGCGTTTGAGCAGCTTGAAGAAACTGTTGCGGCGTTAGAGCAGGAAGAAATTTCTTTGGAGGAATCCTTTAGAATTTATAAAGAAGGTATGGAACTTTTGAAAAAGTGTAATCAGGCCATTGACCAGGTGGAAAAAAAGGTACTGGTACTGGATGCAGATGGAGAAACTTATGAATTTTAATGAAAAATTAAGCCAAAAGATTGATCAGGTGGAGATAATTTTAAAAGAATATCTGCCAAAAGAAAATGGATATCAGAGCAGACTTATTGAGGCAATGAATTACAGTGTGATGGCTGGAGGCAAGCGGCTGCGCCCCATATTGATGAAGGAAAGCTTTCTATTATTTGGGGGAAGCGGCAGGCAGATAGAGCCTTTTATGGCAGCACTGGAAATGATCCATAATTATTCTCTGGTACATGATGATCTGCCGGCAATGGATAATGATGAATATCGAAGAGGCCGAAAGACTACGTGGAAAGTTTACGGGGATGGAATGGCAGTGCTTGCCGGAGATGGTCTTCTTAATCTTGCATTTGAAACAGCAGCTTTGGCATTTGATTTGGCAAAGAACCAGGAGGAGATGCAGCGGACTGTCAGAGCACTTAAAATTTTGGGACAAAAGGCCGGAATCAACGGGATGATTGGCGGACAGTGCGCTGATATAGAGGCTGAGGAAGGCAGACAGGTGACGACGCAGCTTCTTTTGTTTATTCATGAAAACAAAACAGCGGCCTTAATACAGGCCGCCATGATGATAGGTGCTGTGCTGGCAGGTGCGGATGAAAAAAGTATTTTGGCAATGGAAAAGGCAGCCTATAACATTGGGATTGCTTTTCAGATACAGGATGATATTTTAGATGTTACCAGTACTACAGATGTTTTAGGGAAACCGGTTGGCAGTGATGAAAAGAACAGCAAACTGACCTATGTGAAACTTCATGGGCTGGAGGAATCAAAAGAAGAAGTGAAAAAAATGTCGAAGGAGGCGCTTTCTATTCTTTCTTCCTTTGAAAAACGAAATGAATTTTTAGAGGAACTTGTAAACTCTTTGATCACCAGAGAAAAATAAGGCGATAAATCGGAACAGAAGAAGAGGGGAGTTATGCTATGCTGCTTGAACGAATCAAAGGTGTCAATGATATAAAAAATATAGATGCATCGGAATATAAGGAGCTTGCGCAGGAAATAAGAGATTTCCTGATCAAAAAAATTTCCCGTACCGGAGGGCATCTGGGTTCTAATTTGGGAGCAGTGGAATTAACGATGGCACTGCATTTGTTTTTAAATCTTCCAGAGGACAAGCTAATTTGGGATGTGGGGCATCAATCTTATACCCACAAGCTTTTGACAGGACGACAGGATGGATTTGAGACGCTGCGCAAGTTTGGAGGAATGAGCGGTTTTCCCAAGCGCAAGGAAAGTGATTGTGACTGCTTTGATACAGGACATAGTTCCACTTCGATTTCTGCTGGTTTGGGCCTGGTAAAGGCAAGAGATTTACAAGGAGGCAGTCAGACCATAGTTTCTGTGATAGGGGACGGTTCGCTGACAGGAGGCATGGCCTATGAGGCGCTTAACAATGCAGCGAAGCTGGAAACCAATTTCATTATTGTCCTGAATGATAATAATATGTCTATATCAGAAAATGTGGGCGGCGTATCCAAATATTTAAATAATATAAGAACCGCCAATGCCTATCTGGATATTAAGGAGGGCGTATATAACACCTTGAAGGAAATTCCCAAAGGAAATAAGGTGGTGGAAAGCATTCGTAAGGCGAAAAGCAGTTTTAAGCATTTGGTGGTTCCGGGAATGTTTTTTGAAGATATGGGGATTACATATTTAGGACCGGTGGACGGACATGATATTCCAGCAATGGTGAGGACATTCCAAGAAGCAAGAAGGATCAGAAATGCAGTGATCGTTCACGTGATTACGGAAAAAGGGAAAGGGTTTGCGCCTGCGGAACGCCATCCAGCAAGATTTCATGGAGCGGAGCCTTTTGATATAGAGACGGGGCTGCCTGCAAACCCAAGAAATACAGCAAATTATACAGATGTTTTTTCGACGGTTATGACCAAATTAGGAGCAAGGGATGAAAAGGTGGTTGCAATTACTGCCGCCATGCCTGATGGAACAGGCCTTAAGCGTTTTAGAAATATGTACCCAGAAAGATTTTTTGATGTGGGGATTGCAGAAGAACATGCAGTTACCTTTGCAGCAGGTCTTGCTGTGGGTGGATTAAAGCCTGTAGTGGCAATTTATTCTTCTTTTTTGCAGAGGGCATATGATCAGATACTTCATGATGTTTGTATTCAGAATCTTCCGGTGGTTTTTGCCATTGACAGGGCAGGCCTGGTGGGAAGTGATGGAGAAACCCATCAGGGTATTTTCGATCTGTCTTATTTGTCTTCCATACCAGGAATGCATATTATGGCACCTAAAAACAAATGGGAGCTGTCTGACATGATCAAGTTTGCAGTCAATTTTGGGAGACCGATTGCCATACGATATCCCAGAGGAGAGGCATATGCAGGATTGAAAGAGTATCGGGGCGCCATTGAATTTGGCAGGTCGGAGCTTCTTTATGCAGAGGGAGAAATCTGCCTGATGGCAGTAGGAAGCATGGTGAAAACTGCCCAGGAGGTTAAAGACAGGTTGAATGCGGAAGGGCATAAATGTAGTTTGATCAATGCCAGGTTTGTGAAACCCATTGATTTAGAGGCTGTAACATGGGCGGCTGAAAACCATAAGCTTGTGGTTACAATGGAGGAAAATGTGGCCAGCGGCGGCTATGGAGAAAAGGTCAGAGACGCTGTGTGCAGTTTAAATACAGAAACCAGGCTGTTGACAGTTGCTCTTCCTGATGAATATGTAGAGCATGGAAGTGTGGATCTGCTCAAACAGGAGCTTGGCATCAGTGCCGAAAGGATCACAGAAAGAATAAAAAAGGAATTAGAAAACTGAGAATGAAAGAAAGACTTGATGTATTGCTTGTGCAGAAGGGTTATGCACCATCCAGGGAAAAGGCAAAAGCCATTATTATGTCTGGAAATGTGTTTATAGATGGTCAGCGTGAGGACAAAGCCGGAACTACATTTGACGCAGAAAAAATACAGATAGAAATTAAGGGGATTGGACAGAAGTATGTGAGCAGAGGAGGACTCAAACTGGAAAAGGCAGTTGATGAGTTTGGAATTACCTTGGAAGGAGCCATTTGTATGGACATTGGTGCTTCTACCGGAGGCTTTACGGACTGCATGCTTCAAAACGAGGCAAAAAAAGTGTATGCTGTAGATGTAGGACATGGACAGCTTGACTGGAAGCTAAGAAATGATAGAAGAGTCGTATGTATGGAAAAAACAAATTTTAGGTATATGATACCGGAAAATATCCAGGATCAATTGGATTTTGCATCTGTGGATGTTTCCTTTATTTCTCTTACAAAAATTCTTCTGCCGGCACGCGCTCTTTTGAAAGAAAAGGGAGAGATGGTATGCCTGATCAAGCCACAATTTGAGGCAGGAAGAGATAAGGTAGGGAAAAAGGGAGTGGTGCGTGAACCTGGGATACATGAAGAAGTAATAAAAAAAGTGGTTGATTATGCAGACTATATTGGATTTGATGTCTTGCATTTAGAATTTTCTCCAATCAAAGGTCCAGAAGGGAACATTGAGTACTTAATGCATATAAGCAAAAATGCGAAGAAAATAGAAGATACGATTCAAATCACAGAACAGGAGGCAGAGATAACGCTTGCTGAAATTATCAGAGAAAAGAAAGGATATTCGTGCCAAAATGACATATCTGCCCTGATTTCTGAAACTGTATTAAAAGCACATGAAAGTCTGGATGCATGAAAAGCACCAAAGAAAATGAATGGGGAGTTATATGGATCATTTTTTCGTAGTAACCAATCCAAGGAAGGATACAGAACTGAAAACTGCTCATTTGATCAGAGATTATCTGGTCGGACAGGGGAAGCACTGTATCGTGGATATAGGAATGAAAAGCCCTGATAAAGAAGGCTATACTTATATTGAGCAGGTGGAAAAGGACATAGACTGCATTATTGTATTAGGAGGAGATGGGACGCTTCTGCAGGCGGTTACAAATCTTGCAGAAAAAAATATTCCATTTTTAGGGATCAATCTGGGTACTCTGGGATTTTTGGCTGAAGTAAACAAATCGGGTATCGAGGATGCTTTGGATAAGTTGATTCATGGTGATTATGACATAGAAAAGCGCATGATGCTTTCTGGAAAAAGTTATGGGAAGCAAGGTGTGAAAGATACAGCAAGAGCGCTTAATGATATTGTAATTACAAGGAAGGGTTCACTGCAGATTATAGATTTTAATATTTATGTGAATGGAGAATTTCTTCATTGCTATCATGCAGATGGGGTGATTGTATCAACGCCTACTGGTTCAACAGGATATAGTCTTTCGGCAGGAGGGCCTATTGTGGAGCCTAAGGCTGATTTGATCGTACTTACACCTATTTGTCCGCATTCTATGCAGAACAGAAGTATTATTTTATCTGCCAAGGATATGATAACGGTGGAAATAGAAAATGGCAGAGATGGAGAAATGCAGGAAGTAGAAGCTATTTTTGACGGATGCCATAAGGTGCCCTTATGCACAGGGGAAAAAATAGAGGTGCAAAAATCAGAAAAAACCACAGGAATTGTAAAATTAAGCCAAATGAGCTTTTTAGAGGTGCTTCACCGGAAAATGAGTGATTAGGTATCCTGTCATTGTAAAATGAGATACATGGAAGGGAAGGACATGGAAGAGTCATGAAAAAGAGCAGACATCAGAAAATGAAGGAACTGGTGGAACAGTTCGATATAGAAACACAGGAGGAATTGGCTGATAAGCTGAAAGAAGCAGGGTATACAGTCACCCAGGCTACCATTTCAAGAGATATCAGAGAACTTAAACTTTCCAAGATACCAATGGGGGATGGCAGACAGAAATATGCAATTTTGGCCCATAGTGATCATTATTTAGGCGAAAAATATATTCGGGTTTTAAAAGATGGATTTGTTTCAATGGATATGGCACAAAACATTTTAGTGGTAAAGACGGTATCAGGGATGGCTATGGCAGTTGCAGCAGCGATAGATGCCATGAAATTAAGGGAGATAGTGGGTTCTATTGCCGGAGATGATACCATCATGATGGCAGTACGGACTGTGGAAGATACGCAGATCGTTATGGAGAAAATTCATAACGTGCTTGAAGAATAACCGGCCATGCGCTTGAGAGAAGGGCGTAAGGAGGAAGCATATGCTTGAAAATTTACACGTGAAAAATTTGGCACTGATTGATGAACAGGAGGTAGCGTTTTCGCCTGGAATGAATATTTTGACAGGGGAAACTGGTGCAGGAAAATCCATTATCTTAGGTTCAATCAATCTTGCATTGGGTGCCAAGGCGGATAAAGATTATATCCGCACAGGAGCCGACTATGCGTTGGTGGAGCTGCTTTTTTCTCTGAATGAGAAACAAAAACAGGAAATAAGTAAGATGGATCTGCCGGTAGAAGAGGACGGGACGCTTCTTTTACAGCGGAAGATCACATCTGGCAGAAGTATCTGCAAGGTAAATGGGGAAACAATAAGCACCAGCCAGCTTAAGGCTTTATCCGGCAGTCTTCTTGACATGTACGGTCAGCATGAGCACCAGTCTCTTTTAAAACCAGCTGCCTACAAAAAAATGCTTGATGATTATATTGGCAAAGAAGCGGATGAGCTGAAAGGTCATTTAAGGGGCATACTTTTTGATTACCGGAAGATAAAAGAGGAATTGGAAGAACAAAATTCTGATGAAGCAGTACGGGCAAGAGAAATGAAACTGTTGGAATTTGAAATTCAGGAGATCGAGGATGCTGGTCTGGATGCAGCTAAAGATGAACAGGTTGAAAAAAAATATCAAAAACTGCTTCATTCAAGGAAAATGAAAGAGATTGTATTTGCGGTGCATGGACTTACCGGATATGAAAATGAAGGAAGCGCAGGCACTGGGATTGGTTATGCCCTTAGAGAATTAAAGGCGCTGGGAGATTATGATGAAGAGAGCCTTCCACTTATTTCACAGCTAACCGATATTGATGATCTTTTGAATGATTTTAACCGTTCTATGGCAGAATATAGAGATAGTCTGGAATTTGATGAGGAAGAATTTCAGTATCTGGAAGAGCGGTTAAATCTATTAAATCATCTAAAAAGCAAATATGGAGATTCTGTTGAAAAAATTTTAAAACAGCAGGAAGAAAAACAGCAGGAACTTGAAAAATTAAATAACTTTGAAGCCTATATGGAACAGCTTTTTAGTCAGGAAAAAGAAAAGAAAAAACAAATTCTTTCTTTGTGCAGGCAGCTTTCAGATTTGAGAAAAGCAGCGGCCGAACCCCTTGCGGATAAATTAAAAAGCGCCATGATAGACTTAAATTTTCTTGATGTTGCATTTATGATAGAAATTACTGAAGATGAGCAGGAATTTTCTTCAGACGGATATAATAAAGTTGAATTTATGATTTCCACAAATCCGGGTGAAAAATTAAAGCCTTTATGGCAAATTGCCAGTGGAGGAGAGCTTTCCCGTATTATGCTGGCCTTTAAAACAATTTTTGCAGACAAGGATGAGACAGATACTTTAGTTTTTGATGAAATTGATACTGGAATCAGTGGAAAAACAGCATGGAAAGTTTCCGAAAAGCTGGGGAGACTGTCAAAAAATCATCAGATCATATGCATCACTCACCTTCCGCAGATTGCTTCTATGGCGGATGCTCATTATTTGATTGAAAAAGAAGTTAAAAAAGAAAGAACAGTAACACAGATAAGAGAATTGGAGGAAGAAGAGTCTTTAAGTGAATTGGCAAGACTTTTAGGAAGCGGTAAGCTTACGCAGGCAGTTTTGGATAATGCCAGAGAAATGAGGGAAACCGCCCGTAAAGTGAAAGATACCAGCATTGAGTAAATAGGATTTTATCTGTAAGTAAACAATTATAGTAACATTTGGAAGAAAAAAAATAAATTTGTGAAAGTAAAAATGAAAGTTTTTCACATACTAAAAAGGACATACACATCGTATGTCCTTTTTAGTGCTTAATCGGCCTGAAAATATCAGTCAAGAGAAAAGGGATGTGAAAACTTGAAACGTATAAAGGAAACAGAATGTGATAGAATTTGGATCTATAAAAAAATTTTATACTTAATGCTGACTTTTGGAATAGTAGGAACGATAGTTTCTCTGTACTATTATATGTGGCTCAGTGTTCCATCCACCATTATGATCAAAGCGGGGGTGGATCAGAAGTTGGATTTTAATATACCTGCTACTGGAGAATTATACAGAGAAGCAGTTGCTGTAAGCGGAAATGTAGATTCTGATGTAAACATAAACGATAGTGTTTATATAGATTTAAGAAAATCTGTCACAATAAAAGCAAATCAAATTGATCAATATAAACTTCAGCTAAAACTTTTTGGAATGATACCGCTGAAAGAAGTGGATGTAGAAGTCATTCAAAACGTCATGCTGAAGCCTGCAGGCATTCCGATCGGAATATATGTACAGACGAAAGGAGTGCTTGTGGTCGGTGTAGGGGAATTTGAAGGAGAAGACGGACAGAAATATAATCCGGGGAAATATATTTTTCAGGTGGGCGATTATATTTTAGAAATCAATGATGAAGAAGTCACAACTAAACGCGAACTGATTGAAAAAATCAGTCATTGTGAAGGACAGGAAATGGTTTTTAAGCTTCAAAGAGGAGATGCAGTCATAATGGTAAAGGCGCAGCCTGAGTTAAACCAAAATGGGGAATATAAAATGGGAATCTGGGTGAGGGATAATGCTCAAGGGGTAGGAACTATGACATACATTGATGAACAGGGATGTTTTGGTGCGCTGGGACATGGAATTAACGATATAGACACAAGCACCCTTATGACCTTATCCAGAGGAATTTTATACCATACACAGATTATAGGCATCACAAGAGGAACCACAGGTTCACCGGGAGAATTGACAGGTTTTATAGAATACGACGACAATAATATTATGGGGGAAATAACAGCAAACACCATGAAAGGCATTTTTGGCATCTGCTCTCCGGAAATTGCTGCATCAGCCAGTTATGATTACATGCCTATCGGCTTAAAACAAGAGATCAAAAAAGGGCCTGCGCAAATCATCTGTTCATTAGGCGGTGAAATACAGACCTACCAGGTAGAAGTCATAGATATCAACTTAGAGCATGACAACGTAAACAGAGGCATTGTAATAGAGATAACCGATCAGGAATTACTATCAATCACCGGCGGCATCGTACAAGGAATGAGTGGCAGCCCCATCATCCAAGACGACAAACTAATCGGTGCCGTAACCCACGTCCTAGTCCAAGATCCCACCAAAGGCTACGGCATATTTATTGAAAATATGCTTATGCATTGAGTCCGGGCATTCAAAAAACACAGTAGGTATTT
>DKUR01000083.1:0-43218 GCA_002490775.1 Lachnospiraceae bacterium UBA7199 | reverse complement strand
AAATACCTACTGTGTTTTTTGAATATCCGGCGAAAGCCGGACATGAGCGAAACGAAGAGAAGCGAATGCCGCGGACGGAGTCAGCAATCCAGTGCCCTTACCGCCCTTGAAGTTATTTCTCATCAGGAGTATAATACCTTATAGAAAAATTTAAAAATAAGGAAAATCGTAAAAGCCGGAGAAACAGGAATGTCCTTACCTGAAACAATACGAAATTTGATTTCAGACGAAGATTTTGCAACAGATCATATTGGAATGTCTGAAGCCTCTGTCTTCATTTATAAAAACAAAATCCTAAAAGTGCAGGAAAATAATGAAGAAGCAGCAAATGAATATCATATGCTGCAGTATTTGCAAAAAAAGCTTCCTGTACCTTTCCTATATGCTTATGAGATAGCAGATAACAAATCATATCTTTTAATGAGCAAATGTAGAGGACAGATGGCGTGTTCCCATGAGTATCTGAAGGAGCCGCTTATTTTATGCAGGTTGCTTGCAGACGCATTGAAAAGGCTGTGGAGTGTAGAAATCTCAGACTGTCCATCTGATCAAAGATTATCAAACAAGCTTTTACAGGCAGAAAATAATATAAAGAAAGGCTATGTTGACTTGGATCATGTGGATCCTGATACATTTGGTAAAAATGGTTTTCGGGATCCGGATGAGTTACTGCAATGGCTTTATGATAATAAACCGGAAGAGGAACTGGTTTTGTCTCACGGAGATTTTTGCCTTCCCAATATATTTGGCATTCATAGTGAAGTGACTGGTTACATTGACTTAGGGAAAACTGGAATAGCTGACAAGTGGTGTGATATTGCCTTATGCTGCCGAAGTCTGTCGCATAATTACAGTGGAAAATATAGCTGCCACAAGGCGCCTGTATACGCAGGGTATGACGAATTACTTTTATTTCATGAATTAGGGATAAAACCAAATTGGGAAAAAATACGCTATTATATTTTATTAGATGAGTTGTTTTAAATAAGGAGGATTATAAATGCAGATGATTCGAGGTAGATACTCGGTGCAGTTTTAAAAACTGATAGCAGGTTGCACCGAGGCAAATAGAATTATTATGTTATCAGGTAACTGCACCGGATCGTAGAAACTATCAAATACGAAAAGGAGTAGTTAAAACATGAATAAAAAAGAATTATTAAAGATATGGCTCCACGAAGAAGAAATTGCACATATTAAAGGATGGGATTTTTCCCACATAAATGGAAAATATGATGAAGAGCATGATCTACCCTGGAACTATGAGAAGATTGTCAGACAGTATCTAACACCAGAAATGAAGCTGCTTGATATTGATACCGGGGGAGGAGAATTTTTATTATCTCTTCACCACCCATATTATAATCTTGCAGCAACTGAATATTATCAGCCTAATGTAGAACTATGCAGAAAAAAGCTGCTTCCTTTAGGGATTGATTTTCAAAAAGCAGATGGGAGGCACAAACTTCCTTTTCAGGATCAGAACTTTGACATCGTTATAAACCGACATGGTAATTATAACTCAAAAGAGATCTATCGAATATTAAAAAAGAGAGGTATTTTTATTACAGAACAAGTTGGAGCGGAAAATGACAGAAAGCTTGTTGAACTGTTATTAAATGATGTACCGGATATTCCTTTTCCCGACCAGTATTTGAAGATAGCACAGGAGATATTTGAAAATGCAGGTTTTTCTGTAATAGAAGCAGATGAGGTTTTCCGGCCGATTAAGTTTTGGGATGTAGGGGCGCTTGTCTGGTTTGCGAGGATCATAGAGTGGGAGTTTCCTAATTTTCATGTAAAGGATTGTTTGGAAAATCTTTATCATGCACAGGAAATATTAGAGAGAAACGGTGTGATAGAAGGGAAAATTCATCGGTTTCTTCTGGTTGTAAAAAAATGTTAATAAATGAAGTATAAAAAAAGGCTTTCAGTACATTATGTATGACTGAAAGCCTTTTTTTTAGCATAAGGATGGATGGCAAAGCCTGGCATCCGCTGTTTAATATAAGAATAGATCGTGAAGCGCATCAGCGTTTGTTGCAATAAGCCGGTTTGCGTAGAGTGCTAATGTGTCTGTCAAATTTGACAGGACACAAAAAGTTCACAGAAAATATTAGCACTCACTATTGACGAGTGCTAATATATGTGTTATAACACATATAGAACAAAGGAAGAGATACAAAAAGCAAAAGGCTTTTCTTCCAGTTCATGAATATTGGAAACAAAACAATTTTATAAACAAAGATGAAAAGGAGAGATGACTTATGTTAAGACCAAGTATTTATGGAGAAAATTTATTTGATGATTTATTTGATGGATTTTTTGATTTTCCTGTATTCGATGATAAAGCGATACAGAAAGCGCAGAAAAAGCTGTACGGACGTCATGGGGAAAATATGATGAAAACTGATGTGCAGGAGCATGATGAGCATTATGAAGTAGATATTGATCTGCCTGGGTTTAAGAAAGATGAATTATCTTTGGAATTAAGAGATGGCTGTCTGACCATTACTGCTTCAAAAGGGTTTGACCAAGAGGAAGGAGAAAAAGAAGGTAAATTTGTTCGCAAAGAACGTTATGCCGGCAGCATGAGCAGATCTTTCTATATAGGAGATGATATAAAAGAGGAAGATATTCATGCAAAGTATGAAAATGGCGTGCTAAAGTTATGTATTCCCAAACCAGAAAATGAAAAAGCAAAAGTACCTGAGAAGAAATATATTTCCATTGAAGGATAATAACAGTTTTTGCAGGCAAAGGAAAGCGATGCCTTTATGGAAGAGAGGCTGGCCTGATGCCATTTCATTAAAAAAAGAATAGATATTATTTGTGGACAGAGTTATGAGTAATCTAAACTTCTGTCCACTTTTATTTCCGCGGGCAACGAGCCAAGCGGGGGATTTGACTTAACATAAGGATACTGGCAAAGCCCGGCATCCGTTGTTTACTATACAATAATATTGTGGTGTGTTACAATGCCGATAGGGTGTTTGAGTGCATTTAAATAGCTGAATCATTTAACAAATGAAAGGAAAGAAAAATGAGCGAGATGAAAGAAAAGATGCATACCGGAGAACTTTATCTTCCGGGAGATGAAGAAATTATGAAAGAGCAGGTAATTTATCAGGATAAGCTGTGTGACTACAATATGACAAAACCCTCAGAAACGGAAAAAAGAATGGAAATGTTAAAAGATATGCTTGGTGACTGTGGAGAGGGAGTATATATTGAGGCACCTTTTTATGCAAATTTTGGAGGGCATCATTGTCATTTTGGGAATATGGTTTATGCAAATTATCATTTAACATGTGTAGATGATACACATATTTATGTTGGCGATTATACTATGCTTGGACCAAATGTAACCATTGCAACTGCCGGACATCCTATTTTGCCAGAGCTTCGTGAGCAGGTATATCAATATAATATGCCGGTACATATTGGCAGAAACTGTTGGATTGGTGCAGGCGCTATTATTATGCCCGGAGTTACGATCGGAGACAATACAGTAATAGGAGCTGGGAGCATAGTTACGAAAGATATTCCTGCAAATGTTGTTGCAGTTGGAAATCCATGCAGGGTAATGCGTGAGATTGATGAGCACGACAGGGAATACTATTACAAAGACAGAAAAATAAATATATAGCAAAAAAGATTTATAAGGGGAATTTTCAGGATGCAAAAAATAATGATTATAGAGGATGATCCTTCTATTCGTGAAGAATTGGCTTTTTTGCTTAAAAATGAGGGCTATCATCCTTTAGTGGCCGCAGATTTTACAGATATTCAGGAACAGGCGCAGAAGGAACAGCCAGATTTGATTTTATTGGATATTGGACTGCCTGGTAAAGATGGTTTTTCTTTGTGCGTCAGCCTTAAAAATTCTGTAAATGCGCCGGTTATTTTTGTTACCAGCAGGGACTGTAGTTTAGATGAGGTAAGAGCGCTTAGTCTGGGCGGCGATGATTATATTACAAAACCATATAATATTCCTGTGCTTCTGGCTCGAATTAAGGCTGCTCTCCGTAGAAAGACAGGGGTAAGTGAACCTGAAATAATAGAGGCAGCCGGACTACGTCTTGATTTGACGAAGGGAATTGTATCAGCAAAAAATAAAAAGGTGGTATTAACACGCAATGAACTGCAGATATTAGCCTGCCTTATGCAATGCGATGGGAAAATTATTTCCCGTGCAGATTTAATGGAAACTTTATGGGACAGTCAGATCTATATTGATGACAATACTCTCAGCGTCAATGTAACCCGGCTTCGGGGAAAACTTGCAGAGCTGGGAATGGAAGATCTGATTAAAACACGCCGGGGAATGGGGTATCAGTTATGACCTTGATGGAATTTTTATCAGACCATCTGGAGCGTCTTGTTCTGCAGACGGTCTTTGCAGCATCAGCAGCATTGTTTTTGCTGCTCACTGGTACCCAGGCAGGAATCGTAATTCTTTTAGGAATTGGCTGGTTTGCGGTATCCTTTTGTATGCTGGGCGCAGAATTTTGGCGATACCGATCCCGATTAAAAGAACTGGAAAGTATTATGGAAGGATTGGATAAAAAGTATATATTTTCAGAGTGCATTCCTAAACCTCGAAATAATTATGAGCGCAGATTGCAGGATTTGATGAAAAGAGCAGGACGGGACATGATCAGCTCTGTATCGGATGCCCAGGCGGCACAGCGTGAGTATCGGGAATATGTGGAAAGCTGGGTTCATGAAGTGAAAGCGCCTATTACGATAGCAGGATTGATTTGCAACAGTGTTGATCGGGAAACGCGGAGGAAACTTTTGAAGGAACTTGCCCAAATTGAAGCACATGTGGAGAGGTCTTTGTTTTATGCGCGGGCGGAAAGTCCGGAAAAAGATTTTATTGTCCGTGCAACCAGTCTTGCGTCAATTGTGATGCAGGCAATTGATACTCACCGCAGTCTGCTCATGCAAAATAATGTCCGTGTGGATACTGAAAATTTGGAGCAGCTTGTTTATACCGATGAAAAATGGACTGTATTTATTTTAGGGCAGCTTCTGCAAAATGCGGTACGGTATAGAAGTGATAATCCGGTTATTATTATGTCAGGGAGATGTCTTGGGAAGCGGGTACAGTTAACTGTGTGTGATAATGGGATCGGAATTTATCCTCATGAGCTGCCCCGGGTTTTTGATAAAGGGTTTACAGGAAGCAACGGTCGTACCCGGGGAGGTGCAACAGGAATGGGGCTTTATCTTAGCCGCAGGCTTGCAGAGTGCCTTGAAATAGATTTACAGATCACATCAGAAGTCTTCAAAGGGACGGAAATCATTCTCACTTTTCCCGCAAAAGATAATCTTACAATATTGTAAGAAAAGTCAATACCAATTCAATACAAGGATTTTTGCTTCTGGTATAGGATAGGGCTATAAAGGAGGCGATTATATGTTACAGGTAAAAAATATCGAAAAATATTATGGAAGCAAAAATCATGTTACCAAGGCTTTAGACCGCGTCAGCTTTGATGTGGCAGATGGAGAATTTATTGCTATTATGGGAGCGTCGGGCAGCGGTAAGACTACTTTGCTTAACTGTATTTCCACGATTGATACAGTAAGTTCAGGAGATATTTTATTGGACAGAGAAAGTATTGCGGAACTGCCGGCAGAAGAGTTGGCCAGATTCCGCAGGGAAAAGCTGGGATTTGTATTTCAGGATTTTAATCTGCTGGATACATTGACAATTGAAGAAAATATTGGGCTTGCCTTATCCCTGAATCACGATAATCCCCAGAGTGTTAAAAAGAAAGTGGATGAAGTAGCGCAAAAGCTGGGAATCAGTGATGTTTTAAGCAAATTTCCTTATCAGGTTTCCGGCGGACAAAAACAGCGTGCCGCCTGCGGAAGGGCGATGGTGGCCGGGCAGTCGCTATTGTTGGCGGATGAACCTACAGGAGCCCTTGATTCCAAATCTTCCAAGAATCTTTTAGAAATTATGACGCAGATGAACAAGGAGATGGGTGCTACCATTCTCATGGTGACACATGATGCCTATAGTGCCAGTTATGCCAGACGGGTATTGTTTTTAAAGGATGGGCGCATTTTCAATGAACTGCTGCGGGGGGAGAGAGGCAGAGCAGTATTTTACCATGAGATTTTGGATGTTCTGGCTTTGCTGGGAGGTGATATCAGTGACGTTATCTAAATTATCTCTTCGCAATGCAAAACGCCAGGCAGGAGACTATCTGGTTTACTTTTTTACAATAGTTATGGTGGCAGCCCTGATCTATGCATTTAATGGATTGATCTTTTCTGTAGAAGTGCAAAGCCTGTCAAAGCAAATGGCACAAGTGCCTATGATGATTGTTTTGGCCAGTATTGTGGTGGTTTGTATTATTAGCTGGCTGGTTTCTTATACTACAAATTTTATGTTGACTCGGCGCAGCCGTGAATTTGGTCTTTATGTTCTGATAGGACTGGAAAATAGGCAGGTGGCCAGATTATTTTTTTGGGAAAATCTGATAGTTGGGGGATGTGCTCTGGTACTTGGCATTTTTTTAGGAAACTTTTTGTTTCAGGTTCTGCGTGCTATCATATTCACTCTTTTTGGAACGCCCTATTATTTTTCCTTTTTCTTTTCTGTAAAAGCAATAGGGCTGACGCTTATTTATTTTGTATTGATCTATCTGTTTGCCCAGTTGAAAAGCTTAAGGCGCATCCGCCGAATGAAAATTTATGATCTTATTTATTTTGACAGGCAAAACGAGGATGCAGTGATTAAGACAAGCAGCAGGCGGCGTAAAATTTTTGCTGCTTCTATTATAATAGGTGTTTTGGGAACTTTTTTACTTATGACAGATGGAATGCTGTTTGGGATAATTGGCGCCGGGTGCATTATTGTCTTTCTCTATGGATTTTTCTTAAGCTTTGCTTCTGGAGTTCCGGCATTTTTTGACAAGTATCCTGCGCGTAAATATCAAAATCGAAACTTACTGGTGTTTCGAATGCTGACCAGTAAATTGGCGGCAATGGGGATTATTATGGCCACAATTGCCCTGCTTTTTACAGCCTGCATTATTTCAGAGGGAACTGGAATGATTTTCCGCTCTATTCTTCAAAATCGGGCAAAGCCAAATAGCTGTTTTGATTTGATTTTAAGCGCTAATGACGAGAAGGAAGAAACATTTAAAGTCTGCCAAAATTATATATTGAAAAATATTTCTGTAAAAGACAGCAGGCAGTATAACATTTATTTATCGGATAATGATGACATGACTGATTTTGTGTCATCAAATACAGGATACTATCGCGTTTATGAGTATGATCCTGTTATGGGAAAGAGTGATTATGATGCGCTCCGGGATATGCTGGGATATCCGCCGGTAACGCTGAAAGAGGGACAATATTTAATCCACTGTCAGCCCTATGTGGAAAAGGTATTGAAGAATTGGAACCAGGTGATTTCTTTTGGAGGAGAAGAATTTACCCTAAAAGAAATTTGTACGGAGGACTTTGCCCAACATTTATATGAAAACAGCGGAAACGGATTTGGATTTATCGTGGTAGTTCCTGACAAAGTAGCAGAGGTCTGTCCCATCAGCCATGTAATGTATACTGTTTTGACGAAAGAGCAGGTAAGCGAAGAGCAATATAATACTTTGGAACAGTTGCTTTATAACGAGTGGGAGCATAATGGATATGATAATACCGTATTTCATAGCAAGGCAAAGGAGGAAGCAGATGTGGCGGTAATGACAGCGATGATGGTATTTCCATTGTTTTATCTGGCCCTTGTGCTTACCATGACAGCCGCTGTTATTCTTACAATTCAACAGCTTAGTGAAACAAATCATTATAAAAGGCAGTTTGAACTGCTTCGTAAGCTGGGAATGGAACGAAGGGAAATGAGTCAAGCCCTGAGAAATCAATTTTTTATTTACTATGCTATGCCTGCCATACCGCCGGTACTAATCGGTGTTCCTTTTATTGTTAATTTAGCAGGTTTGGTTGAACCGGGAATTATGGTGGGAGGAAGCCATCCGGCGGTGATTGCAGGAATTTCCTTAGGGTTGTTTTTCCTGATTTTTGGTGTCTATATTCTGCTGGCATATACCAGCCTTAAACGGAATGTTCTGCCGGATTAAGAAGTTTATTTTGTGGGAGTTTTTTACTTGAAGGTAGTTCAATAAAAGAATATAATGTTTGCTGGAAAGAATATTGAAAATGATCACCAAGGGGAAGGCATGGGTATAAATATGAAAACGGACAGTCATCAGATTTCCAATCAAATAACAGAAGGCGTGATTTGGAAGCAGCTCCTTTTTTTCTTTTTCCCTATTTTATTTGGAACTTTTTTTCAACAGCTTTATAATACAACAGATGCAGTGATCGTAGGAAAGTTTGTAGGGAAAGAGGCATTGGCGGCAGTGGGCGGGCCGGCGGCTACGCTGATTAATCTGCTGATCGGCTTTTTTACGGGACTTTCCTCCGGTGCAACTGTGATCATTTCCCAGTATTATGGTGCAAAAAAACAGGAAGATGTGAAAAAGACAGTTCATACGGCCATTGCACTTTCCATTGCAGGGGGTGTGGTTATTATGGTATTGGGGCTTCTTTTTTCTGGGGCTGCCCTGCAGGCGATGCATACGCCGAAAGATATTCTTTCTCCATCAATTGTGTACATGCGGATTTATTTTCTTGGCGTTATCCCTTCTCTTTTCTACAACATAGGGGCAGGGATTTTAAGAGCTGTGGGGGATTCCAAACATCCTCTTTACTTTTTGATTTTATCTTGTATCGCCAATATCATATTGGATATTCTTTTTGTTCCGGTGTTGAAAATGGGAGTAGTTGGTGTGGCGGTAGCTACTGCGCTGTCACAAGTAATCAGTGCGCTTATGGTAATGGCTGTTTTATTAAGAACCCAGGATTCTTACAAGCTGTATCTAAAGGAGATTCGCTTTTCGCCAGTGCTCCTTCACAATATTATACGTATTGGACTGCCGGCAGGAATTCAGTCAACTATGTATTCTTTGTCAAATTTGATTATTCAGTCAAGCATTAATTCTTTTGGTACAGATACCATTGCGGCATGGACAGCCTATGGCAAGGTAGATGGTATTTTTTGGATGATTGTGGCGGCATACGGTGTTGCAATCACAACCTTTGCAGGACAGAATTTCGGAGCAGGAAAATATGACCGTATTAAGAAGAGTGTGCGGATTTGCCTGGGAATGGCGGCTTTTACCAGCCTGCTGCTGAGTGGGATTGTGCTTGCCGGGGGCAGGTTTTTCTTCCATATGTTTACGGATGATCCTGATGTAGTGGCGATAGGCTTACGGATGATGTGGGTTATTTCCCCTAGTTATATTACCTATATCTGTATTGAGATTTTAGGTGGCACTACAAGAGGCTGTGGAGATGCGCTGCCTCCTATGCTTATGACAGGAGTTGGCGTCTGCGCCCTGCGTGTGGTATGGACGCTGGTAGTAGTTCCACTTCGTCCCGAGATTTCTACAGTTGCTTTCAGTTACCCGCTTACCTGGACGGTGACATCTGTTTTATTTATTGTTTATTATTTAAGAGGTAGCTGGCTGAGACGGTGCAGGGGGATGAGGGCATAGTAACAAGCCGAAATTCTTCTGGAATAAAAAGCTCCCTTGTATTATACTTATGGAAAAGAGCATATCAAAAATAAAGGAGAGGGTTATGGAAAAATCGAAAGTATATTACACGGATCTACGGACTTCTTTTACGGAAAATCTGCCGCAGAAACTGGAAAGATTGATTAAAACTGCTGGTATGGGAAGTATTGATTTTAAGAATAAATATGCCGCAGTAAAAATCCATTTTGGAGAGCCGGGAAATTTGGCTTACCTTCGGCCTAACTATGCAGCGGTGGTGGTTAAGGTGGTGCAGGAACTGGGAGGAAAGGCTTTTTTAACTGACTGCAACACTCTTTATGTTGGTGGAAGAAAAAATGCGTTAGATCATTTGGATACAGCATATACCAATGGATTTTCTCCTTTTTCTACAGGGTGTCATGTGATTATTGCAGATGGTCTTAAAGGAACAGACGAAGAACTGGTGCCTGTAGAGGATGGTGAGTATATTAAGGAAGCAAAGATCGGGCGTGCCATTATGGATGCAGATATTGTTATTTCCCTGACTCATTTTAAAGGCCATGAGGCAACAGGATTTGGCGGCGCACTCAAAAATATTGGCATGGGCTGTGGTTCAAGAGCCGGAAAAATGGAGATGCACAGTGCTGGAAAACCTTACATAAACCAAGACGCATGTGTAGGCTGCGGGAGATGCATAAAAATATGTGCACATGATGCGCCATCCATTACGGACGGAAAAGCATCCATTGATCATAATAAGTGTGTAGGCTGTGGAAGGTGCATTGGAGTGTGTCCTATGGATGCAGTCTGCCCGGCTACAGATGAAAGCAATGATATTTTAAATTATAAGATTGCTGAGTACAGCAAAGCTGTTTTATCAGGCAGACCGCATTTCCATATCAGCCTTGTAATAGACGTTTCTCCTAACTGCGACTGTCATGCGGAAAATGATATTCCCATTGTGCCGGATGTTGGAATGTTTGCTTCCTTTGATCCGGTAGCGCTGGATATGGCCTGTGCTGATGCAGTAAACAGGCAGCCGGTAATTGCAGGCAGCCAGTTAGACCGAATGCCTCATGTCCATCATGATCACTTTACCGATTCGGCACCTTCAACCAACTGGAAAAGCTGTTTGGAACATGCGGAAAAAATCGGAATTGGAAGCAGAGAGTATGAGTTGATTAAGATTTAAGCTTTAACGAAAATAAGATGAGATAACAGGCAGCAGTGCAATTTGCAGTTTCAATTAGAATAAATGTGAATGCACTGCTGTTTTTATAAAAAGAAAAGGCGCTAAAATGATAATATTAAAATGCATGGGTATTTTTCTGTCATGGTTTCTGGGGATGCAGATAGCAGGGCTGGTGTTAAATTCATTACAGATCCAATATTCTGCTATACTGACTTCACAGATTATTATGCTTTTTTTGATATTTTTCGTGAAAAAGAAAAGTGAAATCATATGGAATAAAACTATATGGAATGAAAAAGAAAAAATCAATGTAATTTATATAACAGGTGCTGTTTTTACAGGAATAGGCACTGCTTTTTTTAATCAGATAAGCGTGCTGATGTCAATGAATATAAAGATACCGGAAAAAACAGGCGGTGCTGAAATTACTTTGTCATATGTGCTGCTTACATTAATGGCGGCAATCGTGGAAGAATTTTTCTATAGGGGAACCATCATGAATTTATGCATGAGTCGTTTTAAGGCTGGAATAGCAATATTCATTTCTTCCCTGTTTTTCTGTATAGGGCATTTGTCTCCGGTTATGTTTCTTCACACCTTTGTATGCGGTATTTTATGCGGTTATTATTACTATTATTCAGGAAGAATTATGATACCTGTTATAATTCATTTTATAAATAATTTAATATGGGGATGCATCATTCCGGTGTTCTTATATTTTACTGGTGGAGATGGATCCACTGTTGACAACAGCTACTCTTTTTCGGAGAGAGAAATTACAATTACAGTCATGTCTGTTATAATTGGAATAATGATTATTACCATTACAGCCATTTGGATGAAAAAATATAATAGAAAATTATTAAATCAAAAAGGAGAAGAAGAATGAAATACCCTGAGTTTTTGAAAGAAAAAGGAACCATTGGCTTCGTTGCCCCTTCCTGCGGATGCGCCACATCACCCTACAAGGAAGCGTTTCAAAATGCCCTCTGCAAATGGGAAAAGTCAGGCTATCAATTTGATTTAGGCCCCAATTGCTATGCTGATGAGGGAATTGGTATTAGTAATACACCAAAGAAGTGTGGAGAAGAGCTGACGGAATATTACTTAAGAAAAGAAAATGACGTGTTAATTTCCTGCGGCGGCGGGGAATTGATGTGTGAGACATTAGAATATGTGGATTTTAAAGCAATCAAAAAGGCAGATCCAAAATGGTATATGGGGTATTCGGATAACACCAATATGACTTTTCTGCTTACTACCCTTTGCGATACCGCATCCATTTATGGCCCCTGCGCGGGAAGTTTTGGAATGGAACCCTGGCATCCTGCTATTTTTGATGCCATGTCTTTAATTACAGGTGAACAAAGAACATTCAAAAGCTATGGAAAGTGGGAGCGGGATGGAATCAAAGATGAAGAGCATCCCCTTGCTCCTTATCATTGTACGGAAGAGTTACAGCTTAGAACTTTTTACCCTGAACAGCAGGAGGAAAAAGGGCAGATGGTGGAGACAGACAGGATAAATATGAAAGGCCGTCTCATTGGAGGCTGCATGGATTGTCTGGTAAATCTTCTTGGAACCAGATTTGATCAGGTGAAGGATTTTACGGAAAAGTATAAGGAAGACGGATTTGTCTGGTTTCTGGAAGCCTGCGATCTGAATGTATTTGGAATTAGAAGAGCTATGTGGCAGATGGAGCAGGCAGGGTGGTTTCAGTATGTAAAGGGCTTTTTATTTGGCAGGCCGGTATGTCATGGACAGGAAATGATGGGGCTTGACCATTATCAGGCGGTGCTGCCTTATGCACTGCGGCATAAGGTACCTGTAATTATGGATGCGGATGTGGGGCATCTTTCGCCAATGATTCCTTTGATTTGCGGCAGTATGGCGGATATTTATGTAGAAAAAAATGAAATGACAGTGGAAATGGAACTGCTGTGACAATATTCCCGACGGTCAGGCGAAAATTGCGCGATGAATGACAGTTGAATTGCCATATAATGTTTTTTATAATAAATTCATAGCAATATTTGCGAGATATGGAGGGAAAATGATGGAGCAGTTAAATTTGTCGATGGCTAATGATACAGAAAAGGTATATAAAATATTGGGAGAATTGATACACATGGATCGTGAATTCCAAATTATGATTACTGTGCCTTCTGGAAGCAAGACAGTTTTGCCTAAAGAGAGTATGGAAACAGCAGACAAGAAGCCGGGATATAATTTGGAAAGAGATGTGACAGATATGATCCATGAGATCGGTGTGCCTGCCCACATTAAAGGGTATCAGTATCTGCGGGAAGCAATTATGATGTGTGTGGAGGATCCGGATATGCTTGGATCAATCACCAAAGTTTTGTATCCCACCATTGCAAGAAAAAATCAGACAACCGCAAGCCGCGTTGAGAGAGCTATCAGACATGCAATTGAGGTAGCGTGGAACAGAGGAAGGATGGAAACCTTAGATGCCATGTTTGGTTATACTATAAATATGGGAAAGGGCAAACCAACAAATTCAGAATTTATTGCATTGATTGCAGATAAAATAAGACTTCAGTACCGTTAAATACAGTTCAGCCCTTGCATTCAAAGCTAAACTGTAAAAAACCTAAATTTTACTTTTATTGGACGAGAGTATGTTGTATAATACTTAGTAACAATAATTGTGGGAGGGTTTGTGATGAAAAAGATACTTTTTGTCGCATCTGAAGGTGTTCCTTTTATTAAAACAGGCGGGTTAGCCGATGTAGTCGGATCGCTTCCGAAATGCATTGATAAGCGGTATTTTGATGTGAGAGTGATTCTCCCTAAATATACCTGCATGACACAGGAAATGAAAGATAAAATGAGTTATGTGACTCATTTTTATATGGATTTTCACTGGAAAAATGAATATGTAGGCATTATGTATGCGGAAGTAGATGGAGTAAAGTACTATTTTATAGACAATGAAATGTTTTTCAATGGCTTTAAACCGTATAGTGACAATGCGCTTTTTGAAATTGAGAAATATGCATTCTTTTCAAAAGCAGCATTATCTATTTTGCCAGTAATTGATTTTCGCCCGGATTTGATTCATTGTCACGACTGGCAGACAGGATTGATTCCGGTGTATTTAAAGGAGCGTTTCCAAGGAAATGAGTTCTACCGCGGCATTAAATCTGTTATGACGATTCATAATCTGAAATTTCAGGGTAAGTGGAATGTCAAGGATGTACAGGATATTACAGGACTTCCTTCTTACTATTTTACGCCCGATAAGCTGGAGCTTTTTAAAGATGCAAACCTGTTAAAGGGCGGTCTTGTTTATGCAGATGCAATTACTACAGTGAGCAGTACTTATGCAGAAGAAATCAAGACAGAATTTTATGGTGAGCAGTTAGACGGTCTGATGCGTGCCAGAAGCAATTCTCTTCGGGGAATTGTAAACGGGATTGATTATGAAGAGTTTAATCCTGAGACAGATAAATACATAGATTATAAGTACAATGCGGTTAATTTCCGTAAGGAAAAGATCAAAAATAAACGTGCCCTTCAGGAGGAACTTGGTTTAGAGCAGGATGACAAGCAGTTTATGATTGGTATTGTATCCAGACTGACAGACCAAAAAGGATTTGACCTGATTGCTTATGTGATGGATGAATTGTGTCAGGACAGTGTACAGATTGTTGTACTTGGCACTGGAGAAGAAAGATACGAGAATATGTTCCGTCATTTTGATTGGAAATATAATAATAAGGTTTCTGCAAACATATACTATTCAGAAGCATTATCTCATAAAATTTATGCGGCATGTGATGCGTTCCTTATGCCTTCGTTGTTTGAGCCCTGCGGGTTAAGCCAGCTTATGAGTCTGCGTTATGGGACAGTGCCGATTGTGAGGGAAACAGGAGGGCTTAAAGATACTGTTGAACCATATAATGAATTTGAGGGAACAGGTACAGGCTTTTCCTTTGTGAATTATAATGCACATGAGATGCTGGGGACGATCCGTTATGCAGAAAAGATTTACTACGACAGAAAGCGTGAGTGGAACAAGATAGTAGACAGAGCTATGGCGGCTGATTTTTCATGGAATGTTTCAGCAGCTAAGTATCAGGAAATGTATGATTGGCTGATTGGATAGCAGCAGGCGCTTTTGTGTATGGAGAAGACTGAACGGTTACGTTTTGGAGAGTAGCAGCAATGTCTAACAGCAAAAAGAAAGACAGTTTTATATTGCAGGCGGGGATTCTGGCTTCTGCCGGAATCATCGTCCGCATTATTGGTCTTTTGTACAATCGTCCGCTGGTTGCCATTATTGGAGATGAGGGAAACGGATATTATAACAGTGCATACTATGCGTACAGCATTATTTTACTGATATCCTCCTACAGTATTCCATCGGCAGTTTCTAAGGTGATTGCACAAAGGCTGGCAACAAAAGAATATCGGAATGCACACAGGATTTTCTGCTGTGCATTTATTTATGTGCTGGTAGTCGGTGGTATTGCCAGCTTATTTGTGTTTTTTGGAGCCGGGCTTTTGGTAAAGATGGACAGTGCGGTGCTGCCTTTAAGGGTGCTTGCCCCTACCATTTTTTTCAGTGGGATACTGGGGGTTTTGCGGGGGTATTTTCAGGCCCATAAAACAATGGTTCAGACTTCCGTATCCCAGATTTTAGAGCAGCTTGTAAATGCCGGCGTCAGTATTGGTATGGCGTACGTGATGGTAAATATGGTGGCAGATCAGAGCCCCACCACACAGGCATCCTTTGGGGCGGCAGGAGGAACCATTGGCACAGGTGCCGGAGTTTTAGCCGGACTTTTGTTTATGTTAGGGGTATATGCATTAAACAGAAAGACCATTCGCCGGAGAATTGAGCGGGATACAGGACATATAGATGAGTCTTATGGCGATATTTTTAAGATGATTCTGATGGTGGTTACGCCTTTTATTATAAGTACGGGTATATATAATATTACTAATTTTTTGGATAATACAATTTACCAACAGATTATGATGGGTGTTAGAAAAATAGGAGAGGCGGCAGTATCCACTGATTTAAGTGCAATTTCAAAGGGGACAAAAATTTCCAATATTCCCATTGCAATGGCATCTGCAATGGCAACTGCTTTGATACCGGGAATTTCCAGTGATTTTACACAAGGGTACCTGGATGGAGTGAAAAACAAGGTGGCAAAGTCGGTAAAGGTCACTATGCTGATTTCCATTCCGTGTGCAGTGGGGATTGGAGTATTGGCAAGGCCGGTTATGCTGGTAATTTTTCCACAGCCTGCATCTCTTGAAATTTCTTCCACGTTATTGTCCTGCATGTCGGTAAGCATTATTTTTTATGCGCTTTCTACTTTGACACAGGCAATTTTGCAGTCTATCGGCAGGATGAACACACCTATTATAAATGCTACAGCAGCAGTGATCATTCATGCAGCAGTTATGATTTTGATGATGTTGTTTTTAAATGAAAAATATAGTCTGTATTATTATGTTTTTTCCACAGTATTGTATTCTTTTATTTTGTGCGTTTTAAATCAGGCAGCAGTTCACCGGCATTTACAGTATCGGCAGGAGATTGACAGAACTTTTATAAGGCCAGTCGTGGCGTCAATTATCATGGGGGCAGCAGCTTTTGGCACTTATCAGGGGATTTTTTATCTCTGTAAAATTAACATAATTGCGCTTGCAATTGCAATTGTGGTGGGAATGAGCATATATTTTATTTTAATCATACGATGGAATGCGGTTTCAGAAGAAGAACTGCGCAGCATGCCAAAGGGGTATATGCTGGTTAGCATTGCTCAGAAAACTGGTATCATGAAGAAAAAGAATTTTAGAAAACCCAAAGCATCAGGAAAGAAATCTGTTGGGGCAAAAAAGAAAAATGGTCAACAAAAGATTTCAAAAAATCAAAATAAAAAAGTAATAGAACCAATAGATGAGAATGATGATGATTATTGGCTGGATGAATAAAATGTCAGTATAGAATAAAGCCTTCTGGAAATAATAAAAACGTCGAATGTGACAATATTTTCAGGAGGTATTTTATTATGGCAAATTTATCAGAACTTGATTTACAGAATCTGCGCCACTTGATTGGCGGTTACGACGTATCCCACTGTAAAATGAAGGAATACGCATCTAGTGCTTCTGACACACAGGTGAAGCAGTTCTTTGAAAAAGGTGCTAAGTCAGCGATGGAAAACAAAACGCAGTTGATGAAGTTTTTGCAGTAGGAGGTGGAAGAGATGCAGATGAATGAAAAAACAATGGTAGCGGATACACTAACAGGTATCAATGGAGAACTGGTACGTTTCGGTGAGATGATTGCCCAGACAGAAAACAAAGAGCTTAAGCAGACTTTAAAGCAGTTTAGAAACGCTTGTGAACAGTCTCAGGAAGAACTGTACCAGATTGCAAGGGAAAAATCTTACTATGTGCCTGCATCCAAGGCTACCCAGGAAGAAGTAGATCATGTGAAGAGCCTGTTTACCGGTGGGACTCTTTAGAAAAAATAAAAAGGCTGTCACTAAAGACGGCCTTTTTACTAACATAAGGATGGCAGGCAAAGCTTGGCATCCGTTGTTTACATAAGGATGGCAGGCAAAGCTTGGCATCCGTTGTTTAATCACTGATCAGACTAATATTTGATATATCAGAGTCAATCATCATAGAATAATTGGTATAATACACTACAAATCCGGGCTTGCTGCCATTTGGTTTTTTTACGTTCTTTTTTTCCAGATAATCAATTTCAACCTTATCCTGTGACCTGCCTTTAGAATAGTGGGCGGCCAGCCTTGCGGCCTCTTCAAAGGTAGAATCAGGAAGTTCATCACCGTTGGTTTTGACGATTACGTGGGAACCGGGCATTCCTTTTGCATGGAACCACCAGTCATTTCCACTGGCAAATTTAAAGGTGAGCTCATCATTTTGAAAATTATTTTTGCCCACATACATATGGAAACCGTCACTGCTGATATAATGAAAGGGTTTGCTGGTTATTTTTATTTTTTTAGAACCGCTTTTTCTGCGGATATAGCCGCTTTCAATTAGTTCCTCTTTAATCTGGATCAGATCCTCTTCAAGAAGCGCAATATCAAGAGCAGTCTGGATAGATTCCAAATGGTCAATTTCCGCTTTTACCTCAAGGGTTAATGTGGAAAGTGCCTCATAGGTGCGTTTAAGCTTTCCATATTTGTCAAAATATTTTTTTGCATTTTCCGAAGGCGACAAAAGAGGATCAAGAGGAATGGTGATCATTTCATTAGAGTAATAATTCAATGCTTCCATAGAAGCTGCGCCGGGAGTTACATGATAACCATAGGTATTTAAAAGCTCGCCATAAATACGATACTTGTCCTTTTTTTCTGTATCCTTCATCTGACGAAGCTGCAGATCATATTTTTTCGCATTCCGTTCAAGAGCAGTCTGCACAATTTTACGCAAATCCACTGATTTTTGGCGAATGCGGGATAGTTGATTTTTTTCTGCATAATAGGATTCAAGAAGTTCTGAGATAGAGGAAAATTCCCGCCGGTCAGCTTCCCCATAAGAAAAAAGCAGGACAGAGGCATATTCAGCAGGATTTCCATTCTCATATACAATATTTGGGAAAAATTTTCCATCCTTTACCTGCTGCATAATTTTGTCAAAGGCCTGATACAGGGAAGAAAGTATAGTTTCCCCTTCAGGACTTTCTATAAAGAAGGCAGTGGAGCAGTCTCCGTCAACGCCGCCCCTTGTACAAATTTCATGGGAAAGAACAGGGGATAAACCGGTATAGGAGGAATAGAGCGCCTTATATATAGGTATGGCTTTGCTTGTGATGCGCTGCTTAAAATCTTCTAAGGATGATTTTAAAGGATCTGCTTTGTCCTGTGTCAGCGGCACAAAATATTCTCTGCCCGGCAAAACTTCTCTGACAGAACTAATCATGCCGGAAATGTGCTTGATACTATCTATGATCATGTTCTGGTCATTGACAAAAATAATGTTACTGTGCTTGCCCATGATTTCTATAATCAGACGTTTCTGGCACAGATCTCCCATTTCATCTAAATGTTCTATATGAATATGGAGGATTCGTTCAAGCCCTGGCTGGGTAATTTTTGTGATCCGTCCATTTTGAAGGTGCTTTCTAAGCAGCATACAAAAGCCAGGCGCAGTCATAGGACTTGGCTTATTTTTTTCCGTAAGGTAGATAAGTGGAAGGGAGGCGGAGGCGGAAATAAGAAGCCGCCGCTGCCCTCCATCAGTGGTTTTTATGGTGAGAAGCAGTTCGTCATTTTCCGGCTGGGCAATTTTGTAGATTCGCCCGCCTGTAAGTGTGTCATTTAATTCTTTTGCTATATTTGCAATGGTGATACCGTCAAATGCCATAGTGTGTACTCCTTTTGGTATACGTATTCTTTCAGAGTATAACCCTGCCAGCCTGTAAAAAGCAATTTGCTTTATTTTACACGATACTAAGATACTTTGCAATTGCCTGACAGCCCTTTAATAATTATTCACTTCAGCCTTGAAAGCTGCCATATGCAGATTTTTGCAACTGCTTGACTACATTGTTGGATTACTTTATAATAGATAAGAATACGCAAAGTGGGAAGATGGGGCTTTTCATTTTGTGATTATGGAAATGGAAGAAGAAGGTACGATATGATAAAAAGCATGACGGGGTTTGGCAGATGTGAAGTGCAGGAAGCCGACCGGAAAATCACAGTGGAAATGAAGTCAGTAAATCACAGATATCTGGATGTAAATATTAAAATGCCTAAGAAGCTAAATTTTTTTGAGGCTGCAATCCGAAGTGAATTAAAGAATTATATCCAGAGGGGAAAAGTGGATATTTTCATTACTTACGAGGATTATACGGAATCTAATGTCTGTGTGAAATATAATAAAGAACTGGCAGCAGAGTATATGAAGTATTTAAGCCAGATGGCGGAAGATTTTTCGCTGGATAATGATGTGAGAATTTCCTGTCTTTCCAGGTATCCTGAGGTGCTTACTATGGAAGAGCAGACTATTGACGAAGAAAAACTGTGGCTGCTTTTGGATAAAGCCTTAAAAGGCGCGGCAGAAGGCTTTGTGGAGACCAGAATTAAAGAGGGCGGACATTTACGGGATGATTTGATTGAAAAGCTGGATGGAATGCTGACTCATGTGGATTTCATTACAGAGCGTTCTCCTCAGATCATTACAGATTATAAACAAAAGCTGGAAGAGAAGGTGAAAGATCTTCTTGCAGATCCCAAGGTGGACGAAAACAGGCTTTTGATGGAAGTTACTATATTTGCAGACAGAGTCTGCGTAGATGAAGAGCTGGTTCGGTTAAGGAGTCATATTGAAACAACCAAAGACACTCTCATTCAGGGAGGAAGTATTGGACGAAAACTGGATTTTATTGCACAGGAGATGAACAGAGAGGCAAATACGATTCTGTCTAAATCAAGTGATCTTGAAATCTCTAATAGGGCCATAGAATTGAAGACAGAAATTGAAAAGGTAAGAGAGCAGATTCAGAACATTGAATAAAAAGATCTGGTAAGGAAATATTCATGAATAAACTGATTCATATAGGGTTTGGCAACATAGTAAACGCCGGAAAAATTATTGCCATAGTCAGTCCTGACTCTGCACCGGTTAAGCGTCTGGTACAGAAGGCAAAGGAAGCCGGAACTGCTATTGATGCAACACAGGGGAGAAAAACAAAAGCCGTGCTTGTGATGGAGAATAGTCAATTGGTACTTTCAGCACTTTTACCGGAAACTATTTCCCAGAGAGCCCAGGCGGAAAGCAGAGATGAAAATGAAGCATAAGGGGATATTGATTGTAGTCTCAGGATTTTCAGGAGCCGGAAAAGGGACATTAATGAAACAGTTGGTGCATACTTATGATAACTATGCGTTGTCGGTGTCAATGACCACAAGAAGCCCCCGCCCTGGAGAGGAAGAAGGGAAAGAATATTTTTTTGTAAGCAAAGAAGCCTTTGAAGAAAAAATTGATCAGGAAGGACTAATTGAGTATGCTTCTTATTGCGATAACTATTATGGAACGCCTAGAGATTACGTGGAAAAACAGCTTGAAAAGGGCAAGGATGTGATTTTGGAAATTGAGATACAAGGTGCCCTTAAAGTTAAGAAAAAGTTTCCTACAGCGCTTCTTATGTTTGTAATGCCTCCGGGAGCAGCAGAATTGAAAAAGCGTCTGGAAGGAAGAGGGACAGAAAGCCTTGAGGTTATCCGGAAGAGATTAAGGCGTGCCACAGAGGAGGCAGAAGGGATTGAGCAGTATGACTTTATAGTGATTAATGATAAATTAGAGGAATGCGTTGAGGAAATGCATTCGCTGATTCAGGCAGCTCACTTTACTCCAAACAGGAATGAGGAGTTTATCAATAATATGAGAAAAGAACTGGAAGAATTGATTTGACGCTTCCAATATTGAAAGGAGAAAAAATGTTACATCCATCTTATTCAGATTTAATGAAAGTAGTAAACAGCGAGGTAGAGCCAGGAGAAGCGCCTGTTGTTAACAGCAGATATTCTATCGTAATGGCAACTGCAAAAAGAGCAAGACAGATTATTTCAGGGGAAGAGCCGCTGGTAAATGCCAAGGGCGCAAAGCCTCTTTCCATAGCAGTGGAGGAATTAAATCAGGGAAAGATCAAGATTCTTTCTGATGAGGAAGAAGCCTGAAATCTGTTACAGGATAGTAAACAACGGATGCCAGGCTTTGCCAGCCATCCTTATGTCAAACAACGGATGCCGGGCTTTGCCAGTCATCCTTTAAACAACGCTGTCACGCGGAGCGTGGCAGCGTTTCCTTAAAATAGAGGTAAAATTATGAATATACTATTTGTTTCTCTGGGCTGCGATAAGAATCTTGTGGATTCGGAAGTGATGCTGGGACTGCTTGCAGAAAAAGGCTGCTGCTTTACAGATGATGAAGCAGAAGCTGATGTGGTGGTGGTTAATACCTGTTGTTTTATTAATGATGCAAAGGAAGAAAGCATTCAAACCATACTTGATATGGCGGAACTTAAAAAAAGCGGAAAGATCAAAGCATTGCTTGTAACTGGATGTCTTGCGCAGAGGTACAAAGAAGAAATACAGACAGAGATTCCGGAAGTGGATGCCATTTTGGGCACTACAGCTATTTTAGAAATTACACAGGCGTTAGAAGAAGTGTTGAGTGGAAAATCCAGGAATCATATGGAAACATTGGATAAAGCGCCTGCAGGGGGAATGAGGCGTGTAGTTACCACCGGCGGCTATTATGCGTATCTTAAAATAGCGGAAGGATGTAACAAACACTGTACTTATTGTATTATTCCAAAGGTGAGGGGAAATTACCGTAGTATTCCTATGGAGGATCTTCTGAAAGAAGCGGAAGAACTTGCAGGAAAAGGGGTAAAAGAACTAATCCTTGTGGCACAGGAGACCACGCTTTACGGGGTAGATTTATATGGAAAAAAATCCCTTCCTTTATTGCTTAGAAAGCTGTGTAAAATTGAAGGATTTGAGTGGATACGAATTTTGTACTGCTATCCGGAAGAGATTACAGAGGAGTTGATACAGGTGATCAAAGAAGAGGATAAGGTCTGTAATTATCTGGATATTCCTGTGCAAAGCGGCAGTGATGCAGTTTTAAAACGCATGGGAAGAAGGACTGATGCGGCGCAGATTAGGCAGATCGTGGGGACGCTTCGGGAGCAGATACCGGATATTTGTATTCGAACAACGCTTATTGCAGGGTTTCCTGGGGAAACAAGGGAGGATCATGAAACCACTTTGGCATTTGTCAATGAGATAGAGTTTGACAGGTTAGGAGTATTTACTTATTCCCAGGAAGAGGATACGCCGGCGGCGGAAATGCCGGATCAGGTGGAAGAAACTGTAAAAGAAAAACGCAGGGATGAGATCATGGAGCTGCAGCAGGAAATTGCTTTTGAGGCTGCGGGAGAAATGATAGGAAGAAAAGTAAAGGCAATGATAGAGGGCTGCATGGAAGACGAGAATGTATATGTGGCGCGTACTTATAAGGATGCCCCCGGGATAGATGGGTATCTGTTTATAAATTCTCAAAGGCAGTTTTTAAGCGGGGATTTTGTAGAAGTTGTCATAACAGCTTCTAATAAATATGATTTAATTGGAGAAATAGTTGCTGATACTACGGAAATGGAGGATAAATAAAATGAATCTGCCAAATAAACTTACAATATTTCGGGTGATATTGATTCCCTTTTTTATTTTATTTTTGCTAGTTCCAATTACATCGGTGGACAAATGGATTGCACTTGCTATATTTATTGTTGCAAGCCTTACAGATCTTTTGGATGGGAAAATTGCCAGAAAATATAATCTTGTAACAAATTTTGGGAAATTTATGGATCCCCTTGCAGATAAGCTGCTGGTGTGTTCCGCTTTGATTTGTTTGATTGAACTGAATAAAATACCTTCCTGGATGGTTATAATCATAATTGCCAGAGAGTTTATTATCAGTGGATTCCGGTTAGTGGCGGCAGATAATGGGGTGGTGATCGCAGCAAGCTACTGGGGAAAATTTAAAACCACCTTTCAGATGATTGCAGTATGCCTTTTAATTGCTGATCTGGAAATGCTGCATGTGTTCACGCAGATCATATTGTGGATTGCAGTGATCCTGACAGTAGTATCATTAATTGATTATCTGATTAAAAATAAAAATGTAATGAAAGAAAGTAAATAAGATGTCAGAATGTATTTCTTTGGAAGAAAAAATAATTTTGAAATTGAAAGAAAAGGGAATGCATGTTACCTGCGCAGAATCCTGTACAGGCGGCATGATCGCGGCAGCTCTTGTAAATGTGGCAGGTGTCTCAGAGGTGTTTGATGCAGGTTTTGTGACCTATGCCAATTCTGCCAAGCATAAGCTTTTAGGGGTAGAGGAGGAGGCACTGCGGACTTATGGCGCAGTCAGCCGTCAGGTGGCGCGGCAGATGGCGGAAGGCGCGGCCAAGCAGGCGGGGGCGGAGGCATCTGTTGCGGTTACAGGGATTGCAGGACCTGATGGAGGTACTTTGGAAAAGCCGGTAGGACTTGTCTATATTGGCTGTAGTGTAAATGGAAAGATTGTAGTTACGGAAAATCACTTTAAAGGTGACCGCATGGAGGTCCGAAAGCAGACCACCAAGGCAGCGCTGGAGCTTCTTTATAGCTGTCTTTCGGAATAGAGAAAAATGCCTGAGATAACAAGGGGGAAGTGGAATGAAGGGAAAATGGAGTGCGGGAAAAGTTGTATTGCTGGCCTGTGGATGTATTGCAGCAGGAATTATATTAATTATAACATTCTACATAAGCGTATTTCAGTTTAACAAGAAGATTTTAGAGGCAAATATTAAAAATGACAGGTACCGTCAGGATTATTATGATGGTTCCAATGAAAATAGAGCATATGACGAAGAAGGTAACAGAGGAGACAGCAGCGCAGATTCAGAAGACAGAAGCAGCCGGGGAAATGAAAGAGACAGAAATGCCAGGGAAGAGCAGGCGGATGGCCGGGATTCTTATGGCAGAGAAAATGATAATTCTGAGTACTATGAATTTCATGATGAATTAAGAGAAGACTTATTTTACTGGGGAGAATTTGAAACTTACGAGGAATTCTTTGGAGAAAACAGCAACATAATTTTCACCATAACTTATCCAATTTTTTATAATAATGACGGTATTGATTTTACAGGAGTCAATAATGCGGTTCAAAAAGAATTGAATGTGTTGAAGGATTATGCAGAATCTGTAACGGAATGGGTTGAAGATGATGATACATTCCTGTTTGAGGCAGAGAGTTATGTGACATATATGGATGAGGATGTTTTAAGCATTGCATATGTAGAACATGGATATCTAAATGGAGACTATCATGAAAGCTATGTGGTGTCTGTCAACATTGATATGGACAGCAAAATGATGCTTACCAATTCCCAACTGCTTGACATTGATGATGAGTTTTCCATTGAATTCCGGAAAAGATGTGAGAAACAGAACGGAGAAATTCGTTCCCTGGATTATTTTTCAGATCAGGATATTACCGAAATGCTTAACTCGGAGGATGAACTGATTCTGTTTTATACCCCTATCGGAATGGAGGTAGGATTGAATTATTATAGCGGATGGGTAACGGTTACCTATCCGGATTATCTGAATTACCAAAAGAAATTTTAAACGATCCTTTTTCTTGTCAAAGGGCAGATGATGTGTTACGATATTAAACAACGAATGACACGCTTCACGAGCCATTCTTATGTTAAACAACGAATGACACGCTTCGCGAGCCATCCTTATGTTAAATTCAGGCTGTGGCTTCTGCCACAGCACCATGATCTGCTTTGCATATCCGGCATTTTCAGCCAAACATCCAAAGCATAAATAAGGAAAGAAAGGAGGAAAATGTTATTGAGGGAGTTTTATTGTACATATAAGATAGTATACTGATTTTAGAAAAGAAATAAGAAACAGGATTGACAAAATCGAACATTTGTTTTATAGTGATTAAGAACAAATGTTCTCAAAGGAGAAGCTATTTATGGAAAGAGAAGAGAAGTTAAAAGCATTAGATGCTGCACTTGGGCAGATTGAGAAACAGTTTGGCAAGGGAGCAGTTATGAAACTGGGAGATTCTTCTGCACGCATGAATGTGGAGACGATTCCTACTGGTTCTTTAAGCCTTGATGTGGCGCTTGGACTTGGAGGAATTCCCAAGGGAAGAATTATTGAGATATATGGACCGGAGTCCAGCGGTAAGACGACAGTTACTTTACATATGATTGCGGAGGTTCAGAAGAGGGGCGGTATTGCAGGATTTATTGATGCGGAGCATGCGCTTGATCCTGTTTATGCCAGAAACATAGGAGTAGATGTAGACAACCTTTATATATCACAGCCTGATAATGGGGAACAGGCGCTTGAGATCACAGAGACTATGGTCAGATCAGGTGCTATTGATATTGTGGTGGTTGACTCTGTTGCCGCTCTTGTTCCCAAGGCCGAGATCGATGGAGATATGGGCGATTCTCATGTGGGACTACAGGCAAGATTGATGTCACAGGCATTGCGTAAACTGACTGCGGTGATCAGTAAATCAAACTGTACTGTTATTTTCATTAATCAATTAAGAGAGAAAGTCGGAGTTATGTTTGGCAGTCCTGAAACTACCACCGGAGGACGTGCGCTTAAATTTTATTCATCTGTAAGATTAGATGTGCGCAGGATTGAATCTCTTAAGCAAAGTGGTGAGGTTATTGGTAATAGAACAAGGGTTAAAGTAGTAAAAAATAAGATAGCCCCTCCCTTTAAAGAAGCAGAATTTGATATTATTTTCGGTGAGGGCATTTCTGTTGTGGGTGATGTGCTGGATCTTGCAGCAGAGGTGAATATTGTAAGTAAGAGTGGAGCGTGGTATGCATATGGCGGAAACAAAATTGGCCAGGGGCGCGAGAATACGAAGCAGTATTTAAAGAATAATCCAGAGGTTTTTGCAGAAATCGTGGAAAAAGTAAGAGAGCATTATGGCCTTCAGGAAGCAGCAGCCGATGCTGTAAAGGAGCCTGAACCGAGCGGAAAGGCGGCTAAGAGCTCTAAAAGTGCTAAAGGAGAGTAAAAAGCAGCATTTAGCAGAAACACTTCGATAGGAACATCTGTAAAATTTAGAAAGCAGGAAATAAATGATCATAACAAAAATTACGGAAGCATCTAAATCAAGAAAGAAGATAGAGATAGACGGTGAGTTCGCCTTTGTTTTATACAAAGGCGAATTGTCAGTTTACGGTATAAAAGAAAATAATGAGATTAGGGAAGAAGACTATCAGGAAATTATGACAAAAATACTTCCCAAACGGGCAAAACTCCGAGCTATGAATCTTTTAAAAAGCCGTACCTATACGACTGCGCAGTTGGAAGAAAAATTAAAAATGGGTGGATATCCGCCTCAAGTTATAAGTGAAGCAATAAACTATGTGGCTTCCTTTGGATATATCAATGATAGTCAGTATGCATATGATTTTATTGAATATAATAAGGAAAATAAGAGTAAAAACAGGATCATGACCGATTTGCGCAGAAAAGGCATTTCAGGAGATATGGCGGAAGAGGCATGGGAAGAAGTAGTTGGAGAGGACAGGCAGGAATTAGAGAAACAACAAATAATTAAATTATTAGAAAAGAAACATTTTTCATCTCAAAATGCAACTTTACAGGAAAGCCAGAAGATGATGGCATTTTTATATCGGAAGGGATTTGCAATTGAAACTATAAGAAATGTACTTTCACTTGACATAACTACTATTTAAGTTTAAAATTTAAGTGTTGTAATTTGCTTTTAGAATGTTGATGCTGTTAACACATTCTATATAGATAATAGTACAATGAAAATTAAATAAGGAGGTGCTCCTGTAAATGATGCAAGTTTTGATAGCAGTCATCGTTACGCTGATCGTGGCAGCTCCCACAGCATGGCTGTTAGCAACCGCTTATTACAAGAAAGTGTCGGAAGCTAAGATTGGAAATGCTGAGGAGAAGGCACGCGAAATCATTGATGAGGCTTTGAAAACTGCTGAAACCAAAAAGCGCGAATCCTTACTGGAAGTTAAGGAAGAGTCCATTCGTACCAAAAATGAATTGGACAAGGAAATTAAGGAACGTCGTGCAGAAGCGCAGCGTTATGAGCGCAGAATTCAGCAGAAAGAAGAGAACATTGATAAGAAGTCAGATGCGATTGAGAAAAAGGAAGCCAGCCTTGCTGCTCGTGAGGACGAGCTTGCAAAGCAGCGGGTTGAAATTTCAAAGCTGAACGAACAAAGATTACAGGAACTGGAACGAATCTCTGGTTTAACCTCCGAACAGGCAAAAGAATATTTATTAAAAATTGTTGAAGATGAAGTAAAGCATGAAACGGCTGTGATGATCAAGGAAATGGAGAATCGCGCCAAAGATGAAGCGGATAAGAAGGCAAAGGAATATGTAGTTACGGCCATACAGAAATGTGCGGCAGATCATGTTTCCGAAACTACAATTTCTGTAGTTCAGCTTCCAAATGATGAAATGAAAGGAAGAATTATTGGTAGAGAGGGCAGGAATATTAGAACCCTTGAAACTCTTACCGGTGTTGACCTGATTATTGATGATACGCCGGAGGCAGTCATTTTGTCCGGCTTTGATCCTATCCGCAGGGAAGTAGCAAGAATTGCGCTTGAAAAATTAATCGTAGATGGACGTATTCATCCAGCTAGAATTGAGGAAATGGTTGAGAAAGCGCAAAAAGAAGTTGAGATTATGATCAAGGAGGAAGGGGAGGCTGCCACCTTAGAGGTTGGCGTACATGGTATTCACCCTGAACTTGTGCGGCTGCTTGGTAAGATGAAGTTCAGAACAAGCTATGGACAGAATGCATTAAAGCATTCCATAGAAGTAGCACAGCTTTCAGGACTTTTAGCGGCAGAACTTGGTCTGGATGTGAGAATGGCCAAGAGAGCAGGCTTATTACATGATATAGGCAAGGCTGTGGATCATGAGATGGAAGGTTCACACATTCAGTTAGGCGTTGAACTTTGCAGAAAGTTCAAAGAGTCGCCTATTGTCATTAATGCAGTTGAATCTCATCATGGAGATGTTGAGCCTCAGTCATTGATTGCATGTATTGTACAGGCTTCTGATACAATATCTGCTGCAAGACCAGGCGCAAGAAGAGAAACCCTTGAAACATATACAAGCAGATTAAAACAATTAGAAGATATCACAAACAATTTTAAAGGAGTAGATAAATCTTTTGCAATTCAGGCAGGTAGAGAGATTCGTGTAATGGTAGTTCCAGAACAGATTTCTGATTCTGACATGGTACTTTTAGCCAGAGATATTTCAAAGCAGATTGAAGCTGAACTTGAATATCCTGGACAGATAAAAGTAAACGTGATCAGAGAATCAAGGGTAATTGATTATGCAAAATAAAGTTATTTCAGTTACCGGTTAAGTTAGAGTTATAAGAGGGTAACCCAGAGTTTATAATGACTTAGGGAACCCTCTTTTTTGTATTCATTATTTGGAATTATAGAGATTTTTATAAATACCAAGGGTTACGACAATAATTTTGTAAATAAAAAGAAAAAACTCTTGTTACTTTAAGAATGTTATAGTAGAATAATATGGGCATTGGATTGTATACAATTATCCAAAGATACCATAAGAGATAAAAACAGGAGGATATGCACCATGAAGGCATATAAGGAATTAAGTGAAAATGAGCTGCTTGCGTTGAAAGATGAACTGCATAAAGAATATGAGGAAGCTAAGGCAAAGGGATTGCAGTTGGATATGTCCAGAGGAAAACCGTCACCGGCTCAGTTGGATATGGAAAAGGATTTCTTAGGTATGGTTATTTCAGATGCGGATGTCACTACAGAAACTGGCGTTGACTGTAGAAATTATGGGCTATTGGATGGTATACCGGAGGCAAGAAAACTGCTGGCGGATATGCTTGAGGTTTCGGAGGATAAGGTAATTGTTTTTGGTAATTCCAGTTTGAATGTTATGTACGACACTATTGCGCGGTCCATGCTGCTTGGAGTGCTTGGTAACACGCCTTGGTGTAAGTTGGATAAAGTAAAATTTTTGTGTCCTGTTCCCGGGTATGACAGACATTTTGCAATCACAGAGCAATTTGGGATTGAAATGATAAATATTCCCATGAAGGAAGACGGGCCTGACATGGATCTGGTGGAAAAATATGTAAGTGAGGATTCGGCAGTAAAAGGAATCTGGTGCGTACCCAAATATTCTAATCCTCAAGGATATACTTACTCAGATGAAACAGTAAAAAGATTTGCGGCATTAAAACCCGCAGCAGCAGATTTCAGAATCTTCTGGGATAATGCTTATGCAGTGCATGACTTATATGAAGATAGGAGTGATAAGCTGCTGGAGATTTTAGGTGAATGTGAGAAGGCTGGTAATCCGGATATGGTGTATGAGTTCTGCTCCACCTCTAAGGTGACATTTCCTGGTGCAGGGATTGCAGCAATTGTAACATCGCCTGCAAACTTAGCGCAGATCAAAGCGGCCATGACAATTCAGACAATTGGATATGATAAATTAAATCAGCTCCGCCATACAAAATATTTTAAAAATATTGATGGTATGAAGGCGCATATGAAAAGGCATGCAGCAATCATGCGGCCTAAATTTGAAGCAGTATTAAAGGTCTTGGAAAGTGAGCTTTCAGGTCTTGGAATTGGTTCATGGACTAATCCAAATGGAGGTTATTTTATTTCTTTTGATGCAATGGAAGGCTGCGCAAAGTCAATTGTTGAGAAATGTAAAGAAGCAGGTGTAGTTCTTACAGGTGCAGGTGCAACTTATCCTTATAAAAAAGATCCGAAGGACAGTAATATTCGTCTGGCGCCTACCTTCCCTTCACTGGAGGAGTTAGTCGTGGCAACTGATTTGTTTGTACTATGTGTCAAGCTGACCAGTGTTGAAAAGCTTCTTTCAAAAAATTAATAATGGCATTTTTGGAGTATAGAAAAATGGAAGAGTTTAAAAGGATTGCAAGAGATTTAGTGGCACATGGGGCGATTATTGACTATTATCAGGATACCATGCAGGTGCCAAACGGCAATGTTGTAAAGTGGGATTTTATCAAACATAAAGGAGCTGCGGCGGTGGTTCCGGTGGATGAAACGGGGCGTCTTATTATGGTAAGGCAATATCGGAATGCGCTGGAGCGCTATACACTGGAAATTCCGGCAGGAGGCTTGAATTCAGTTGATGAACCTACGATGGATGCCGCTTTGCGGGAACTGGAGGAGGAGACCGGCTATAAGGCAGATCATGCGGAATTGTTGATTAGTATTTATACAACAGTTGCTTTTTGCAATGAAAAAATAGATATTTATCTTGCCACTGGTTTAACTTTGGGGAAACAGCATTTGGATGAAGATGAGTATGTTCAGGTAGGGGCCTACACAGTAGAAGAGCTGACGCAAAAGATTTTTGCCGGAGAAATTCAGGATTCTAAAACAGTTGCGGCGATTATGGCTTATAAAGATAAGTATATGAAGGCATAAATTTTATACGGACACTTCTGAAACAGGCTGTGCATATGCACAGCTTGTTTTTCATATATATAGCTTGAAGAAAAGAATAAGGGATATAAAATGCTAAAAGGCGGGAAAAACAGTATTTATATACGCTGGTTTTATTTGTTTTTAGGCAGCTTTCTTCTGGGAGTTATGGTTATGAATCTTGGAACTAATTTTTTTCTTTCAGAAGAAGGAATTTTCAGCACTGCCTCAATGAATAGACTGAAGTACATTGAAATTAATCATGTAAGTTTTTTAAAGTATGTATTGCGGCATCGAATGGGTTCAGGTATTATTTTAATTTTATTATCAAGTACTGGAATTGGACTGATTTCTGTGTATGCCTGTGTGGTATGGCAGGGAATGCTGGCAGGAATGACAATTACGGCAGCAACTATACGATTTGGAATTAAAGGACTGCTTTTGATTTTAGGAAGTGTGTTTCCCCATCAATTGCTTTTGATACCAGCGCAGGTCATGCTTTTAGGATGGTGTTATGAAAACTGCAGCAAAGGACAAACAGGAGGAAATATAGTGACATCATATTATAGAAGCAAAAAACAGCAGTTTCTGCATCAGGGCATTATTCTTTTATGGATATGGATTGTTATTTTGATTGGTTGCTTTTTGGAGAGTTATGTAAACCCAATTTTAATTTCAGATCTGGTAAAAATATTTTAATTATTTTTTTACAACATGTTGTATTTACATAATTTGGTATTTCCGATATATTGTATTTTGAGTATGAAATAGGCAAAAATATGCGGAAAACAGGTAAAAAATGAGTTTGCTTTTCTTACTTTTTCTGATTATAATGGTTACAAAACATGGTTTATGTAAACGTATTTTTTATAAAGTTTGAATTGGCAGGAGAAGCAATTTTAAAGATGAACACAGAGATTAATGAATTTATAGTTTATTTACATAATGTGAAAAAAACTTCCGAAAACACAGAGCAGTCATACCGCAGAGATTTGATGAAGGTAAGAAATTACATGGAGCAGCAGGGAATAGAAGATGTTAAGAAAATTACAATCACAAATTTAAATTCCTATATTCTTTTTTTGGAAAAAAATAAATTTTCTGCCGCAACTATTTCACGGAATATAGCATCTTTAAAAGCATTTTATCATTATATGTTTAAAGCTGGGATGGTTATGGAAGACACAGCAGAAACATTACATGCACCCAAAATTGAAAAAAAGATGCCGGAAATTCTCACAACGGATGAAGTGGTAAGGCTGTTGGAGCAGCCTTTGGGAAATTCGCCTAAAGAAATACGGGATAAAGCAATGTTGGAGCTTTTGTATGCCACAGGAATCAGAGTGACGGAATTGATTCACCTAAAACTTGAGGATGTAAATCTACAGATGGGATACCTATTTTGCCGGGATGGAGAGAAGGAAAGGATTATTCCCTTTGGAAATGAGGCAAAGAACGCTCTTTTGCGGTATTTAGAAGGAACCCGGACCGCAATGATCAAGGATAAAGAATCGGAATATTTATTTGTAAATTGTTCAGGACAGCCTATGAGCAGGCAGGGATTCTGGAAACTGGTCAAATATTATGCCAAGAAGGCAGGGATTGTGGCAGATATTACACCTCATACGCTGCGGCATTCCTTTGCGGCACATTTGGTTGAAAATGGGGCTGATTTAAGAAGTGTACAGGAAATGCTGGGGCATTCTGATATTTCTACTACACAGATTTATGCAAATATGAATCACAGCAGGATCAGAGAGGTGTATGCCAAGGCCCATCCCAGACATTAATGAAATGACTATGAGATGTTAAAGTCATAAGCAGCGAATATCATTTAGCTATAATTAAATAATATTATTAGAGATAAAGTCATCTGCAGAATTTTTGCGGTGGCTTTATTTTTTAACATAAGGATGGCTGGCAAAGCCTGGCATCCGTTGTTTAACATAAGGATGGCTGGCAAAGTACAAATTATACCGAAAAATGGATTAATTGTCCCAAGCAAATAGAGAGAAAAACATATTTATTGTATAATTGCACAAAAGATTAAGGTAGGAATTATTATGGCAGGCTTTGAATTAGAGCAGAATGAACATTTTCTGAAAAAGGCGTATAACAAAGCGTTGATTCCCTGCATGTTATCCATTTTAAGTGGAAACATCAATATTCTTGCAGATGGAATTTTAGTGGGACAGCGGCTGGGAACAGATGCTTTGGCTGCTGTTAACTTTAGCCTTCCGGTTTATCTTGTATTATGTATAGCCGGTTCCTTTCTGGTATCAGGCACTGCCATTTGTGGAGCCGATGCAATTGGTAAAAATCAAAATGAGAAAGCGCAAAAGCTTTATCAAATGGGAATTTTCTGGTGTGTGGCAATTTCCCTTATGATTACAGCGGCTGGTCTTTTATGGCTTAAGCCTCTGGCCGGATTTTTATGTCCGGAAAAACAGATATCTCCTCTTGTGATGATATATTCAGGAGTGACTATAGCAGGTGCACTGCCAAAAATTTTAATTTATATTCCCTTTTGGTATCTTCGGCTTGATGGGAGAAATGAACAGGTCACATGGATGATGCTTTTAATGGGTGGGGGAAATGTTCTGCTGGATGTATTGTTTTTATATGTATTTGACATGGGCGTGTTTGGAGCAGCCCTTGCCAGTGTGCTTGCAACTGCAGCCGCATGTTTTCTTGGTTTCATTAGATTATGTGACAAAAAAAGCAGTTTTTCTTTTGGGATTTGTTATGCCAGCAGGGAGGTTTCCTTTGGAGCGATTGCAAAGGCAGGGAGCCCTTCCGCTTTCAATAATTTGTTTCAAACGCTGCGGGTAACAGTAATTAATATGCTGCTTCTTAGTTATGGCGGCAGTGAGATGGTGGCGGCTTTTACAGCGGTAGGATGTATTAGTGCTTTTGGTGAGAGTGTTACAGCAGGTGTACCCCAGGCGGCATCTGCAATGCTTGGCATTTATAATGGAGAGCGCGACAATAAAAGCGCCAGACTTTTGCTTGTAAGAGAAGTAAAAAGCGGAGTGCCTTATTGTCTTTTATTTTCCCTGCTCATACTTGCAGGGGCTGATCTGGTGGCAAAGGGATATGGGCTTTCCAGTTCCCTTAAATTTCCTTTTTTCTGTCTGGCCCTTGGGATGATACCGGCGCTGCTTAACTGTATTTTAGCAGGGTACTATAACGTATCAGGGCATGTATTGTGGGCAAACGCCATTATTTTACTCCGTGTATTCCTTATGGCCTGTTGTAGTCTAATTTTGGTATGCCATTTCGGCAAAAACCCTTGGTGGTTTTTATTTCTTGGTGAATTATTTACGCTCCTTATCTGGCTTTTGGCAGCAGGGATTTATCATTGCTTTTATCCGCAATATTCTCCTTTTCTTTTGATGGATAATGAACTGGAACAATCAGGAAAAGTAATTAATTTTTCTGTAAAAGGTGAAGCAGAGGAGATTTGCGAGGCCAGCAGCAAAATTACTTTTTTTTGTGAAGAGAACGGTATGCTTCCAAAACAGGTTATGCGGATCAGCCTGGCGATGGAAGAGATTATGACTTTGATTACAACAGTTAATACATCAGAAAAAGTTGAATTTGATCTTCGGGTATATTCTCTTTCAGAAAAAATCGGCATTCGCATTCGTTATAGCGGAAAGGAGTTTAATCCGCTCTACTATGAGGCTGGAGAGGAAGAAGATATGTATATGGGAATCCGTTTAATAGAAAACATGGTGGAACATACGATGTATTACAGAACCTTCGGTATGAATATGGTTCAGATTTTTATTTAGCAGGAGAATATGCGTAAAAATGAAAATAGATTATGCAAGGCTGGGGCAGGAAGCATTAGAACGCCTTAGAGCAACGAAAGAGAATGTGTCACAAGTACAGGAGGATATGCTTTTTGATCTTTTGGAACGAAACAAAAGTACTCTTTATGGAAAAAAGTATCGGTTTGCGGAAATCAGAAGGATAGAGGAATTTCAGGAAAACGTACCAGTTTCCTCCTATAAAAATTATGAGGAATACATTAATAATGTGATACAAGGAGAAAAAAATATATTGACAGAAGAAGAGCCAGTCTATTTCTGCATCAGCTCCGGTACTACAGGAGAGGCAAAATATCTGCCTTTGACAAAAACGGATCTGGAAATTCAGTACATATACGCATATGGCATTATTTATGGGATGGTAATGGAATATTACATGGAATTACCTGAAAAAGAAATATTTGGTCCAATTTTTCAAATTGGAGAATTTGCCAAAACATACATGGAAAATGGAAAAATGAATGGAATACGTTCCGGTTCGCTTTATCAATGGCTTGACCGGGAGGGCGGATTTGATGCTTCAGATTATTGTGTGCCGAAGGAAGTGCTTTTTCCGGAAACGTTAGAGGACCTTTTGTATGTGAAAGTAAGGTTTGCTCTTGCCCAGCCTGGACTTCGGGCTATTCATGGGGTTTTTATTAACCGCGCAGCAGGTGTTATGGATTATATTTATCAAAACTGGAAACTGTTGCTGCAGGATATGGAGCAGGGGAGCGTAGATGAGAAAATTGATCTTGCAGACAGGTGGAAACGCTATGTAATACAAAAGCTGCCGCCTGATCCGCTGCGCGCGCAGCAATTAAGAAAACTTCCTTATGAAAACCTGCGGCAGGGGATGATTGGGAAGATTTGGCCAGAGGTAAAGTATGTATTGGCGATCGGCGGCAGTACTTTTTCTTATTATACAAATAAGGTAAAGGAATATGCCGGTGCTATTCCCATTCATTATTTTGCTTATGCGGCATCAGAAGGTATTTTTGGGATAGCAAGAAAGATCAACGAACCTGATGCCTATATTTTGTTTCCTGAGGCAGGATTTTTTGAGTTTATTCCTCTTTCTGTAAAAGAATCTGGTGAGATAACAAGGCCCAAACTGCTTTGGCAGCTATGTAAAGGAGAAAAATATGAGCTTTTATTTACAAATCATTCGGGATTATACCGGTACCGCATGAAGGATGTGATAGAAGTCGTTGACTGGTATGGGAAGGCTCCGGTAGTAAAATTTTGTTACCGCTTAAACCAAATGATAAATTTAGCAGGGGAAAAAAGCAATCTGGAGCAGTTGGAGGAGGCAGTCAAATATTTTGAGCAGAAAACGGGAATTGTAGTGAAAGGATATTGTGTGCAGGAGGATGTATCTGGTATTCTTCCCAGATATCTGTTTTATATGGAATGCAGGGGGAAGACTGACGTCAATGTGGAAGAAATTTTGGAAGACTGCCTGTGCAGCGCCAACTATGAATATAAATGTTGTCGGAAGATGCGTGAAATAGGTTCTTTACAGATTGCATTTTTGCGTAAAGGAAGTTTTAAAAGGTATGAGCAGAAGCTTTCAGAAAAAGGGAGAGTGATGGGGCAGAATAAACTGCTGCATTTTTTGGATACGGAAGAAAAAAGACAGTTTTTTGCATCAGAACGACAGCAGAAATAAGGAGGACCATGAAGGTGGAAATGAAAAAGCGGGTAAATCACAAAAAAGCCGGAATTGCCGGAAAACTTACATTAGGAGTTGTTATTTTTGGCATTCTGCTTGGTGTGGTGTGCAGTACAGTTGGCTATAAGGAATTTACACAGGTGCTGGAACAGCAGTATAATGATTCTGCATATGAAATTGCAGAAGCGGCAAGGGCGTGTTTAAATCCTGATAAGTTTGATGAATATCTTTCCAGCGGACAGACAGATGAGGAGTATGATGAAATTTTAAAACGTCTGGATGATTTGGTTGATGCCACCAATACTACCTTTATTTATGTAGCCAAAGTGGATACTTCCGATTATCAGACACTTACATACATTTATGATGCGGTGAATTCAAAAAGCGGATTTGACCGTTATCCTTTTGGATATACAGCTTTGGGAGTGGATGAAAAATACGTGAACAATGTCCGTAACATTGTGACAAAAGGAGAACGGGCTTCAGAATATCTTTATTCCTATTCGGAGGAGTCAGGCGCGCACACTACAGCCGGACTTCCGGTATATGATTCAAAAGGAAAGATTGTAGCCATTATTGGTGTGGAAAAGGCTATGACCAAACTGGAAAATGCCAGGAATACTTATGTGGTACATGTACTTGCAGGTACATTGGCAGCAATTTTATTGTTTTTGATTATTTATAGTTTGGTTTTACATAAAGAAATTATTTCCCCTATTCTGGTGGTTACCAATGAGGCAAAACGATTTGCAGATTCCAGCATTCCTTCTGATGTGCTGTCTGGTGTAAAGAAAAAGGATGAGATTGGAGTGCTGGCGAGGGCAGTTAGCAAAATGGAGATGGATATTGTTGATTATATTCAAAACCTGACTGCAATAACAGCGGAAAAGGAGCGGGTGAATACAGAGTTGTCAGTGGCAACAAGGATACAGGCGAATATGCTGCCAAGTATCTTTCCTGCTTTTCCAGAACGGAAGGAAATTGATATTTATGCTACAATGAATCCGGCAAAGGAGGTCGGCGGCGATTTTTATGATTTCTTTATGGTAGATGAACGCCACCTTGCCATTGTCATGGCGGATGTGTCAGGAAAGGGTGTCCCGGCAGCTTTGTTTATGGTGATTGGAAAAACATTGATCAAGGACCATACCCAGCCAGGGAGGGATTTGGGAGAAGTATTTACCCAGGTAAACAGACTTCTTTGTGAATCCAACAGCGAAGAGTTGTTTATCACTGCCTTTGAAGGGGTGCTTGATCTTGTAAGCGGCGAATTTAAGTTTGTGAATGCGGGGCATGAAATTCCTTATATTTGTAAGAAAAATGACGTGTTTAAGCCTTATAAACTGCGGGCAGGTTTCGTTCTTGCCGGCATGGAGGGGATAAAATATAAATGCGGCTGTATGCAGCTTTCACCAGGTGATAAGATATTCCAGTATACAGATGGTGTCACAGAAGCCACCAATTCGGCCAATGAGCTTTATGGTATGGGAAGGCTGGAAGAATTTCTTGCTAAAAATTCTGCTCTTTCCCCATCAGAATTATTGCCGGAACTGAAAAAAGATATTGATGATTTTGTAGGGGAAGCGCCTCAGTTTGATGATATTACAATGCTGTGCTTAGAATATAAGGAGCAGATGAGGGAGGATGCTGAATGAAAGAATTGACAATTAATGCAGTGATTGAAAATATTGAACAGGTAACGTCATTTGTGGATGAACAACTGGAAGCGCTTGATTGTCCTATGAAAGCACAGATGCAGATTGATATTGCAATAGACGAATTGTTTAGTAATATTGCCTATTATGCTTATCATCCGGGAGTTGGACCTGCAACGGTGCGGGTAGAGGTTACCAGGGAGCCGCTTGCAGTTGTAATAACCTTTATTGATCATGGTGTACAGTATGATCCACTGGATAAAAAGGATCCGGATATTGCCTTATCTGCAGAAGAACGGGAAATTGGCGGTTTGGGAATTTATATGGTGAAGAAAAGCATGGATGATATTTCATATGAATATAAGAATGGACAAAATATTCTCCGCATTAAAAAAAAGATTGGAGAATAAAAAATTTTTAAATTAATCAATGGAGGAAAAATTATGACAATTGAAAAAAAGGTAAATGGAAGTGAACTGAGCGTAGCTTTAACGGGGCGTCTTGATACAACGACAGCACCGGAGCTGGAGAGTGCTTTAAAGGAAAGCATGGAAGGGATAAAGGTTCTCATTTTGGATTTTGCAGGGCTGGAATATCTTTCTTCCGCCGGACTGCGTGTTTTATTGGCTGCACAAAAAACAATGAATAAACAGGGAAGCATGGTAATTCGAAATGTAAATGATACCATACAGGAGGTTTTTGAAATTACAGGGTTTGCAGATATTCTTACTGTGGAATAAAACAGTGGTGATTTTTGTTATAAAGAACCCCGCCGGTGAGGCGGGGTTTTAAAAAATTTATTCGTATTCTGCAATATCATAAATTAACTGCTTGGAAGCTTCCCATCCTAAGCAGGGATCTGTAATAGATTTTCCATAGACACCGCCGCCTACCTTCTGGCAGCCTTCTTCAATATAACTTTCAATCATAACGCCCTTTACAAGCTTGTGAATATCAGGGCTTAACTTGCGGCTGTGCATGATTTCCTTTACAATGCGGGTTTGTTGTTCAAACTGCTTGTTGGAATTGCTGTGATTGGTGTCAATGATGGCAGCAGGATTTTTTAAATCCCGTTCATTGTATAGTGTAAGAAGCAGATTTAAATCTTCATAGTGATAATTGGGAAGATTTCCGCCATGCTTATTAGTTGCGCCGCGTAAAACCGTGTGAGCAAGTTCATTGCCGTTGGTTTGTACTTCCCATCCCCGGTAAATAAAGGAATGAGGGTGCTGGGAAGCGTGTACAGAGTTTAGCATAACTGTTAAATTGCCGCTGGTAGGGTTTTTCATACCGGCAGGAATATCAAAACCACTTACAACAATTCTGTGCTGCTGGTCTTCAACAGATCGCGCACCAATGGCAACATAAGATAAAATGTCAGATACATAGCCCCAGTTTTCAGGGTAAAGCATTTCATCAGCGGCAGTTAAACCAGATTCTTCAATCGCCCGTATGTGCATTTTTCTCATAGCAATTAATCCGGCAAGAAAATCAGGCTTTTGTTCTGGATCAGGCTGATGCACAATTCCTTTATAACCTTCACCAGTAGTTCTGGGCTTATTGGTGTAAATGCGGGGAATTAAAATCAGTTTCTCTTTTACTTCATCATTCAACTTGGACAGGCGTGTTACATAATCGCATACAGCGTCTTCATTATCTGCAGAACAAGGCCCTATGATTACAAGAAAACGATTGCTTTTTCCTGTAATTACATCACGTATCTCTGCATCTCTTTCTTTTTTTAATTGAACCAGACGAGACGAAATTGGAAATTGCTCCCTGATCTCGTCAGGAGTTGGCAGCTTTTTAATAAATTCAAATGACATGGTTTTTCCTCCTTGAATCCTCCTCAAAATAACTTTGTACATTATAATATATAATAATAAGAAGTGCAAGTAACAGTTCATTCTTGCAATATAATACGAAACCATGTAGAATGTAAAAATAATACAAGGTGATGAAGGAGCAGGATTATGGCATTAAGTAAGAAGCCGGTTACCGGCATGAAAGATATTCTCCCACAGGAGATGCAGATACGTGATTATGTGATTGGTGTGATCAAAAAAACTTATGGTGAATTTGGTTTTACATCAATTGAAACACCATGTGTTGAAAACATTGAAAATTTAAGTAATAAACAGGGCGGTGAGAATGAAAAACTGATTTTTAAGATTTTAAAAAGAGGAGAAAAGCTGAATCTGGAAACTGCTGAAAACGAAAGGGACCTTGTGGACGGAGGACTCCGTTACGATCTTACAGTCCCTTTGGTACGTTTTTTTTCCAATCATGCAAATGAACTGCCCAGCCCTTTTAAGGCACTTCAAATGGGGAATGTCTGGAGGGCAGACCGGCCTCAGAGAGGCCGCTACCGCCAGTTTATGCAGTGTGATATAGATATTTTAGGGGAGCCTTCTAATCTTGCGGAGATAGAGTTGATTCTGGCTACCACCACTACACTTGGAAGGCTTGGATTTAAGAATTTCCAAATCAGAATCAATGAAAGAAGAATTCTAAAGGCAATGGCTGCTTACAGTGGCTTTGACGAGACTACTTATGACAGTGTGTTTATTACATTGGACAAAATGGATAAAATCGGTCTTGAGGGCGTGGAAACAGAACTTTTGGAAAATGGGTTTCACAAGGAAAGCGTTGAAAAGTATCTTGCTTTGTTTAAAGGATTGGAAACAGCAGATAACGGACTTGAATTTCTGGCAGAAGAACTGGGAGATTTCCTGAAGGAAGAAGTGAAAGTCAGTCTTGATGAGATTATGGAAAGTGTGCGTGCTACCCAAAATGATTGCTTTGAACTTGTTTTTGATCCTACCTTGGTACGCGGCATGTCATATTATACAGGAACTATTTTTGAGATTGCAATGCCGGAGTTTGGAGGAAGCTGCGGAGGCGGCGGAAGATATGACAAGATGGTAGGAAAATTTACCGGAAATGATGTGCCTGCCTGTGGATTTTCCATTGGCTTTGAGCGGATCATACTTCTCCTTATGGAAAGTGGATTCAAGGTGCCTGCCCAGCCGGAAAGGATAGCGTATCTGCTGGAAAAAGGACTTCCCAGTGAAGAACTGTGCAAGGTGATTTGTAAGGCCCAGGAAGAAAGAAAAGCTGGAAGACAGGTGCTGGTAGTACGAATGAACAAAAATAAAAAGTTTCAGAAGGAACAGCTTGCGAAAGAAGGTTATGACACCTTTAAGGAGTTTTATAAAAACCCATTGAAATAGGCTGGAAAATTGCTAAATAAAACTTCTTTTATATCCGATATATAAAGAAGAAGCGTAAATGGAATTACGTATAGTGCAAAGGAGGGCAAAATATGGACAAAGTAAGCGGATATAACGCTTATCAGAGTAGTTATTACGAAAGCAGAGTGCGCGATAAGAAAGAGCAGGAAACTTCCAGGACAACTAAGGCAGAAGGAACCAAAAAGGGAAAAGAAGTACAGCTCAGTAGAAAAGCGCAGGATCTTTTAAAAGAGTTGAAAAAAAAGTACCGTAATATGGATTTTATTGTTGCCGATTACGAAAGCGAGGAAGAAGCATCTGCTTATCTGAAAAGAGGTACCAAAGAGTACAGTGTTTTGATTGAACCTGAGCTTTTGGAGGAAATGGCATCTGATGGAAAAACGAAAGAAAAGCAGTTGAATTTGTTAGAAGGTGCGGCATCAGAACTTTCAAACATGAAGCAGCAATTAGGTGCAAGAGGGGATGAGGTGTCCCGTGTAGGCGTTGCCATTGATAAAGACGGTTCTATGAGTTTTTTTGCAGAACTTGAAAAAGTAAGCGAAAAGCAGAGAGAGCGGATTGAAAATGCAAGGGAAACCAAAAGGGAAGAGGCTGCCATGCAGGAAAAAAGAAGTAAAAGGACACGTGTTGAGGCCGATTCTGTTGAAGAGCTGATTGAGAAAATCAGGAATGTTGACTGGAGCCAGATCAAAGAAGAGGGAAGGTTTACCAGCGGCAGTAAATTTGATTTTAGTATATAATTGACAAGAGCATAATAAAAAGCAGTCTGTGAAATGCAGGCTGCTTTTTCCCATAAAAAGAAGCAGAAAAAACGTATCTATTGTAAAGAAAAATATTGATTACATAGTTGTGTCTGTTTTTTAAAAGATTTGTGTGCCCGCTCAAGTGGGAGGATGGAGGTATTAATGAATAGAAATGAAAAAAAGAAAAGAATTTTATTTTTATGGGGAGTTATGCTTTTCGCAATGGCGTTGTTTATGGGATGTGGGACAGAGACTGGGAAAGAGCCGGAGCAAGTGATCACTGAAGACGAACCTGAGGAAAAATCACGTGTGGAGAATACGGAAGATGAACTGCCGGAAGAGAATGCAGTGGTTCAGGAATCCCCTGCTTCGGCCTTGGTGGATGATTCGGGAACCAGCGGGAAAATAAATATGCAGCCAATGATAGTATCTGGAGAAGCTGTAGAAATTCCTGCCCACATTAAAGAAATAAGCGGTCAGGAAATCTTGATCAGTTCTGACGCTGATGCATTTCCAGGAGTATTTTACGTGGAAGTGCCGGAAACTGTTTCTATTGTTTCGGAGCTTTCAGAGGGAGGCTTTATTCGTATTTTAATGCAGAATCTGGAAGAAGAAATTTCTGGAATACCCAAATATCTTGCAAAGGATATTCTTCCTTTAGATGGGCCGGAAGAACCTTTAAGGGCAGATTATGACCTGATGTTTACATCCCCTCCGGCCATAAATCTTTCTGATCCATTGTCAAGTACATGGGAATCCTTTGAAGTTTTGCCGGGAAATTATTCATGGAACTATGGAAGCGGCGGAGAAATGACAGGAGTTATTGCATGCGGCGCGCATCCTTTGGATGCAGCAGCACAGATTGCCAAGCTGGAACTGCCAAAGTATCAAAGAATGGATACAATTCTCTATAGCGTCGGTATGGATGTTGTGCCGGATCAGTTCATTGTCAGAAAATGGGATGCTGATGATGTAGGAAATACGCAGGTCAGGGAGCTTTCTGTTATTACAATTTATGAACCTACATTACTACTGCATTTAGAGCCTGACAAGATCTATGAGCTGACAGCTATATGGGAGAAGGAAAAAGCAGATATGAGGAGTTTTTACGGTGATGTAGGTTATATGTTTGCAACAGAGTGATTAGATGGCCTGCCTGTTTTTTCCCCCAAAAGCCGCAATTT
>DKUR01000013.1 GCA_002490775.1 Lachnospiraceae bacterium UBA7199 | reverse complement strand
TAAGCTGAACCTTACCTCATGATATTGGTATGGCTTCCCGGGAATTGAAAGATTCCGAAATCGAAGAGGGACTTGAGTCTATTGTAATTGCAATGGATGGCATCACAGTGATTGTAAATAAGGATTGCCCTATAAATAGCCTTACAAGTGAACAGGTGAAAGATATTTTTATGGGGAATGCTGCTAATTGGGGTGAAATATCACAGTAAAATTTTACGGGGCGGCATCATGAAAGCCGCTCCCCCTTACATCAAGGAGTATGATCATGAAGCATGTAAAAGAAAAGGCCATGAAGCACATTTTTTTCTTAACAGCCTGTGTTTCCATTGCGGCGGTGATTTTGATCTGCACATTCCTATTTGCAAGCGGTATTCCGGCGATAAAAGAAATAGGTGTCTTCAAATTTTTGCTGGGTACAAAATGGAAGCCGGCAAATAACCTTTACGGGATTTTCCCGATGATTGTAGGTTCTTTCTATGTAACTGCCGGAGCATTGCTTGTTGGCGTACCAGTTGGAATATTGACAGCAGTGTTTATGGCATGTTTTTGTCCAAGAAATATTTATTCTCCCCTGAAAGCAGCCGTTAATCTAATGGCGGGAATCCCATCAGTGGTGTACGGTTTTTTTGGGCTGGTTGTCTTGGTTCCTTTTGTCAGGGAAGTTTTCGGTGGGCGTGGAATGAGTGTTTTAACGGCTTCTGTTTTGTTAGGATTGATGATCCTGCCTACGATTATTAGTGTCTCAGAAGCTTCGATCCGTGCAGTTCCGGAAAGCTATTATGAGGGTGGGCTTGCACTTGGAGCTTCCCACGAAAGAAGTGTTTTTTATATAATGCTCCCTGCAGCAAAAAGCGGTATTTTTGCAGGCGTTGTATTAGGGATTGGCCGGGTAGTGGGTGAAACAATGGCTGTTATGATGGTTGCGGGAAATCAAACGGTTATTCCAGACAGCCTCCTTTCCGGCGTGCGGACGTTGACCACAAATATTGTTTTGGAAATGGGATATTCTACAGATTTGCACCGTGAAGCATTAATTGGCACAGCGGTTGTATTGTTTGTTTTTATTCTTCTGATCAATCTGTCTTTGTCTTTGTTTAAAAGGAGGGAAGAATAGATGGCTGGTGATCTAAGGCGGAAGTGGAATGCATATAGAAGGGATCCAAAATCCCTGTTCCTGCTTTTTTTAGTATGGTTTGCTGCATTTTTTACAATGCTTGCGTTGTTTTTCATTATTTCCTACATACTTGTAAAAGGTATTCCCAATTTGACACCGCAATTATTTGAAATAAAATACACAACTGAAAATGTTTCCCTGCTTCCGGCGCTTATTAATACATTGTCCATAACGCTGGTATCCTTGTTGTTTGCGGTTCCTACGGGAATTGGCGCCGCAATTTATTTGACAGAATATGCGCAGCGTGGGAATAAGTTCATTTCTATCGTACGTATTACTACTGAAACATTATCTGGAATCCCATCAATTGTATATGGACTGTTTGGATCTTTATTTTTTGTGAAATTTCTTGACTTGGGATTATCTTTAATAGCTGGGGCTTTAACTTTAAGCATTATGATTCTTCCGCTTATCATGCGGACGACGGAAGAGGCCCTGCGAAGTGTGCCGGACAGTTATCGTGAGGGGAGTTTTGGTCTTGGCGCCGGAAAACTGCGGACTGTGTTTTCTATCGTTCTCCCCAGTGCCATTCCCGGCATTTTATCTGGTGTTATTCTCGGCATTGGGCGTATTGTTGGTGAATCAGCAGCGCTGATTTTTACTGCGGGAACAGTTGCGGAGATAGCATCCAGCATTTTTTCTTCGGCACGCACCTTATCTGTTCATATGTACGCTATTTCAGGCGAGGGCTTGTATATTAATCAAACATACGCAGCCGCGGTTGTATTGCTGGTTGTTGTAATAATAATAAACGGATTGTCCAGCTTTGCAGCAAAAAAAATAGGAAGGTGAAATACGGAAAGATGGGAGCAAGGTTGAATAAATTCTCTGATGAGCAATTTATTCAACCAAGAATTTGTGCCGAAGCGTCACAAATTCTATTGATCGCAGAGCAGAATTTGAAATTCTGCTCGCGTCCTCAGCCAAAGTGCTTCGGAATGGAGGAAAAAATAGATGGATAAAATCGTGGTAGAGAACTTAAATATATTCTATGGAAATTTTCAGGCTTTAAAGAATATGAATGCAGCATTTAAGGAACATGAAATCACAGCTCTGATCGGTCCTTCAGGATGTGGAAAATCTACACTGTTAAAGAGTTTAAATCGTATGAATGATTTGGTAGAGGGCTGCCGGGTAACAGGAAGTATTCGGTTAGATGATGAAGATGTTTATGGAAATATGGATATTAATTTGCTGCGTAAACGGGTAGGAATGGTATTTCAAAAGCCCAATCCATTTCCCATGAGCATTTATGACAACATTGCCTTTGGACCAAGAACACATGGAATCCGCTCTAAAGCGGCATTGGACGATATTGTGGAACGTTCTTTAAAGGGGGCAGCAATTTGGGATGAAGTAAAAGACAGGCTGAAAAAATCAGCCCTTAGTATGTCGGGCGGTCAGCAGCAGAGGCTTTGTATTGCCCGTGCATTAGCTGTGGAGCCGGAGGTTTTGCTGATGGATGAACCAACCAGCGCCCTTGATCCTATTTCTACCGCAAAGGTAGAGGAACTTGCAATTGAATTAAAAAAGAATTACACGATTATTATCGTGACGCACAATATGCAGCAGGCACTGCGTATTTCTGACAGGACGGCCTTTTTTCTGCTGGGAGAAATGGTGGAATTTGGAGAAACTGAAAAACTGTTTTCTATGCCCCGAAAGAAGCAGACGGAAGACTATATTACGGGGAGGTTTGGGTAATGCGTCTTAAATTTGATGAGCAGTTAGATTTGTTAAACAAAGAATTAATTAAAATGGGGGCATTTTGTGAAAGTGCAATTGCTATGTCGGCAAAAGCCTTGACAGAGGGAAATCCAGCGTTGGCAAAAGGTGTTCCTGATTTGTCTGTTCAGATTGACAATAAAGAACGTGAAATTGAAAATATGTGTATAAAGCTGCTTTTGCATCAGCAGCCTGTGGCAAAGGATTTAAGGGTAGTTTCATCGGCTCTGAAAATGGTGACAGACATGGCAAGAATAGGAGATCAGTCTGCGGACATAGCAGAAATTGTAACATTGGCCAATATTAATTCCGCCAACGATACACAGATCATCCATGATATGTCAGTTGCAGTTATTAAGATGGTTACGGACAGCATTGATGCTTTTGTAAAAAAGGACATACAAATGGCAAAAGCAGTTATAGATTATGATGATGTGGTAGATTCCTTTTTTGATAAAATAAAAAATATATTAATAGATTTTTTTAGCAAGCCTGAAACAGACGGCGAATATGCAATAGATTTATTGATGATTGCAAAGTATTTTGAACGCATAGGGGATCATGCTGTTAATATTGCAAAATGGGTACTATTTTCTATTACTGGCAATAAAGAAGGGAAGTAGATGATATGATTTTTTGTGTTGAAGATGATGATGGGATTCGTGACTTAATGATATATACCTTAAATGCTGCTGGATTTGAAGCAAAAGGCTTTACCTGTAGTGATGATCTTTTTGGTGCTTTGCAGACAGAAAAACCGCAGCTTATTATGCTTGATATTATGCTTCCTGGTGAAGATGGCATTTCCATATTGAAAAAGCTGCGCACGCTGCCGGCAACAAAAAAGGTTCCTGTCATTATGGCAACTGCAAAAGGGACAGAGTATGATAAGGTGATCGGTCTTGATCTTGGGGCTGATGATTATCTTGCAAAGCCATTTGGCATGATGGAGATGATTTCCCGGATCAAGGCGGTGCTGCGGAGAGTAAATCCTGTTGATGAGGCAAAGAGTTTAAAAATTGGGAATTTGGAATTGAATTTAGAGACATATGCTGTAGTCGAAAATGGAAAACGTGTTCAACTTACATTAAAGGAATATGAGCTGCTCCGTACTTTTATGGAAAATCCTGAACGTGTATTTACCCGGGATTATCTTTTGGAAACGGTATGGGGAATGGACTATGTGGGAGAAACACGGACAGTAGATGTTCATATTGGCACACTTAGGACGAAACTTGGAGAATGTGGCAATTATATAGAAACTGTACGGGGAATTGGATATCGAATGGAGGTAAAAGCATGACAAAACGCATTTTTCGTTCAATATGTTTTGTTGCAGTAATTGTTTTTCTTGCTTCTGTAATTTTGTTTATGGGTGTATTGTATGAACATTTTTCCAATGTGGAACAGGCACAGCTTAAAATGCAGACGAATCTTGCTGCACAAGGCGTCACAAATGAGGGAATTGAATTTTTCCGTGACTTAAAGGTGGCGGACTACCGCATTTCCTGGATTGATGCAAATGGCAATGTGCTTTATGACAGCAAATCTGACATTGCAGAAATGGAAAATCATTTAGAAAGAGAAGAAGTAAAAGAGGCAATTGCAAAAGGTTATGGAGAAAGCAGACGCTATTCTTCGACTTTGATGGAACATTCTTTTTATTGTGCGCAGAAACTCGCGGATGGTACAGTTCTGAGACTTTCCATATCTCAGCATTCCATATTTGTACTTCTTTTGGGAATGTCGCAGCCTGTTTGTGTTATTTTTGCAATTGCATTGATACTGTCCATTGTTTTAGCAGTGCGGGTTTCAAAAAAGATTGTAAAGCCCTTAAATGAAATTGATCTTGATAATCCGCTGAAAAATGAAGGCTATGATGAATTATCTCCATTTTTGCGGCGCATTGATAGTCAGCAAAGGCAATTGCTAAGACAGCAGGATGAGATTCTCCAAAAAGAAAATGAATTGGATACCATTGTCAGCAGTATGAATGAAGGTATGGTGCTGCTCAATCCGAAAGGGAAAGTTATCAGTATTAATCCTGCCGCAGGAAAACTGCTGAGCGCTAAGGCAGACTGCATTGGTATGGATATGCTTTCTTTGTGCCGCAAGCTTGATTTACAGGAAATACTTTCAAATGCACTGCAGGGGGAACAGGGAGAAAGAATTATTTCATTCAATGAGGAAACTTATCAGGTTGATGCTAACCCGATTGTTTCAGAAAATACAGTAAAAGGAGCAGCGCTGTTTTTTTTCAATGTTACGGAAAAAGAAAATGCAGAACAAATACGCAGAGAGTTTACTGCAAATGTTTCCCACGAATTAAAAACACCACTGCATTCTATTTCCGGATATGCGGAACTTTTGAAGAATGATATGGTAAAAGAAAACGACAGAATACCCTTTGCGGGAAAAATTTATGCTGAAGCACAGCGTATGATAAGGCTTGTGGAAGATGTAATTAGTCTTTCCCATCTTGATGAAGGTGCAGCGGATATGAAATGTGAGGAGACTGATCTTTACGAACTGGCACAAAATGCAGTGCAAAGTTTAGAGACTGAAGCAGATGCGGCTTGTATTTCACTTGAAATTTCAGGTATCCCGGCAGTAGTTAATGGTATTCCCCGGCTTTTATATAGTATAATTTACAATCTTTGTGACAATGCAATTAAATATAATTCTGAACATGGCAAAGTGATTGTAAGCGTAGAAAATGAAAAAAATACAGTTGTTTTATCAGTGCAGGATACTGGAATAGGAATTGCCCCTGAACATCAGGAACGGATTTTTGAACGGTTTTACCGGGTAGATAAAAGTCATTCTAAGGAGGTTGGCGGGACAGGGCTTGGACTTTCCATTGTGAAGCACGCAGCGAAAATCCATAATGCGAAATTGGAAGTGAAAAGCAGCGTAGGAAAAGGTACTACGGTTATTGTAACATTCCCGGCGCATAAAAAATGGAGTTGACTTTAGGTCAGGTCTTTTTGGGATAAATTGGAATTATGATATTCTGGATTATTGGTCACGTCTTCCCCAAGCCATGCAGGCGGGATGAAGGCGTTGGCCATTTTTTCATCAGGAAATTCTACTTCGGCAATGATTAAAGGTGCAAAGGGGGGATCAAAAATATCCAGCTCAATTTTTAAATCTGCTGTTTTGTCAGAAAAGTTATATTCATTTGCAAAAATAGGCTTTGTGACAGGAATCAGGTATCTTTTTTTAGAGATAATGTTGCCGTCCGCTTTGGCAAGGAGATGTTCATAGGCATCTTTATTGAGTGGAAGGTTATATTCTTCCCGTGCCATAAGGCCTTTTCCCTTATAAGTCAGGTAATAGGAATCATCTTCTCTGCGGATACGGAGGACGGGAGAAGTACAAAGGTAAGCCTGCTCGATCAAAAGACATTTATATCTGGTAAGATCAGCCGGCAGCTTTTCAATTAAGAATTTGCGTTCGATTTCCATAAAAGATATTCCTTCCCCAAATGTGTATTTATAAAAAATTAACTTCTTGTACAAATATTATAGCGTTCCTTAATAAACTTTACAAATCATTTATTGGAAATTCTATGCAATTAATGATAAAATATTTATGTAAGTAAATACTATATTATGTGAAAGTGGTGAACAGATTTATGAGTAAAGTATGTGTATTTTTTGGAACCGGATATGAAGAGATAGAAGCCCTTGCTGTAGTGGACATTCTGCGCAGGCAGGGAATCGATACGCAAATGGTATCTGTTATGGATGATAAGACAGTAATGGGCTCTCATCAAATTCCGGTAGTGATGGACAGTCTGGCAGGGGATGTGGATTTTGACAGTGTGGATATGATCGTGCTTCCCGGAGGAATGGCGGGAACAAAGAATCTGGAAGCGTGTGGGGCGCTTATGGAGCAGGTGGATTCTTTTTTGGCATCTGGCAAAGCAGTTGCGGCAATATGCGCAGCACCTACGATTTTGGGGCACAGAGGTCATTTGAAAGGGAAAAAAGCAATTTGTTATCCGGGGCTTGAGAATGAACTTTCTGGGGCAGAGGTGGTTTATGAAGCCGCAGTACGTGACGGAAATATCATTACCGGAAGGGGAATGGGATGCGCTATTGCCTTTGCTCTTATGATCGTAGAATATCTTGTGGATAAGAAGGCGGCGGATGAGATGGCAGAGAAAATTGTTTACACAAGATAAAGGGAAGGATTTAAATGAATATATTATTTTTTTTAACACCGAAAAGCGAGGCAGCGTATGTTTATGATTCAGACACCTTGCGGCAGGCACTGGAAAAAATGGAGTATCACAAGTATTCTGCGGTTCCAATTATCGGAAAAGAAGACGGAGAATATGTTGGAACGCTGACAGAAGGCGACCTGCTTTGGTACATAAAGGAGCAGGGAGATTTGTCCCTGCGGGAAGCGGAAGACATTCCAATTATGAGCATTGCAAGGAGATGGGATAATGAGCCGGTGGAGGCAGATGTGAATATGGAGGATCTGCTGAACAAGGCTATGAATCAAAATTTTGTTCCTGTAATTGATGACAGGAAAAGATTTATTGGCCTTATCACCAGAAAGGATCTTATCCAGTATCTTTGCAGAAAGCTGGTAACAGTTCAGCTTGAAGCAGGTGGGATGAGTATCAGATAATAATCATATGGAAGCCGGAAAGATTTAAGTACCCGCCAAAGCGGGCAGATGAGGGGAACAATGTTTAATCAATTGACACAAAAAGATATCGATGCGATGGAGGCTGAAATTGAAGAAAGAAAGCTGGTGCTTCGTCCAAAGCTGTTAGAAGCGGTAAAGGAAGCAAGGGCGCAGGGCGATTTAAGCGAAAATTTTGAATATTATGCAGCAAAAAAAGAAAAAAATAAAAATGAAAGCCGCATACGTTTTTTGGAACGTATGATTAAAACTGCAGAACTAATATCAGATGATTCGGCGGCGGATGAGATTGGCATGAATAATACTGTGGTTGTGGAGATCGAAGAGGATGGTTCGCTTGAAACCTATAAGATCGTTACTACAATGCGGGGAAATTCCCTGGAAGGTCTTGTAAGCATTGAATCTCCTATGGGAAAAGCACTTTTAGGACATAAGGCTGGTGACCGGGTTTATGTGGAGGTGAATCCCAATTACGGTTATTATTTAATTGTAAAATCCATTGAAAACACGGTAGATGATGGAAGTGATAAAATCAGAAGTTTTTAAAAAATGAATCGGAAAAACTTACCATAATAATTTCACGAACACCGTTAATACTATGAACAAGATAAGTGATAAGAAATCGTTTTGAGCGGAGGAAACTTCAGGATAAGCGAGAGTAAAATCGCTTATCTTGGAGAAAAAAAACGGAGGTGAATGAAGATGGCAAGCAGCAAATCTAATAGAGTTGAAGTTCCTGAAGCTAAGGCAGCTATGGATCGCTTCAAAACAGAAGTTGCTTCTGAGCTTGGTGTTAACCTGAAAGAGGGATACAACGGCGATTTGACTTCAAAGGAAGCCGGCTCCATTGGCGGAGAAATGGTTCGTAGAATGATCAAGAAGCAAGAAGAAATGATGAAATAACATGGAAAATAAAGATGCCCCGTCTGCAATAAGCAGGCGGGGTGTTTTTAGTGGTGCGCCTTGCGGCGCACGTTTCTAATGGGTGAAAGTCCCAAATCCGCCCTGGTAGTGGGAAGGATACAGCTAAGACCAAGGGTGTCCGCTGTGAAAAGGAATCTGAAGGAAGGTGGAGGTTATGAAAAGCTATACATTATGCAAAGTCAAGACAAAGTACCGAATGTTTAAAGCATTAGGGCTTGAACACTGGAAAGCGAAAGAACTTGCATGCAGCAGAAAAGGACACTGACGTATGGCACAAGTCTTAAACCAAATCTTTTCAAATAAAATAATAGCCAAGCTAGGATATACTTCCATGCTTGACTATTATCTGGTAGTCTATGAAAACTAAAGAACCGCCGTGTACGGAACCGTATGCCAGACTGTCTAACACGGCGGTGTGAGAGGTCGGCTAATCAACTAATGGTTAGCCTCCTACTCGATGAATAAGAAACGCTGCGGTATGTATTTAAGAAAAATGCTGTTATTCAGTATAATGAGAATATACAATATAGAGAAATTAAAAAACTGCAAGAAAAGAAGAACTGAAGGCGCTGCTTATGACAGGGAAGAAAGTCAGCCAAACAGGTCGTTCATCCTGTCAAACAGGTTGACTGTCGGTAAAAGTATCAAAATATGCGAGTTTATGTTATGATGATGATAATAAATTTGTGGTGAAGTGACAGGTTTTTGATGTAAGGAGAAAGTTAAGTGAAAGAACTGTTGAAAAGAAAAAGCGTGAAGATTGCCCTGTTTGCAATTACCTTAATAGTAGTGGCCGGAATTGCAGGTATAAATGTACAGAGTGCACAGAAGGACATGGAATATAACAGACATATGGATGCGGCAGAGAGATACCTGTCAGAATTAGACTATGAGCAGGCCATTGCAGAATATATACTGGCGCTGGAGATTGAATCGAAAGAAGAAGTGTTGGATGCTTTAGAGAAGACTTATCTGGCTTATGCACAGGCAGTTGTTGATAAAGGGGATCTGGAAAGGGCAATTGCCATTTTGCAGGAAGGATATGCAGTTACGGGGAGAGAAAGCCTTAAGGAGAAAATAAGCGAGCTGGAAGACGCTGCAAAAGCGCCGGAAAGTGGAGATGCAGAAGATGAAACAATGAGGGGGATTATAGAAATTCCCTTTGAAGTATCGGACATTACCATTAAAGGTTATGACCTGCTTTCGGATCACTATAATGAGATTATAGGGGCTTATGGCTGTCCGCCGCCGGGGGTGGAGAATGGATATACTCTATCGGCATCGCTGGATGGGGATGGCCTGAGGTTTTATTCAGAAGGTGTAAACTGCCGGATCTGGGAGGATCATAAAGAGCTGAACGTTCAGCCGCCTGCCGGTGCATCAAGAATGTCATACCAGGTGTGGCTGCATGAAAATAACGGGCAGTGTAGCTTGGAGTTGTGGTGTGAGCCTTCTGGCAGTTGGGCAGACTATGGAGTTAACCTTCCTGTTGATTTGCAAAGAAGTTATGATGACTGGTGTCAGGTGATGCAGGTGGGTAAGATTAAAGAAGCAGGGGAAAAAATTGCAATTGAACCGGGAAGCTTTGGAGAAGGCGGGGAAAAATGGAACTTTCAGACAAAGTGGGGACAAGGGGAATATTTTGAGTTTCCAATGGTAAATGGCGGTTCCCAGCAAAGGCTTGTTTTAGATGGAAACAAGGATGGATCATGGTATCAGTTTACGATTTACCGGCTAGAAGAAGGGAACGTAAGTTACCTGATTGGTGTTGTGGTTCTGTATGGATATGAGTGATATAATTAAGCCGGAAAGGAAGGGCGGTTATGAGTTACATATTATCTGTTTACAGCATCAGTGCTTTTAAAGAATTTCTGCTGCCCGCCATTGACAATGCCGACAGCGCTGTTGTGGTCAGCAAGTCGGTCTTTGCGCTGGAACAGGAAATCACGCTTTGGTTAGAAGTGCTGGATGGCCAGTGGTATATTAAAAATACGGATATTCCCATTGCATATAGAGTGTCCAGAGAAAAATATATGGGACAGTCTCTTAGTGACGGAGATCTTTTGACTATAACCCTGGGGGAAGGGCAGATTTTAAATATTATTGTAAAAGTGGTAAAGGATGCCTTTCTGGTATACAAAAAATATGATATCAGAGAAATGGAGCGTTTATGTATTGGCAGAAGCCCCTCTTGTGATATCCGGTATGACATTCATAACCTGATCTCAGGGGCGCATGGACTTATCCGCAAAAGCGGCAGTCAGTATCTTGTAGAGGATACCAGTGCTAATGGAATTTTCATTAATTCCATGCGTCTGGCAGGAGCATGGCAGTTGTCTTTTGGGGATTGTATTGATATTTTTGGGCTTAGGATGGTGTTTTTAGGCGATGCGCTGGCGGTGAATGATGGTCTTTCCGGACTGGAAATAAAAAAAGGAATTCTTCCTCTCTACCAAGGAAATGATGGCGGACAGGAGAAGGGAGATGAAGCTGATAAAAATGCAGGAAAGGGAAGAGAAAAGGATAAAAGCCGGGAAAACATAAAGCAGAAAAATTTCCGGCGCTCTCCCAGAAAACTTTATAAATTGGAAAAGGATGTAGTGGAAATCGAGGAGCTACCCTGCTTTCCAGAGAAGGACAGACAGCTTCTTGCCATGACAGCAGCACCTTTTCTTGCAATGGTACTGCCTGCACTTTTTGGATGCAGTCTTGCCTTTGGAAGTGCAAGGATAAGTGGCAGCAGCGCATTTGTGTATGTGGGACTGCTCATGGCAGCAGCAGCATCGGTCGCCGGAGTGATATGGTCTTTTATAAATATTTTAGGCAGCCGGAGAAAGAAAAGGGAAGAAGAAAGTCATAGGCTGGAGGCTTATGGAAATTATCTGGCGGAGCGTGCAAAGCGGGTGAAGGCCAAATATGAAAAGAATCTGACAGCTCTTAGGGAAATGTATCCTTCGGCAGAGGAATGCTGCCGGTATACGGAAAGTTCTCCTTTTTTGTGGAACAGAAATGACAGTCATGAGGATGTATTGTTTGAACGTCTGGGAGTGGGGAATATTTTATCTCCGGTTGAAGTGAAGATTCCAGAAGAAAAATTTACATTACAGGATGATGTTTTTGCCCAAAAGAGGAAAGCAGTCAGGGAAAAATGGCAGATGATGCAGCAGGTTCCGGTAGGTACAGATTTGTTAAAACACAGGCTGATTGGCGTGATCGGTGGAGAAAAGAAGCAGGGTGCCATAGAAGTAATGTATGCGGCAGCGGCGCAGATTGCAGCTAATAACTGTTACACAGATGTAAAAATGGCATTTGTTTATGATGAAAAGAATTATGATAACAGTCAGATGTGGCGGTTTGCAAAATGGCTTCCCCATGTATGGTCAGAGGATAAAAAGACAAGGTATGTGGCAAAAGATAAGACAGAAGCTGGCGAGGTTTTTTATGCCTTGGGCGAGGTGTTTCGGCTTAGAAAGGAATATCCTCAAAAGGGGGGGATATCAAAGAAACTTCCTAAACCTTATTATGTGTTATTTATTGCAGATTTAGAGTTGTTAGAGGGGGAACTGATTTCCCAATATCTGTTGGAGCCTAAGGAAGAATATGGCGTAACTACGCTGCTGTTTGCAGAAAGCTACGAAAAGCTTCCCAATGTCTGTGAATATCTGATACAAAAAGATTCTGATTTTACAGGCATCTATTGTATGAGTGGGGATGATTCCCAGAGACAGGAGGTTTTATTTGATACTGTGGCGGAGACTTCCTTAGAGGAGCTTGGACGAAGACTCTCCATTACCAGGGTAAGCGAAACGGAAGTGGGGCGGGGGCTGCCGGATACGCTGGACTTTTTTGAAATGTACGGAACATACAGAATGGAGGAATTGAATGTTCTGGACAGATGGCGTAAGAATAGAACCTATGAAAGTATGAAAGCACTGGTAGGGAAAAAGGCAGGCAGCAAAAACTGCTATCTGGATGTTCACGAAAAGTATCATGGGCCTCATGGATTAGTTGCAGGAACCACAGGGGCAGGAAAGTCAGAATTTCTGCAGACCTATATTTTGTCGATGGCAATTAATTTCAGCCCGGAGGATGTCAGCTTTTTTATCATTGATTTTAAGGGCGGCGGTATGGCGGATTTGTTTAAGGGGCTGCCGCATCTGGTAGGTCAGATCTCCAATCTTTCCGGCAGTCAGATACACCGGGGCATGATTTCCATAAAAAGTGAAAACCTGCGCAGACAGCGGATTTTTAGCGAGTATGGAGTGAATCATATTAATTTATATACCAAATTGTATAAAAATAAAGAGGCAGTCCATCCATTACCCCATCTGTTTATTATTATTGATGAGTTTGCAGAGCTGAAACGGGAGGAACCGGAATTTATCCGGGAGCTGATCAGTGTGGCGCAGATGGGACGAAGCCTTGGCGTACATTTGATACTGGCAACACAAAAGCCTGGCGGGATTGTTGATGACAATATCAGGAGTAATTCTCGGTTTAAAATCTGTCTGCGGGTGCAGGATGGGCAGGACAGCAGGGAAATTCTCCACAAGCCGGATGCTGCTTATATTACCCGGACCGGCCGCTGTTATCTACAGGTAGGCAATGATGAACTGTATGAGCCTTTTCAGGCAGGGTACAGCGGTGCCGCCTATGATGAGGAAAGAGACTTTGAGAAAACCAGCATTGCAAAAATGCTTTCCAATACGGGAAGGGAAGAATTAATTGGAAAACCTGCTAGGATAAAACAGAAAAAAACCGAACGGAGTCAGCTTGGAATAAAAGAAAAGACGCAGTTAGAGATAGTAGTGGATTATTTAAGACAAACAGCGCAAGAGGCAGGGTATGATTATCGTTTGCAGTTTTGGCTGCCGGTTTTGCCCAGAGAATTGTATCTGGATGAGCTGGATGGCTTTGAACGAATGGCTTACACAAAGGGCTGTTGGCCGCTTAAGAATCCTCCTGGGGTGATCAGTGCATATGTAGGACTTTGTGACGATCCAGCAAATCAAAAACAAATGCCGCTTGTAATAGACCTTACCACAAAGGGGCATTTGGCAGTCTGCGGTACCTATGACAGTGGAAAGAGCACCTTTTTACAGACCTTCGTGTATGCATTGATTTGCAAATATACACCGGAAGAGATTAATATTTATGGTATTGACTATGGCAGCCGGATGTTGTCCGCTTTCCTAAAAGCACCCCAGGTAGGCGGAGTGATCTTTGAAAATGAATTAGACAGGTTAGAAAAGTTTGTTTTTTTGATTTTAGAAATCATAAAAGAGAGAAAGAATTTGTTTTCTGGCGGCAATTATGGAGAATATGTAAAGGCAAAGGGAGTTTTGCCGGCAATTATTATTGTGATGGATAATTTTGCCGGATTTAGAAGTAAGACAGAAGGAAAATATGATGATTTCTTTGTGCGTCTTTCCAAGGAAGGTACAGGCTACGGCATATTTATGGTGCTTTCGGCAGCAGGCTTTGGGCCTGCGGAGATTCCATCCTGCATAGGGGATCATTTTAAAGAGGTTCTTTCTTTGCAGATGGGAGGAAAATTCCAGTATGCAGAGGTAATGAGGACCATGCATGTGGACGTGATACCCGAGGAGAATGTAAAAGGACGTGGAATTGTTAGGGCAGGAGACGCGCTTATGGAATTTCAAACTGCATTATCACTAAGGGCAGAAAATGATTTTAAGCGACTGGAAAAAATAGAAAAGCTGGCGGAAGAAATGAAAAGCGCCTATAAGCACCCCGGAGCAAGAGACATTCCAGAAATTCCCAAAAATTTCATCTGGGCAGATTTTGCACGAAGGAAAGAAGTAAAAAAATTTTTTCAGGATGAAAACAGTCTTCCTATTGGCTTTGACACCCAGAAAGCGGCGGTATACAGCATAGATCTTTCCCAGATTTACTGTTATCTGATTAGCGGAAATTCAGGTTCAGGGAAAACGAACATGCTGAAGGTGGCGATGGCATCTGCTGCCTTAAAGGGAGGCAGGATTGTAGTAATTGATTTTTCAGGCGAGTTGAAGGAAGTATGTCAAAGTCTTGGGGGAATATGGATTTCGAATGATAAAGCGCTTTATTGTTACCTGAAAGAGGAACTGATTCCAGCTTTCAGACAACGGAATGAAAAGAAAAGGTCAGCCGCAGCAGATGGAGAAGAGGAAGAGAAAATTTTTCTTTTTGCAGCCAGCTGGCTTGAATTTGTAAAACATATTTATTCACCGGAAGAGGGCGTGGGAGAAATGGGAGCCCTCATTGAAAACTTCTTAGAGAAAGGAAGATTTCATAATATATTCTGGTTTAGCATCCTTCAAACTGGTGACTGGAGCAGAATTTTAGGGAAAAAGGCATACGATTTATTTATCAGATACAAACAGGGCATTCATTTTGGAGGCAGGGTTTCGGAGCAGAGAATACTGGATTTTGACCATGTGCCCTATATGGAACAGACAAGGGCGGAAAAGCCGGGAATTGGAATGCTGCCCTATTCGGAAGATGAAACGGTAAGGAAGGTGGCGGTTCCTTTTTACAAGGAGTGACCGCAGGGAAATGAAATGATATCGATGCTCATTTATGACAGGATAGAAAAAGAACTCCACAGACTGAAAAGTGCAGCGGACGATCAGGCGGCTTATTCCAGCGACGAGTATTGGAGCATTCTTCTTTCAAAGACACTGGAAGAAGCGGCACAAAAGGAAGAAAAGGTGCCGCTGCTTAACACCGCTTGCATGGATATTACTGGAGAGGGAGATCTTGCATGGGTGGAGAAACTTAGAAAAAAGTATAAGGAAATGTTTCTGCTGTTGATTGCTGATACCAGCATTTCCCCCATGAGCTATGTGAGGCCGGGAATTATGGCATCTTCACTGCTGCTGCGCCCGGGAGCAGGGTGCCCCTGTGAGGATAAAGATATCGACAGGGTAATGAGAGAATTTATAGAGGCATATCTGGAACGGTTTGAAACCGGGCAGGGAAGTTTTGTGATCGAATCCAAGGAGGGAAAAATCCATATTCCTTTTGATAAAATCTATTACTTTGAGGCCAGGGAAAAAAAGTTGTATTTACAGACAGATACACAAGAATACGGATTTTATGGTACGATTGATAAGCTGGAGGAAGAGCTGCCGCCGCATTTTATGAGATGTCACAGAAGCTTTATTGTTAACACAAGAAAGATTGAAAAGGTAGTGCTTTCCCAAAATATAATTTATCTCACACAGGATAGGGATGTTCCCCTGTCCCGAAGCTTTAAGGCGGCATTAAAGGAGTTAGGAAAATGAGCAATGTACAAGAATATGATACCGGACTTGAGATGGAAAGAAAATATTGTTTTACAGAGCAGGAATTTCTGATTCTTGCCAGCAGCTTAGGGATTCGCAGCTTGTATGGATTTAAACCCCAGGAGCCTTTAAGAACGGATGATAAGGAATTATACCAGCAGTTTTTCAGAATGACGAAAAAGGGGTTCCTTGCTGCCTCTGAGGATGGGTATCTGGTAGTACCTGAGATACGTGAATTGTTTTCTTATTTGAAGAAATCTGAAAGTGTAATTACAATCTGCGATGTGGATGACAGATTCCCAGAAAAATGTATTTATGCCGGCAAAAAATTTGTATTGATCGAACCCGGCGGCCTGAAAGGAAAATACTTTAAGTGTACTTACGATAGACCGGAAAAAATCAGGGAGATGCTTTGCGAAAATGGTGTATTATTTTTCAGGAATGTGGCGGATGATATTCTCTATAATGCTTTTCCCATAGAAAACAGTTTCCCAGAAGATACAGCACTGATGCAGCTTGCCTTTCATATGTGGAAAAATAATAGTATGGAAATGCGTGAAGAGATGAAAGCGCATAACATACGTACAATACTGGAAAAAAGAGATATTCTGCATAATACACTGCAAAAACGGATGTTTCTGGTGGAACGTGAAATAGATGATGTTATTCTGGTGCAGGAAGAAGAGTCAGTGCAGCTTTATCATTACTCCAGACAGCTTTTTCTAGAGGTACTGGAAGAATGGATGGAGGAGGGAAGCAGTGTATGATAATGGTGGATGTGTATGTGCCTGCAATGGATAGGGAATATGATTTTAGGTTGAATCAGGATGTAGAAATTTGCAGAATCATTGAAGAAATTAGTGAGATGATTGCGGGAAAAGAGCATTCAGAGATCGTGGGCAACAGGGAAGAACTGATGCTTTGTGACAGAAGGAATGGCAGGATATTAGACAGGAACAAAACTTTAAGTACCTGCCAGATACAAACAGGAAGCAGTCTGCTTCTTGTATAGAAAGGAAGAGCGTAATGTTTCAGGTATCGATAGGGCAGCTTCAATATGAATGCGGACGGATAGAAGGTCAGGTGAGAACACTTTTTTCTCTGGCGGAAGAATTAGAAAAGGTAATGCAGGCAGTGGCCTTTATACCAGGAATGGAAAATATTGTGATTCGGCTTGGGAGGGAACTTGTGCAGATACAGGAGGAAGAAACAGTTTTGCGGCAGCTGCTGCAGGCACTGGATAAAATCCTTTTAAATTATACAGGATGTGAGGACAGGATTATTAACGACTTTGAACAGAATGTCTACTTTTTTAAGCCAAGGGACGTTGGTATTTTTCAGATTCCAAAAGTAAGCGATTTGATTAGATGATCTGGATGAAACCAGCATATTGTGCCTGCGTCCAAAGGCTCAGGCAGTAAGAAAGTTATGGAGGATTAGTGTAAATGGATAAGCGTGAAATTGCAGTAGACACAGATATGATGCATAGCAGTGCCAGGGAGATGCAAAATATCTTAGATCAGATGAAGTCGGGAATTGAGAGCTTGTTTGCCAGGATGGATGAAATGTCCGGTATGTGGGATGCACCTTCTCATGAGGCTTTTCTTATTCAGTTTAGACAGGACCGGCAGAGAATGCAGGAGTTTGAAAATGCGGCAGAAAAACTAACAGAATGTATGCAGTATGCAGAGAAGGAATACCAGTCCTGTGAAAATGCAGTTTCTTCCATTATTCACACAATTCAGATATAGATGATATTGCTGCAGGCTTAAAACAGGAGGATGGGAAGAGTGGATATAAAAGTATCGCCTTTAGAGTTTAGGGAAAAGGCAGAGAAAATATCGGCAGATATAGAGGAAATCACTAATGCTTTTGAAGCATTTGCCGGGTTGGTTTCTGCTTCAGATTATTATTGGATGGGGGAAGCAGGAGTTTATTATCGAACCCTGTATACAGAAGAAACAAAGGAAATGGAAGAAATATTAAAAAGGCTGAAAAGCTATTCGGAAGAGCTTTTACAGGCAGCAGGGATACCCTTGGAAGAAGAGCGGAAGCATGCAGGAGAAGAACCATTGCCGGGAGATGTGATTCGATAAGGCTATGCAGGAAGCTTTAGTGGTTTCTATGCGAGGGGCAGAAGGGAGAAAAAGGGGAAATGGCAGCAGAAAAGCACAGGGAAACAGATTATTATTATGGAGTAACCCGGGCCGGCAGGTTAGAGGAAATCGCAGGCTCTCTTAAGGATGTTTCTGAAAGAGAACTGGGCAGTACTTTACAGAATTTGTCTAAAGGCTGGAAGGGAGAAAATGCTCTTGCTTATTTAAACAGAGGAACAAAGCTTCAAAACAGAATCAGCGCATCTGCTGAACACTTGAGCGAAATTGCAGAGGATATGCAGAAGGCAATAAAGAAGTTTTACGGAGCAGAGGATTTGTCCAGATAAGGTACACGCAAATATTTGAGAGGGGAGCCGGTTTGTATGTGGCATCGAAAGAAAGCAGATAAGAAGGAGAATAATTGGGAAATACTTGAGGAACTGTCAGAAAAGAATCCGGCATCTGATGACGAGAAAACACTTCTTTTGTCAAAGGA
>DKUR01000047.1:3091-4058 GCA_002490775.1 Lachnospiraceae bacterium UBA7199 | reverse complement strand
CGAAAAGGTTGTCGGGATGGAATACCTGCACAACATACATTTATCTTCTGTTGGATAGGGGCATCTGCCGCTTACCAGACAGGATACATCCTCCGTCCTGCTCATCAGTTTTCCAGAAAAAAGAAGTTCCGTTTTCTCCTTTATCTCATCCTCCTGCCACGAATAGATCTCGTTAAGCAGCATCTCCCTTTCTTTTATGGCGCCATATAGTGCCCCTGAAATGCTTTCCACTTTCCTTGCAGGGAGCGTCTCTTTCATCTGGACGATCAGCTCTGTATTTTCTTTAAATGTCTTCCGCTTGTTATCAGCCAGATCAAGCAGCCTGTCATACAGCCATCCGAAAAATCCCCTGTCTATGCTCTGTTTCCCCATAGCTACAGATTCATCCTCATTGTAAGTGGAACGCAGATATACCTTTGTGATATTGGCATTTCCCATTTTGGAAGTCCTATGCGAGCGCATATAGGAAGTGAGTGTCCCTGCTTTTCCAGATAATTCAGCCATCCCGCCCGCTGTTTCGTTGAACATGGAAAGAAGCGTCCTGTTCGCTTTCATGCTTAAGAACCCTGTCTCCAATCCAAACATTTCCGTCATTCTCTTCGTATCTGCATAAAATTTTTCAAACAGCACAGCCTGTCCCTTTTTTCTTCTCCACTGTTCGCAGATAATCAAAGCTATTGCCGTTGGCAGAAGTGCTGCCTGCGGGATATTGAAATGCTTCTTTGCACCTGTCTTTTGTGTATGGTACTGTTCCGCTGCCAGTTTCACTTGGTTTATGACCTGCTGTGCATCCGCTATGGAAAAAGCATTCTCTTCAAACCACTCCAAAGTATATTCAGAAATATCGATCAGGTTTTCCAATGCGGGGATGTTCAGCACATCCGACTTTCTCCATGCGAGCGACATATGGAGCAGGGCATACAGCCACGACCTTGCATAAAAGCAGTCTGCAAAGGCTTTTTCTATA
>DKUR01000047.1:835-2836 GCA_002490775.1 Lachnospiraceae bacterium UBA7199 | reverse complement strand
CCCTCCTGAGCATACTCATCTCCAGAGTAAACTTAAACTGCTCAGGCTTTTGGTTATAGATATATGTTAAGAACCAGACCGCATACTGTCTTGCAGCAGTAGTAAAACTATTATCCCTGATCAGTCCAGCCAGTTCTTCATCGGAATACTCCGTTATCTCCTTATCCATCAAAGAAAGCATTGTCTTTAATGCCTTAAAATGATTTGATATATTCCTTTTCAGATTTTTTCTTTTATTGATAAGATACCTCGTATATCCAGCGTGCCGTCTGATCGTATCTGGAAATTTCTTCTGATAGTCCTGGGGAAGTGTCTTTACCAGAAAGTCATATTTTTCCTGCACTTGCTCTGCGTGGAGGGCATTATTCTGCATGGTCAGAAAATCAACAAACTTTTCGCATTCGTCCTGTGCATCCTGCCCTTCACCAAAACAATTGTGTCCGCCCTGATAAACCCTGTATTCTTCCAGTTTCTTTTCTAACACGGCATCTGATGCACGCAGTCTTTTTTTATTCTTTTCTTTATATCTGTGCCTGATCTCCGTAAATGTCGGCTTCTGCATACTAACCAATCTCCCCCTTATACAGCTCATTCAATATGCGGAGGGCATTCTCATCCATCTGCTTTCTGTCCGTAAGGTAGCTGAGCGCAGATGACAGGTTTTTATCACCTCTCCACGCCGCAATCTCCATGATATTGTCTGTCCCCTGCGCGATGAGGTTGCTGAATATCCCCCTGCATAAGTGGGTGGACCATTTATAGGTGCTTAAGTGTATGGCATAGCTTTTTGCATCGAAATTATCAGAATTTCTGAGTCTTTCTATGAATTTCTCTTTCAGGATGGAAAATCTCTTATAGTAGACGGCATCTGTCATTGCCCTTCCGTCTGCATCCACAAACACAGCGGAGCATCCTTCTTTTTTATATCTTTCCTTATGCTTTTCAAACAGTTCCCACAGCAGGCCGTCATAAGCTGGCAGTACTGTCTGTATCCTGTTTCTTTTGCAGTGCGCGAGAAATGCAGTGGAAACATCTTCCCTTAAATCCTTATCTTTTAAGGTAAGCTGCATGGATCTCTTATCTCCCACAGTTGTTATTGAGATATTTTTATATTCAAGGGAAATAACTTCTGATTTCCGAAGTCCTCCGAAGCACTGTAGGAACACGCCTAACGCAATGTCTGGCACTTCATCCATTGCCGTCTTTATAAATATGTAGAGATATTCTGGTTCAATGTTGTGGATCAGCTCCGCATCCTTTCTCTCCCCTTCAATAAATCTGCCTGTAAATGGGTTTTCCAGTACCCTGTGTCCCTCTTGATCGGTGGAATATTCTAATTCTTCTGGAGAAACAGCTTTCAGTGCTTCTTTTTTATCGAGAAATGCATAAAACCTCGTTAAATAATGGGCATACTCGCTCTGCGTCTTCTTTTGTGCCGTTTCCACGATAGAGTTCAGATAATCTATCCCATCTTGGATCGTCAGGGTATCTATGGTCCTGTTCTTGTGAAAAATGGCATAATTTAAAAATCTTGTTATGATATCTGCTGCGAGGGAAACAGTGACTGTCTTCCTGCCTGCAAATTCATTTAAGAAATCTGAAAATGGGGAGATCAGGTATTCCCCTGTTTCTGTGTTGCAGAGTGCTATATAGATCCTCTGGATGTTATGTACTGTTCCATTTTCCGTTTGGAACTTATCTTTTATGATTATCTTTTTCCATTTCATGTGATCCATCTGTTTCATCCTCCCTTCTTCTGGACTGCATATTTGAAATGTGTTATAAAACATTGAATTATACATAAAGTAATAGCAATTAAAACCAAATAAGAAAAATAAATATATGTATTTTATTTATTGAATCATAATAACGGATGATATCTATCTTTCTTTTTATTTTAAACATTTAGAAAACCTTATTTTATCGCTATCTCAAGATCTTTACAGTTTTCTACGTTGTTTTCTTTATCTAAACAATTTTATTCAAGTGTATTATGATTCA
>DKUR01000047.1:0-564 GCA_002490775.1 Lachnospiraceae bacterium UBA7199 | reverse complement strand
ATTTTTTGCTCATTTGAGTTTCGATAGAATCTTATTGTTTGAAATCCTATCTGAACATTAGTATAGATTTTTCTGTTGAATTATATTTTAATTTTATGTACGAACCTAATAATTTTAAATCTGAACAAAAAAAAGACATCAGAATCATTAACTCTGATATCTTATATAGTTTGAAAATCTCTAAAGTGGATATTTGTTTTTTAGTCAAAATCAATCGCTAATGCATTATACATTATGAGATATTCCTTTTGATCAAATTCTTTCTCACAAATCGTTCCCTTGATATTAGGATAATTTTCTTTAAGTTGATCAAGTACTTCTTTCCATCTTCCATATAATGATGACGAAATTTCCCATAAAAGTGCTGTATCAAGGAATTCCTCATTTTCAAAATATACTTTCCAAATTTCCTCACTCAAATTACGAATTATTTTTATTAAATCATCTTGTGCATCCCATGAAAAGCCACTCCCATTACCTATGATACATTCAAATACAATATTTACAAAATCCATTCGTATTTTATTGTATTTCTTTAATATATTAAGTACTTTTTCTCTATTT
>DKUR01000090.1:3613-21072 GCA_002490775.1 Lachnospiraceae bacterium UBA7199 | reverse complement strand
ATTAAATTACTCCTAAAGAATCATAGTGCTAAATCCTAAAGACTGGGATGCGTATAATTTTTGAAGGAAGTTCTTTTGCCTTAAGTATAGATAAAAAATCGGGATCTGGATGGTACGGAAATATCAAGATTGGTATCATAGAGAATCCTCCTTTTTGATAGAAATATGTTTTTTAATTTTATAGGATAGTGGGTGAAAACACAAGAAAGATTTCTTTATAGTTCCTTTTATTGGACAGTTAATCTGTTATAATAAAATTATAAAGAAAAATATGGAAAAAGCTAATGGAGAGACAAGATAAGACAATGATTGCGCATATCAATAATTTTGGAGAGAAACAGCCTGTAAAAGATCATTTAAAAGGAACAGCAGAATTAGCAAAAATGTTTGCAGAAGAATTTGATTGTGGTGAAATAGGTTATTTTTGTGGTATTTTACATGATATAGGTAAATATTCAGACGAATTTCAAAAGAGGATTTGTGATCCTGAGCACGTGAAAAAGGTAGATCATTCTACAGCAGGAGCACTGGAGGCAATGAAAGGAGAAAATATTCCGGTGGCTATGGCGGTAGCAGGACACCACTCGGGACTTATGGATGGCGGAAATTATAATTTATCCATGGAAAGTGATGGAACTTTTTTTGGCAGGATAAAGAAACAGGTACCGGATTACAGCAAGTGGAAAGGGGATATCACACTTAAGAATGTTCCATTACCATTATTTTGTTCAAAAGGGACTAAATTTACTATGTCCTTTTTTATCAGAATGATATATTCATGTCTGGTTGATGCGGATTATCTGGATACGGAAAGATTTATGAACGGAGGAAAGAATAATAGAGAAAATTATTCTTCAATAAATACAATGTGCAGCAGCTTTGATAATTACATAAATGGATGGCTTCATAAGACGGACTTTACATGTAAAGAACAGGAGGAATTATGCAAAAGAAGAAACTTCATTCTGGAAAATTGTTTGGAAAAAGGGAAAAAGCTTGATCGTGGATTATATACTTTGACGGTTCCAACAGGTGGAGGAAAAACAACAGCGTCTTTAGGGTTTGCACTGAAGCATATGCAGAATAATGATATGAGACGTGTGATTTATGTGATACCGTATACCTCTATTATAGATCAAAATGCAGAGGTGTTTCGTGATATTTTGGGAGATGAGAATGTGTTGGAACATCATTCCGGAATATCATATGAAAGGACAGAAGATCAAGCTGAAAATTTTAATACTTATCAAAAGGCTTTGGCAACTGAAAACTGGGACATGCCCATTATAGTGACAACAGCAGTACAGTTTTTTGAGTCTCTTTTTGCAAGCAAAAGTTCAAAATGCAGGAAACTTCACAATATGGCAAATAGCGTCATTATTTTTGACGAAGCACAGACTTTGCCAATGCCATATTTAGAACCATGTATAGCAGCTATTTCTGAACTGGTGCAAAATTACAAGTCAACTGTAATTTTATGTACGGCGACACAGCCGGCGCTGGATGGTATTTTTAAAAAATATGGATTTCATGGTGAAATACAGGAAATATGTGATAGCGTGGAAGAATTATATCAACAATTTAAGAGAACAAAAATCAGTAATTTAGGTGTGCTTTCATTTTTGGAACTTTCCCAGAGAATTAAAGAAAAAGAGCAGGTGCTTTGTATCGTAAATAAGCGTAAAATGGCCCAGGAATTATATGCAAATGTCAATAAAGAGGGAACATACTGCTTAACTACACTTTTGTATCCTGCAGGACGCAAACAGCAGATACAGGAAATAAGATACCGGCTGGATAAAGGGATGCCATGCAGAGTAATAGCAACTTCGCTGATAGAAGCAGGGGTTGATTTAGATTTTCCAGAAGTATACAGGCAGGAAACCGGGTTGGATTCATTGATACAGGCGGCGGGACGGTGTAACAGAGAAGGAAAAAGAAAAGTAGAAGACAGTAATGTTTATTTATATAAAATTGATGATGAAAAGAATTCCTTTAACAGCCAAAATGTTGATGCACTTTTTGAAACATTGCGGTTTTATGAAGATCCGGCAGATTTAAAGGCAATTACACATTATTTTATGTTATACAGGGACCTTTTGGGAAAGGAAAATCTTGATCAAAAAAAGATACTGGATGCGTGGGAAAGAGGAATAGATGGCAATATATTTCCGTTTTCCACAGTCAGTGAAAAATTCCATTTAATAGAAACTCAAACGGACACTATTTATATACCGATAGACGAAGGAGAATTGCTAATAGGTGAGATATATGCTGGGCAAATGAATAGAGAACTTTTACGAAAATTAGGACAATATAGTGTAAATATTTTTCCGGATCATTTTAAATGCCTGATGGAATGTGGATGCCTGGAGATGGTTTCCAATGCGATTTATGTGTTGAGAGACATGAATCAGTATAGGAAAGATACAGGTCTTCAGATGGATGTGGAAACCGGGTTCGGATTTTATATTTAATAACAGAAGATAAATAGAGATGAGGAGGTGATACTTATGTCGGTCAGAGTAGAGGTATGGGGAGAATATGCCTGTTTTTCACGTGTGGAATTTAAGGTTGAAAGGGTTAGTTATGATGTAATAACACCCTCAGCAGCACGTGGAATATTAGAGGCTATCTACTGGCACCCCGGTATGAAATGGGTTATAGACAGGATATATATTCTTTCCCCCATCAAGATGACAAACATAAGAAGAAATGAGGTAGAATCTAAAATTCTGGCAAGCAATGTGAGAGCAGCAATGGCAGGAGGGAAAAATCCGCTATATATCAGCACTTCTAAGGATATTGTACAGAGGGCTTCACTGATTCTACAGGATGTACATTATGTAATTGAAGCACACTTTAATATGACTGATAAAGCATCGGAAAATGATAATCATGGAAAATTTCAGGACATTATGAAACGCAGACTTCGCAAAGGACAATGCTTTCATCAGCCATATTTTGGATGCAGAGAATTTCCAGCCAAGTTTAAGGAATGGGCGGATGAGAAAATACCGGCAATTGAAGAAACAAGAGATATAGGATATATGCTGTGGGATATAGATTTTAGTGATACGTCTAATATACAGCCCTTGTTCTTTCGGGCCAGGATGGAAAAGGGAGTATTGGATCTGACAGACTGCGAGGTGATACGGTGATCTTACAGGCTTTGGTTAAATATTATGAAGATTTATTAAAAAGAGGCGTAATTGCTAAGCCGGGCTGGAGTAAGGTAAAAATATCTTTTGGATTGAATCTGGATTGTGACGGTGAAATACAAGGGCTTTTTACACTTAAAACGCCACAGACATTAGGGAAAAAGACTGTGTACAGACCTCAGATGATAGAAGTACCACAACCGGTAAAACGTTCTCGGAACGAGAAAGCCAACTTTTTGTGTGATAATTCTACTTTTATTTTAGGAATTGATGAAAAAGGAAAGCAGGATAGAACTCAAAAATGTTTCAGTGCATGCAAGGAACTGCATATTAATTTGCTAAATAATGTAGAGACTGATTCAGCACAGGCAATTATTCGCTTTTTTAAAAAATGGGAACCGAAGAAAGCAGAAGAAAATCCATACCTGATAGATAAATGGAAGGAATTAATGGCAGGGGGAAACATTCTTTTTTATTGTAATGGCAGATCTGTTATGGAAGACCTGCAAATAAAAGAATGCTGGCAAAAATATTATGATTCTGCTGATGGAGGAAAAGAAGAGATATGTATGGTAACAGGAAAAAGAGCGCCAATAGCGGTACTGCATCCTGCCATTAGAGGAGTCCGTGGTGCACAGGCGATGGGAACTTCTTTGATATCCTTTAATGCACCGGCTTTTTGCTCTTATGAAAAGGAGAAGGGAAATAATGCGCCGATAAGTGAGTATGCGGCATTTGCTTATGCTACAGCGCTAAATGAACTTCTGGGTGATAGTGAACATACCAGAACAATAGGAGATACCACAGTGGTGTGCTGGGCAGAAGGGGGAAGTGCCGTTTATCAGGATATAGGGATTGCTGCCATGTTTGGTGTGAGTGAAAAAAGCGGAATGACAGATCAGGATTTAAGTATGATTATGACAAAGATGCAGCGTGGAGAACCGGTTAAGATAAAGGATGAACTGCTGGACGGAAAAAAACACTTTTATGTTTTAGGGTTGGCGCCTAATGCGGCAAGACTGTCAATTCGTTTTTCTATGGTTGATTCTTTTGGAAAAATATTGCAGCATATAAATCAGCATTATGAAAGACTGGAAATCGTGCGTCCTGGTTTTGATCAATTTTTGACATTGCCAATTTGGAAGCTGCTTTCAGAAACGGTAAATAGAAATGCGAAAGATAAGGCACCTTCCTCCCAGATGGCAGCAGATACTTTGAAAGCTATTTTAAATGGCGGCAGATATCCCGCATCTTTATTAAATGGGGTTATGCTTAGAATCAAAGCCGAATGTGAAGTGACAAGAGGACGGGCTGCCATTATAAAAGCGTATTATCTGCGAAATGAAAACAAGTATTGTCCAAAGGAGGTATTAGAAGTGGAATTAAATGAACATTGTAGGAATGTACCATATACATTAGGGCGGCTGTTTGCAATTTTAGAGCATATACAGCAGGAGGCAAATCAGGGAATTAATGCCACAATAAAAGACAAGTATTTTAATGCCGCAGCATCTACACCAGCGCAAATTTTTCCTGTTTTGATTAATCTTGCACAAAAACATTTACGAAAAATGGATGATAAAAGGAAAATATATTTTAACAGACAAATAGGTGAATTGTCAGAAATTATTGGAACAGAATATCCAAGGCGCCTGAATTTGCCGGAGCAGGGTTCTTTCCAATTAGGGTATTATTGTCAGGTTCAAAAACGTTTTCAAAAGAAGGAGGAAGAGTAAGATGAGTGATGTAATTAAAAACAAGTATGATTTTGTGGTTTTATTTGATGTGGAAAATGGAAATCCCAATGGTGATCCGGATGCTGGGAATATGCCAAGAATTGATACGGAAAGTGGATTTGGTATAGTCACAGATGTATGTCTTAAAAGAAAAATTCGAAATTATATTGAGATGTTGAAGGAGGATGAAGCAGGATATAAAATTTATATCAAGGATAATGTTCCTTTAAATCGAAGTGATGCAAAAGCCTTTGAATACTTCAATGTAGATGAAAAGGATATAAAAACATCGAAAAAATCAGATCCGGAGCTGGATATTAAAATCAGGAGTTTTATGTGCCAGAATTTTTTTGATATAAGAACTTTTGGTGCGGTTATGACTACTTTTGTAAAGGCTAATTTGAACTGCGGCCAGGTAAGAGGGCCTGTTCAATTAGGTTTTGCAAAATCAATTGATCCTATTCTGCCACAGGAAATTACCATAACCAGAGTGGCAATTACAACAGAAAGTGATGCGGAAAGAAAAGGGACAGAAATGGGAAGAAAGTATGTTGTGCCGTACGGACTTTACAGAGTGGAAGGATTTGTATCTGCAAATTTGGCAAGAAAAGTAACCGGATTTTCTGAGGAGGATCTTGAACTTTTGTGGCAGGCAATTTTAAATATGTTTGAAAATGATCATTCAGCAGCGCGGGGAAAGATGGCTGTGAGAAAACTGATTATATTTAAGCATGAGAGTGAATTAGGGTGTGCACCGGCGCATAAGCTGTTTGATAGTATTAAAATTGCAAAAAAACAGGAAATTGAAGTTCCAAGATCATTTTCTGATTATAAGATTGAATTGCCTGAAACATTGCCAGAAGGTGTTTCTTGCATTTGCAAAGAATAAGGAAATTGCATATGGAATATCAGGAAGAAGATTATTTGATGTTGTCAGGAATACAACATTTTTCATTTTGCCGCAGGCAATGGGCATTGATACATATTGAACAGCAATGGGAAGAAAATGTTCGAACACTTGAAGGAAAGTTTATGCATGATAACGCTCATAATCCTAATTTTCGTGAAAAACGTAAAGATATATTGCTAGTGCGGGCAATGAAAGTTTTTTCACGAACATTGGGAGTCAGCGGTGAGTGTGATGTTGTGGAATTTCATCGTGCAGAAGAAGGAATTACACTGCAAGGGTATGAGGGGATGTATTATGTTGTACCAGTGGAGTATAAACGCGGTGCCCCCAAGAGTTATGATGCTGATGAACTTCAATTAACAGCGCAGGCAGTGTGTTTGGAAGAAATGCTTCTAACGTCGATAGAAAAGGGATTTTTATTTTATGGAGAAACACGTCATCGGGCAGAAGTGTTTTTTTCGGATGAAATGCGTGGGAAAGTAAAGGATATCTTTGAAGAAATGCATTCATATTATAAACGGGCATATACACCTAAAGTAAAGATGAAAGCATCCTGTAAACAATGTTCTTTGTATAACCTCTGTATGCCACAGCTTTGCAAGGAAATGTCTGCTGATAAATATGTGGAAGAAATGATAAGGGAGGAGTTAAGTTGAAAAAATTAATGAATACCCTATATGTAACGTCAGAGGATGTTTTCTTAGGAATTGAGGGCGAGAACATTATAGTAAAAAAGGATGATAAAACATTAATGAGAGTGCCAATCCATAATGTAGAAGCAGTTGTGACGTTTAATTATGTAGGAGCGAGTCCGGCATTAATGAAAAAATGCAGTGAAAGAGTAGTTAATATAAGTTTTTTTCAGGGTGATAGATTTTGTGGACGGGTTATAGGGCAGGAAAACGGTAATGTAATTCTGCGAAAAACACAATATCGATATTCTGACAATGAAAGTGAAAGTTTAATAATTGCTCGTAATATGATTTTAGGGAAGGTGCATAATCAAAGATACGTTATTGAAAGAGCACGCAGGGATTACTCTATGCGATTGGACTGCGAAAAATTAAATAATGCGTCAGAACTATTAAAGCAATCTATGGTATATATTAAAAATTGCAAAAGTCTTGAAGAATTGCGTGGGTATGAAGGAGAAGCAGCAACCGTATATTTTCGTGTGTTTGATGAACTGATTTTGCAAAATAAAAAAGAATTCAAATTTTGTGGAAGAAATAAACGTCCACCATTAGATAATGTTAATGCGCTTATGTCATTTGTGTATTCGCTTTTAGTAACAGAGTGTGCAGGTGCGTCGTATTCTGTAGGATTAGATCCATATGTTGGTTTTTTGCATCGGGACAGACCGGGAAGACAATCACTTGCTTTAGATATTATGGAAGAGTTTCGGGCACCTATTGCAGATAGGTTTGTGTTGACTCTGATTAATAAACAAGAAGTAAATGCAAAAGGATTTAAAAAAATGGAAAATGGTGCTGTAATTATGGATGATGCAGTCAGAAAAATTGTATTGCAAAAATGGCAGGAGGGAAAAAAGGAATCTGTTATGCATCCATTTTTAAAAGAAAAAGTGTCAGTAGGACTTTTGCCATATATCCAGGCAATGCTCTTAGCCAGATATCTGCGGGGTGATATTAATGCATATCCACCATTTTTTAAGAAATGATTTGAGGAGGTGAGAATATGATGGTGTTAATTACGTATGATGTAAATACATCATCACAGCAAGGAGTAAAAAGGCTTGCCCGAGTGGCAAAAATATGCACAAATTATGGTCAGCGTGTGCAAAATTCTGTTTTTGAGTGTCTTGTGGATCATACACAATTTACTAGGGTAAAAAATCAATTAATGGAATCTATTGATACAGAAAAAGATAGTATTCGCTATTATATTTTAGGGGAAAAATATAATAATAGAATAGAACACGTAGGCGTACAAAGATCTTTTGATTTAGCAGGTCCGTTAATTATTTAATAATGTGCGAATGTGTTGTGTACATGAATTTGTAAGGAGATTCGCGCAGTTTTATTTCTTGTTTTTCAGATAAAAAAATAGTTTATTTGTCAAAAAATGTTTTGAGTTATTTATTTAGGTAAATGTGAATAATTAAATAAATTGTTTTAAAAACTTTTTTGTGCGTAATTGCTGTCACTTCCCTCATGGGAAGTGTGGATTGAAATCGTAATATGCGGTGCAGGAGCGCTGGGTACTGGCGCGTCACTTCCCTCATGGGAAGTGTGGATTGAAATAGTAACGCTGGATACGGCAGACGGCGCACTGTCAGTCACTTCCCTCATGGGAAGTGTGGATTGAAATTTGCCGGTATTAACATTACTGCCATTCCATTTCCGTCACTTCCCTCATGGGAAGTGTGGATTGAAATACAAAAACACCCGTAATCCTGGAGCATCTGCTCAGTCACTTCCCTCATGGGAAGTGTGGATTGAAATTGATTTTTCTACTTCTGGTGTTTTGGGTGAAATTGTCACTTCCCTCATGGGAAGTGTGGATTGAAATAAACAATGCAGCATATTTCCAAAACTGCATATGTGTCACTTCCCTCATGGGAAGTGTGGATTGAAATGAAAAATGCGGACAGTATATGTCGTAAGCGGCTGCGTCACTTCCCTCATGGGAAGTGTGGATTGAAATTTATCCTCATCAATTTTCTTATACATAGGTATCCGTCACTTCCCTCATGGGAAGTGTGGATTGAAATCTTATAGTGATTATCAGGGTAGTTATGGTACACTTGTCACTTCCCTCATGGGAAGTGTGGATTGAAATTCTTAAAGAATTTTATGATAATCGTCCTGATTTGTCACTTCCCTCATGGGAAGTGTGGATTGAAATTTTGATTGGGCAATGGGACTTATAAACTCTATTTGTCACTTCCCTCATGGGAAGTGTGGATTGAAATAGATTTTCTACAGCCAGTATTTCCGACAATGCAGGTCACTTCCCTCATGGGAAGTGTGGATTGAAATAGCGGTATCGGGCAGGCGTCCCCGACCACAAGGCGTCACTTCCCTCATGGGAAGTGTGGATTGAAATAAGCTTCTGGTTTAAAGATTTTGAAGCAATGGCAGTCACTTCCCTCATGGGAAGTGTGGATTGAAATCACAGTATTAATGGTGCTTCATATACATTTCCAAGAGTCACTTCCCTCATGGGAAGTGTGGATTGAAATCACGAATACATATACAATAAAAAGAATGTTGAGGTGTCACTTCCCTCATGGGAAGTGTGGATTGAAATAATGATAAGTTTTAGAATGAAAATCGACAAGAGGTTATAGAGCCTCTGCCGATTTTCTTTTTTATAGGAAACAGCAGAAAAGAAGAGCGTGCAGAGCGTAAAAACTCTGACACGCTTATTTTTTTTACCATAAAAGCAAATGAGGACGGAAAGGAGCATAGAACATGGCGAAACGAAAGTACAAGCGTCTGCATTACGAGGACAGGCAGACCATAGAGGCTATGAGTAAGCAGGGCAGCAGTGTAAGCGATATTGCAGAGGTACTGGGAACACATAGGGACACAATTTATAGGGAGTTCAAACGCTGCAACGCCACACTGAAAACCTACACAGCAGCAGCGGGGCAGCAGGCATTATAAGGAAAGGAGTAAAACATGGGTATAACAGTTTTGAGTTTGTTTGATGGGATAAGCTGTGGAATGGTAGCACTTGAAAGAGCAGGAATAGAGGTAGATAAATACATAGCTTACGAAATAGAACATAATGCAATAGAAATCAGTAAAAAGAATTATCCAGAAATCGTACGAGGGGGGGACGTAACAAAGGAAGATTTTACAAAGTACAAAGGAAAAATAGACATTTTAATTGGTGGCAGCCCATGCCAGAACCTTTGCAGTTGCGGAAATAGAAAAGGGTTAGAGGGAGAAGAAAGTAGACTGTTTTTTGATTATGTAAGGGCTTTGTACGAAACAGAGGCAAAATGGTTTTTATTGGAAAATAACGCAACCATGACAAAAGAAAACCAAGACATAATTACAGGCATTATGGGTGTAGAGCCTATTTATATAAATTCCAATCTATTAACGGCACAGGAAAGAAAAAGACTGTACTGGACAAACATACCAGACATTAAGCAGCCAGAAGATAAGGGAATTTTTCTTAGAGATATAGTACAGCCAAGAGAAGAGAAAAAAGAGTACGAGTGCTATAAGCGGATGATGGCAAAGGAAGAGGGAACATTAGCACATAAAAAAGCATGGTCGCAAGTTAAAACATTAGACCAAAAAAGTAGAGCTTTAACAACTGCACAGAATATAAGCAATTCGGGTGCGACAAATATAAAGTATTCAGATACAGAGTATTACATACTGACGCCTTTAGAGTGTGAGCGTTTGCAGACACTGCCAGACAATTACACAGAGGGGGTAAGTAATACACAAAGATATAAAGCTATTGGAAATGGCTGGACGGTGGACGTAATAGCACACATTTTCAAATATCTTAAGAAAGCAATAGAGGAAAATATAGAGCCAGTCAAATTAAAAGACCATGAACGCCCACAGCAATCATACAGAAGAATGGTAAATACGGAAGAGAAAAAAACAGAGGAAAAAACAATAAATGCAAACGAGGTAATAGAAATGCAGGAAAAGGAGAAATACGAAAAGAAGATAGCAGAATTAGAGAGGGAGCTAAAGGAAAAAGACAAGGAAATAAGCAAAATTAGGGGAGAAATGCAGACCTTAAAAGACAGGGTATTTAACATTTTATTAGAAAAGGCGTGCGGTTGATAAAACCGTACCATGAGTGCCGTTAGTTCAGTGGTTAGAGCAGCCGCCTCATAAGCGGCAAGTCGTGGGTTCAAATCCCACACGGCACATTGTGTAGCAGGCATGGCGAGCCTGCGGCAGAGGGCAGCAGGCTAATAGCTGCAATCTGTATACCGTAAAAAAATAGCGGCGGTCATACCAGCCAGAAAGTATGTGGACGGTCAACAGGTTTTCAGTTGCTTTTTAATGTGAAAAGCAGCCCGCACGGTAAAACCAAACGCCAGAACAGGAGAGCGGCACACATGGAAAGGCAGAGAGCGCCGCCGAAAGGAAGAGAGGCAGACAATGGCAGCAGAGGCATTGATAGTAGAGGACGCATACCAGAAAGGCTACGCAGATGCAATGGAAGATATGCGAAAGAAAAAAGAGCAGAGGCGACAGCGGGAGCAAGAAAAGAAAGCCCGCCGCTGGTATTTCATTAAGCAGAAAGCCTATGGGTTTGTAATGCTGGCAGTTACCGTGCTGGCAGTATGGGCGACAGAGGGCGACATAACAATAGCGGTTATTACCGTACCGCTGGGGCTTATGTGTCTTTTCGGTAAAAAAATGCTGATAGTAGACAACTACTATTTTGAGGCAAAAAAGGGGTAGACATGGGAATAACAAGGACAGTAACAACGCGGGTACATTGCGACGTATGCGGCGAGTGGGTAACAGGCTGGGAAAGCGAGGGTATAGGAATAAGCAGAGAATGGGCTAAGTATTTTGTAAGGCTGCAAGGCTGCACAGCTGGAAAAAGGATTATATGCAAAGAGTGCCGAATAAAGCAGCGTATTAAAAAATGCAGTTTGCAGAAAAAATGCGGCGTAGCCGGAATGGACGGCGGCGCTTGTCTGGGATTTTCATACGACGGGGACGACGAGCCTATAGAACGCTGCAAGCGTTGCATAGCCTGCACAAGTTTTGACTGGGAAGAGGAAAAAGAAAGGCTGAAACTATGAGAAAACAGAAACGACAGACAGTTAAAAAACTGATGCAGTGCGCAGCCATTATAGCGGCAGGCGTGCTGGCAATCATTTTGTTTATGCTGGCTATCTGGTACAGAGGAAAGAACAGCGAGCCAGTAACAGACGAACAGGTAGCAGCGCAGATGCAGCAGGCAGAGCCGCTGGTTATTGAAACACCAGAGGCAGCCGCAGAGGGCAGCATAAGAGTATACGACTATGACGGCTGCTGTATTTATGCCTACTACGGCAAAATTCGGATAAACAACGACGGTAAGGATGGCAAGGACATTGACGTAGAGGCAATAGGATACTTAGAGGGCTACCAAGAACATAAAGAGGAAAGCGGGGCGGGAGAATGAGCCACAGATATTACAGCCCTTTACGCCCGTTATCACTGGGAACATTTCCAAAGCCGCAGGGAAACGAGATTTTGCATATAGAAAATTTTGAGGAACGGCAGAACGTACCAGAGATAGCACAGCAGGCGTGGGGATACATTGAGTATAAAGAGGCGCTTACAGAAATAGAGGCGGCAGCTTATGAGCTGATACCGTCAAACTGCATTTCTGAAATGGAAAACATAGAGGCAAGGAGATAAAGGCAATGAGCGAGGTATATATACGCAGCCAGAATAAAGAAAAGCTGTATAGACTGGGCGGTAATTACGCCTGCGTAGAGTATGGAGAGTACGAGGACATAAAGAAAAAGAGAGGCGGCGCAGAGGCAGACAAAAAGCGCCACGTAATTTGCATAAGTGACGGGTGTTTAGAAGAAATTGGAGAGTATGCCACAAAAGAGCGCTGCTTAGAGGTGCTGGACGAGATACAGAAAGCGTGCGTAAGCTATCTGTTTACGGCTGGCGGTGCAGCCGTAATAAGGGGCGGCATGGACGTACAGCCGTTTGCAGCAGTAATACCGAGGCTGTACGAAATGCCAGAGAAGTAGGAGAGGCAGACAGTGACAGTAAAGGAGTTTATAGGCACGCTGGAGAGTTCAGACCGCCTGCGCATTATCGAGGGCAAAGCAGAGGTTTACGTAGGGTATCTGGTAGCGTTCAAACCGTTTGCAGACCATGAGATAAGCGAGGAATACCGAAAATACAGCGGGCATGAGGTAAAGAAGTTTAGAGCAGTGCCGGAGATAACGCACAGACGCTGGAAAGAGCTGGGGCTTATGAAACCATTAGAGCCAGACCAGACAGCACAGTATAAGTTTAGTGATTTGCAGATGTCGCTTTACTACACCATTTACATATAAGAAAGGAAAGAGCAGGAAGTATGACAAAGAAAAAGCCGGATTTTTTACGGGATTTAGATACTGCAATCATGGACGAGCTTACAGGTGGCGGTATCAAGGGAAATGCAGCGGGACTGGTAGGAACGCTTACACAGATTAAGGAAATTAAGCAGCTATGCGGGCTGCCGTTTTGCGGTTATATGGCAAAGTTGGAAACGGTAAGACCAAGCGGCGTGCCGGACGAGGTAACAGTAGTATTTGCAGAGGGCGTACCATACAGGGCTTGCAACGGCATAGAATTTGACGTTATGCAGGAATTTGTAGAGGGCAGCAGGCTTTTACTGACAGGTAAGGTGCAGACGCTTAAGGACTTCCAGAGCGGTAGACTGCTGGTATATATTCTGGCAGATTTTGTGGCGGTATCGGAAAAGGCAGTAGAGCAGGACGAGGCAGCAGTAAGAGGCGTTATAGCGAATAAGCCAACATACAGAGAAACACCGAGAGGCAAGCGCATTACTGATATTACGGTAAAGGTAAGAAATGAGCTTACAGGCGGCAGCTGCTTTTTACCGTGCATCTGCTGGCAGGAACAGGCAGACGAGGCGGCGCAGTGGCAGCAGGGCGACACTGTAGAGCTGCTGGGACGGTATCAGAGCCGCCAGTATGAAAAGGTGCTTGATGCAGCCACAGGAGAAAGAGAACAGCGCACAGCTTATGAGGTATCGGTACGGCTGATTAGAAGAAAGGAAGAGGCAGAAAATGAGTGTTGAACATATCGGCAAGGGCTATGTAAAAATCTGCGTGAGTGAGGAAGAGTTAGAGAACAGCATAGCTGGGCTTAGCCAGTTAAAACCTATTTTGCAAACGCAAGTAATAAAAGGGAACGGAAGAAACACAAAGCAGGGGCTTATTGACGCAGCAGAGATGGGAAAACATTTTGATACAGCGATAGATGCAATGACTATGCTTTTGGCTGGGTTTAAGGAAGAAAGCGAGGCACAGAATGAAGAGTAAAACAATTTTAGGAGCAGACGGCGCAACAAAAATGCGGCAGATTACAGTAGGGATACACGGAAAGGGCGGCGAGGCAGGCATAAAGGCAATACAGCAGCTTGCAGGCATGGTGGACAGCTTAAAGCAGTGCCAGACACCACAGGAAGTATACGACAGATATTTACAGATTACGGGGTACTGTAAATGCTGCGTTGATTGTAATTTTATAGACCAAAAGGGAGCAGACGAGCTGATGTGCTTAGCAGCATATCTGGCAGGAAATGAACAGGCACGGGCAGAGGCACAACAGAAAGCGGGTAAAAAGGCATGAGAAAGGTTTATATATGCAGCCCATACAGGGCGAAAGACGGCGCAGAGCTGGACAGAAACATAGATTATGCGCAGCAGCTGACACGGCAGGCGTTAGAGGCGGGCTTAGCACTCATTACGCCGCATTTATATATGACGCAGTGCATGGACGATAAAAAGCCGGAAGAGCGGGCAAGGGGCATGGCTGCGGGGCTTGCGCTGCTGAAAGGCTGCGATTTTGTTATTGCTGGTGTGAAATACGGCATAACAGAGGGAATGGACAGAGAAATACATACAGCAAATATGCTGGGAATTGCGGTTATAGATGCAAACCAGATTAAACGGCATCTGGAATATGAGGAAAAGCGACAGGAGAGGGCGGCGAGCGATTACGCAAAGCTGCATAGCTGCGAATTTTGCAAGGGCAGCAAATTATACAGCTGCACGGGCTACGATTGCAGAGAGCCGTACAGACGGGCTTATGAGTATGCCTTAAGCCGCATAAGAGAGCGGCAGGAAACATGAAAAAATAAAAGCACCTACGGTGGGGAAACACCATAGGCGCTAAGCTATACAGCTTTGAAATACTATAAAAATTATAAGCTATGTATGGCACAAAGTCAAGAAATTTAACGGGCAGGCAGCCCGTTTTAACACTTGATAAAAGTATTAACGAACCGACAGAGAGGTAGATATATGCCATACGTAGAGAGGGTAACAAAAGCGGGAAATACGATAGAGATAGAGAGGTACTTTACCAGTAGGTACAAAAAGAAAGGTATCAGCAGAGGGGATAAAGTAAAGCCAACAAAAGAAGAGCAGGAGAAAGTAAACACCAGACAGGCAGAGAGAAAGTTAAGGATACTCATAAATGCAAACTATGGCTATGGGGACTACCATTTAGTGCTTGACTATATCCGCAGGAAAGGAGAGCCGGACAGAACGCCGGAGCAGATGCGGCAGGACATAGACGTATTTTTGAGGGAGTGCAGAAAGGAGTACAGAAAAGCAGGGTTAGAGTTCAAATACATACACGTTATGGAGATAGGCAAGAAAGGTGCGAGGCATCACCACCTTGTAGTAAATAAAATTGATACAGAGATTTTACAACGCTGCTGGTATAAGGCATACGAGGGGCATAACAGGGTTAAGGTATTCCCACTGGACGATAGCGGCAACTATGCAGAACTGGCAAGCTATTTAATCAAATACACAGGAACGCACAAAAAGGGTACTGACGGAGCATTACAGGGCAAGCGCTGGAATTGCAGCAAGAATTTAGTAAGGCCAGAACCAGAGTACCACATAATTTCAGACCGTGAGTATTTCAAGAAAGAGCCAAAAGCAATAAAGGGCTATTACGTGGACAAGAACAGCGTAAGCATGGGGGTACACAGCCCAGAGTATTACGGCTATGGGTATTTAAGATACACCTTAGTAAAAATAACAGATAGGGGGGGCTGAAATGCAGATAATCAAGGGCATTGCCATTGCAGCAGTGTTGATAATAGCCGGACTGCTGGCACTGATTGTGGCAGCATATCTGGCGTTTAGAATTGCGGCGGCTATTTTTGAACAGCAGGAGAGCTGAAAAAAACAACGGCAGCAGAAAGGACAGAAAACATGATAGAAAAAATTAAATACTGGTTATTCCAGAAAGGCAAGGACTGTAAGCGCTGCTGCCTACGGTGCAGATACTACGGTATATGCCGCTGGGACGTACTGGGAAATGCAGGACTACAAAGCGAGGAAACAATAACGCTTTTGGCGATAGAGAACAGCAAGCCGCATAAGGACGGGCTACTTTTTAGAATTTGCCAGTATGTAGAATTTAAGCAGAGAGCGAGGCGAGAAAATGAGAAACTTTAGACTGGACGACGAAAGCGGGCATCAAGAGGCATTATTTAGCTGGGCTGCATACAGAACAGAGATTATGCCGGAACTGCAATATATGTATCATGTGCCAAACGGCGGCAAACGTGATAAAGCAACAGCAGCGGTGCTTAAGAGGCAGGGCGTAAAGGCTGGCGTGCCAGACATTATGCTACCAGCTGCAAGGGCTGGGTATCATGGGCTTTATATAGAGCTTAAGGCAGGCGAGAACACGACGACCAAGAAACAGAAAGAGTGGTTAGAGTATCTGCGGCAGCAGGGCTATTATACCGCCGTCTGCTACGGCTGGCAGCCAGCAGCGCAGCTGATAGAGCAGTATTTATTACATTCAGACGAGCTTACAAAAGAACAGGAAACAGTAACCATGCGTTAGGGGCAACGCAGGAAAGAGAGGCAAAGAATGAAAACAATAAGCATTTTGAACTTAAAGGGCGGCGTAGCCAAGACCTTTACAGCGGCAAACATGGCGTATGAGATTTACAGGAGAGGTTACAGGGTGCTGCTGATTGACAATGATAAGCAAGGGAATTTAAGCAAGGCGTATAGCAGATACGACGCAGAGAGCGTAGCACCAGTTACAAGGTTGCTGGCTGGGGACTGGCAGGGAGCAACAGAGCTGATACAGAATACAGATTACGTAGGGCAGCAGTGCTGCATAGATATTGTTACGTCGAATATGTCACTTTTTGGGGCTACGTGGAATTTGACAAAAGAGGACAGCGAGAACCAGACAGAACGCTATAAGAGATTTGCAGACATTATGGGCGGCTTTTATGATTACTGTATCATTGATAACCCGCCGGATATTGGGCTTAATGTCATAAATGCGCTTGCAATCACGGACGAGGTAATAGTACCCGTAAAGGTGGACGAGGACGCTTTAGAGGGGCTGGACATTGTGACAGAGCAGATAGAGGACGCAAAGGCATTTAACCCAGCATTAAAGCTGGCAGGCGTACTGATTACGTCATACCAGAACACAGACGGCGAGGCAGCAGGCGTAGAGTGGCTGGAACAAAAGACAGATTTTAATATTTTGGGTATTATTCGGTATTCCAAGAAAGTAGCAGAAAATACTTTCATGCGTAAGCCGATTTATGAGTATAGCCCATGCTGCGGAGCGGCGCAGGGGTACAAGAAATTTGTAACAGCGTATACAGGGAAAGCGAGGTAGCAAGCGTGGCACATAAAGAGAGATTATGCGTTTACTGGCATTGTCGCAGGACTGGCGGTACGGAGTGCTGGAACTGGGGCAGCAAATTTGCAGGGAAGAAATGCCCGAAAAGCGACGCTTGCGAGCATTGGAGAACGTGCGAAATGTGCAACGGAGTAATGGGACAGTGTAAGAAAAAACAAAGGATTGAGAAAGCGAGGTAGAGAATATGGCAAAGTTTGGTATTAACGACATTCTGAACGCAAAGACGAAAGCAGCAGGGCAGCAGGCACAGACG
>DKUR01000090.1:0-3314 GCA_002490775.1 Lachnospiraceae bacterium UBA7199 | reverse complement strand
CCGTATAATCGACGGACACAGACGTAATGCGGCAAATATTTTGAACTTAGAGCGGGGACATAAAGAGTATGAGAAAGTGCTTTACCGCTTTATGGACATGAGCGAGGCAATGTATGAGCTGCGCTTATTGGCTGGCAACGGATATACGCAGGAACTTACAGCATATGAAAAAACCAGATTAGTAGAGCGTACCAAAGCGGCGCTTATCAGAGCCAAGGAAGAGGACGGCTTAGAGATACAGGGCAAAATGCGTGATTTAGTGGCGGCTATGATAAATGAGAGCAGCACAAACGTAGCCAGAATGGACGCAATCAACAACAACGCCACGCCGGAGATTAAAGAGCAGCTGAAAGAGGGCAATTTAGGTATCACTGCTGCATACGAGGCAGCCAAGCTGGACGAGGACGAGCAGAAAGAAATAGCGGAAAAAGCAGCAGCGGGCGAAAATGTGAGGGCAAAGGAAATAGCGGAAAAGGTAGCAGAGAAAAAGGCGGGGGACGATTACGAAACACCGCACCCAGAAAGCATAACATCTTTGTGCTATTCCTGCCAGAAATACAAGGACTGCAACGTAAAAACGGGAACGTGCCAGAAATGCGACCAGTACATAAATAAGGCAGAGGCTGAAAAGACAGACGAACAGCGATACAGCGAAGAGCAGGACGCTATAGACCGACAGACAAAGAAAAAATTGCAGGAGCGGGCAGACACAGAAAAAATGGAGCATCTGCCAAGCGAGGGGAATATAGAGCATAAGCAGCATGAATTAAAGATAGTGGCATCTGATTACAAGGACGTAATAAGCGGGAAAAAGAGCTTTGAGCTGCGGAAGAATGACAGAGGATACAAACAGGGCGACAGCCTTAAAATGCTGGAATTTAAGGACGGTAAGCACACAGGGCGCACGATTGATGCAGATATTATTTATATGCTGGAAGATTATACAGGGCTTACAGAGGGCTACTGTATTCTGGGTATCAGAGTAACAGACTATACAGGTAAGGTGTCCGAAACGGACACGGAAAGCGGGGCAGAACATGAATAGACGGCAGCGGAAAAAGAAGAAAGCACAGGTATTTACAATTATTCTGGGTTGTACGGCGTTTTGCAAGGCAGAGCAATACGAGAAGATGCGGAAAAGCGTAGAATATCAGTTACGAACAGGCAGCGTGGTTATGCTGCCTGCATACTTGCACGTAGAGGCAATCATAAAGCAGCGAGGCGGCAGAAATATTGAGATTAAGCAGGAAAACGGGGTAGTAAATGTTTGAGTATATGGACGGCATAGTAGATGCAGTGGAAGAAATTGGACAGGCAGCAGTAGACGTAGCAGTATTTGTGACGATATGCACAGCAAAAGCGGTGTTGATAATAACAGCGCCAGTATGGATATTGCCGTATACGATATGGAGAAAGGGGCGTAAGCAGTGAAATACAGACAGTGGAAAAAGAACTATAAGAAAAAGCATGGAGTAAACCCGCCGTTAGAGCTGGACAAGCGAAAACAGCGCAGGCTTGCAAGAAAAATGGCAAGACAGATAAATGAAACCTTGCCAACAGCAGCAGAAACATTGACGGCAGCTATTAACCGCTGGGCGCAGAGTATAAAGCCAGCACTGGCGACATTATGCGAGAACGTAGCAGCGGCGTTTAGCAATATGGCAGCAGGATTGAGAGAAGAAAGCGAGGCGGTAGAAAATGACTAATATTTTACTGGGAATTATAGCACTGGAATTGCTGGCTATATTTTCAAAACTGGACAAACTGGAAGAGAGGGGCAGAGAGAATGAATAACGTATCACTTACAGGGCGGCTTACAAGAGAGCCAGAGCTTAGATATGGCGGGCAGGACAATAGCACAGCTATTACCCGCTTTACGCTTGCGGTAGACGACGGGAAAGACACAGATTTTATAAATATTAAGTGTTTCGGACGTACTGCGGAATGGGCGCAGAAATGGTTAAGCAAAGGCAGCAGGGCAGAGGTTACTGGTAAGATTAAAACAGGCAGCTACGAGAGCTAGCGCACGGGCAGTAAGGTATATTACACAGAGGTTGTGGCAAATAGCGTAGGCTTCGGAGAGAGCAAAGCAGAGGCAGAGGCGAGAGGGCAGCAGCTGCCGGAGAGTGACGGGTTTATGAATATCCCAGAGGGAGCAGACGAAGAGCTGCCGTTTAATTAACAGAAAGCGAGGTACAGAACATGGAGCAGGAAGAAACAAAGACAACAGCGGCAACAGGGGTAGAAATGCCGCCAGAGGCTGAAAGCTGGGTACAGCTGCACGAAAGCGAATTAACAGAGCTGATGCAGAAACAGGCAAAGGCTGCAATAACGGAACTGAAACGACAGGAAAAGCAGGAGCGAAAGAAAGAGAAATACCACAACACTTTTACGCTTATGAAATGCTACCGTGATGCGGTTTTCCATATTGAGAACGCAATAAGCGACGGGCAGCAGTTGGAGCTTAAGGGTATGACGGACGAGCAGCAGCGTACATACTTAGAGAGTATCAGACGCACACGTTTTAAGACATTGATAATGACAGCGCATATAGACAAGGCGGTAGAAGAGATAGAGCGCCGTAGAGAGGCAGCAGGCAGAGGCGTAGAGTACAAGGCTTTTGAAATGTATTTCATGCAGGGCATGGACTATGCGGAAATTGCAGAGCAGCTGGACACAGGAAAGAATACACCGAGGCGCTGGGTAACAGGTATCATAAATGAGCTGTCAGTATTATTGTGGGGGATTGATGAAGAGCGCACAGCTGGCGTGGTAAAGTAATGGTAAAAACGTGGTGTTTACATGGGAAAACAAAAGAGATACAATGGTAGCATGAAATGAGTAGGCGATAGCTTAAGCCATGTGCGGCAGCAGTTGCCTACTCCTTTTCTATTCATTCTTTAGCCTCCACCCAGCGCATGAAACTTAGGGCGCTGGGGAATGAAGAAAGAGAGGGGACAGTATGAAAGCATGGGCTAAGAGCTTTTATTTATCAGCGGCATGGGAAAAAACCAGAGCCGCTTATTTAATGTCACAAGATTATATTTGTGAACGCTGCGGGCAGCCCGCAAAGATAGTGCATCATAAGCGCTGGCTTAATAGAGAGAACATAAACGACATAAGCGTTACGTTGTGCTGGGATAACTTAGAGGCGTTGTGCCAAGACTGCCACAACAAGGAACACCACAAACAGGAGAGGCATAAGCGGTATCGGTTCGACGAGAACGGCGGCATACTCCCCCCCATATCAGAAAAATAATTAAAGGGGGCGAATACCGAGGGGGATACCTTAAAATTACCCTACGGGCGTGCGC
>DKUR01000042.1 GCA_002490775.1 Lachnospiraceae bacterium UBA7199 | reverse complement strand
TTAAAACTTCGTAGGTACTCATCTACATCACCTCCCTTCTTCTTCAAGTTAGGGAGGCTGCCACCTTGCAACACGACTACTCCTTTTCTATAGTATAGCACGGGCGTTTCTATACGACAAGATAATTTAAATTTCTTGTTTTATCGTTTTTTAAATCTTGATTTTATCCAGCGTATCCTCGTCCATATAAACACTAATTTTTTGGAACTGCAGCCCGGTAAGCTGATTACCTGCTTCCATATATTGTGTCAAGCACTTTTCCAAACCGTTTTGAGATAAGTAGGGTGCACAATCATACAGAATATCAAAGGTAATTTCATCCCCTAATGCCAAAAGAAGCTGTTCTAAGCTTTCTTCTCCCAGATAATATTTGATTTCTGAAATTGTCAGTTCCGCAGGAACCTCCACTTCTCCGTTTTTTACAGCTTCGGCAAGATATCTGCCGGACAACTCCGAATCAGAATAAATAATGATATATAAAAGCTCATCCTTATCAAATATTTCTCCCTGTTTTAAGAGCTGTGCAAAAGCCTGGCTTAAGTCTTCATCTTCCAGATCATATAAGTGCTCCATCACTTCCTCTTTGCTGATCTTGCCTGTTTTTATCCTCTCATTAATTTCTTCTGCCTTCTCACTACCCTCAGAGTAAAAAACAGCATCAAAATCCTTCTCCTTTAAAGAAAAACTGACATTTAAGTCTCTCACTTTGGCTCCCTGCCCCACAAACTTAACCACATTTCTGCCTTCTTCCATTGTAATGCCGACAGTATCTTTTTCTCCTGCTTCGTTAATTACCTCCACTGTTCCATCCGGCAGCACATGAATCAGCTTAAATTTGCCACTTAACACCGTAAACGCCGACTTTACCTGAACTTCTGTTTCTTTAGGCGCATTGACGATCAGCACGCTGTCAGTGCCATTTAAAAACATTCCGTTGCATTCAATCCGCTGGCCGCCACGATAACTGTACACGTGGTATTGATCTAATAGATCCTCTCCTGCAATCAGCGTATCATCTTCATAAGCGCGCCATGCTTCGCCATTTTTATCCACATATACCGACTCTGCTAGAAAACTGTCCAGACCGGAATCCATCATCCAGGATACTGCCTCATCCCAAAAAGAATCATATTCCCCATCCCAGCTTTCTCCTGCAATATGAACCGGCATAGTGTCTTCCCCGGCTTCTATGCTGCTGCATGCAGATAAAGCAATCAATCCAACAGACAAAAATATAGATAATAAAACTTTAATTCCACTTTTCTTTTTATATTGAAGAATTCCCTTAAGACGCTCTTTCAAATCCTGCTTCCTTTCCAAAAGCGTTATGGATGGTATCCTTCTGCCCGCGCTTATGCTTTTCTGCGCTGCATCTAAAAGAATATTGCCATAAGCCTTTTTCCCTTCTTTCGTCAAACACGCAAGCACCATCTCATCACAGGAAAGCTCACAGTCCGTATTTAATTTCCTGCCAATCAGATAAAGCATCGGGTTAAACCAGTGGATGTCCAGTAAAATCTGATATATCCATTTGTACCACAAATCCCTTCTTTTCACATGAATCAGTTCATGGTGAAAAATTATGGGAAGCTGTGCTATATCCTTTTCTTCCTTTGGAAGAACGATCACCGGACGAATCAGTCCAATAGTGATAGGGGCGGATATTGCTTTGGTTTCATAGATCTGAGGAGTCTTTCTCACGTGAAGCCTTTTGCATATTTCATTCTCCACCGCAAGCACCTGACTATTCAAAACCGGCATCCATTCTTTTTTCACATGATATGCAAAATTCTGGTAATCCTTTATTTTTATTGTCAAAATAAGAAATGCTCCTAATAACCACAAAATTCCTGCTGCCTGCCAGAGATTTGTCTGTCGCGGAATCGTCTTGTTGGAAGTTACTTCAAAGTCCGCCTCCTGCGCCTCTGTCCAGTTTAACTGCGCCGATTCCTTTCCATCAAAAGTACCCGGCTTTTCTGCTGGTTCTAATGCTTCCGTCGGCTCCAGTGCATTGCTTTGACCTGGCATCCCGCCAAATTCCTGTATTTCCTTTTGTGCCTGTATCCCATCTGACGGGATAGGCAGCGTTATATGCCAAAAGTCCATTTCAACAGAAACAGGAATCATCAGCCTTGCAACCACCAGCAGCCAGATATAGTAGTTCCAGCTTTTGGAAAGGAACCGCTTTGTCACAGGACGTATTATTAAAATCAACAAACCTGTCAATGCACCTGACAATGACAATGACAGAACACATAGAAACATCTGCTTTAACATATTTATTCCCTCCTGTCTGCCTTAACCCATTGTCTGATTGAAGAAATTGCGAAGTTCCTCTATATCTTCTTTTGTCAGTGCCTCACTGTTTACCAGTGCAGCAGCCAGATTTCTGGAACTGCCCTTAAAAAATTTATCCACAAAATTTTTCGTTTCTTCTTTTACATATTCCTCACGCTTTATGCAGGGAACATAATAATATACTTCCCTCTTTTCCTGACTGATCACTTCCTTTTTTAAAAGCCTTTGTATCAGCGTCAAAACCGTTGTTCTCTCCCAGTTCTTATTTTCCTCAAGACGAGTGCGGATTTCACTGGCATTTAAAGCAGTGTCTGCCGACCATAAAACCTCCAGAATTTCCAGCTCTGCATCGGAAACTGTTACTTTCTTTTTCATCAAACTATACCTGCCTTCCCTTATGTATCCTTCTGTTATACACATAAGACTACTTATGTAGACAGCTATAGTTTACATCTGTAGACACAGATTGTCAATCCCCCAAAAGCTGATTTAACTGGTCCTCCGAAAGCTGAATCATTCCCACTACATTTCCATTTTCATCATACTGCGTCATAATACCGGTATGCCCATTCTCGTCACTGGCAGGTCTTGACAATACGATTCCGCTAAAATTACCGGAATTCCAGCCATCCTTATTATCAGCAAAAAAACGTATCGGCTCACCTTCAAAGTAAAGCTGATAATCATTTTCATAAATTTCTGCACTAAGGCCGAAACTCTCATATCGTTCCACCACCCTTAGTACGGAATTTTTCATTATGCCGGCTGCATTAGTTTCTTCATAAATATATTCTGCTTCTGTATAATCGGTTTTGCCTTCCGTCGCATTATCTTCCCCATTACCTGTCAGGCTATTTTCCTCCCCGGGCTGTGAAGCATAGAAAAAATGATCTACTGTCTGGGGAGCTTGTGGCGCAATAGCCGTAGTTGTAATCTTCTCATCCGGCAAATAGATCACCTCCGCATTTTCATCCGTTCCTGCCACACCATTAGAAGCATTCTCTTCCTGACCTGCATAGGATGCTTCTTTTACTTCTACAGAAGGCTCTTGCTTAGTAAAATTTCCATCAACCAGCAATAAAATGACTGCTGCCGCTGCCACCAAAGCCGCTGCTATCGTAACCCATTTTTTTGTCTCCCTCTGCTTTACCGCTTTTTTAATTCTTTTCTTTACGCTGTTTTCTCCAAAACCAATGGGATAGCCCAATTTTATGTCACGCTGTCCTGAAAATGCCAAAAGCGTCCTGGCATATTCTTTATTATTATCATGTCCTATTTTTTTCAGCACTGCCTCATCACAGGAAATCTCCATATCCTGCTCCATGTAATAAAAGGCAAACCACACCAGCGGGTTAAACCAGTGCAGGCATAGTGTCAGATATGCAACTGGCTTTATCAGATAGTCTTTTCGCCGGATATGCATTTTTTCATGCTCCATAATCATTTTCGTCTGCATCTTGTCAAGTCCTTCCGGCAGGTATATCACTGGTTTGACCGGCACCGGCAGCAATGCAGGTCTTAATGCTCCTGCCACAAAAGGCATTCTAATCTTATCTGAAATTACCACTGTAAAACCATTGTTTTCCATTTCACCTTCACTTACATTGCTTGTACCACATTTTTTTAACCTTGATCTGAAAATAAAATAACTGGCAGCGCCATACACAATCAGCAAAATTACCCCTATTCCCCAGATTGCAGTCAGCCCTGCCCAAATGCCGCCCACTTTAGAAAAAAATGCATTCACTTTCTGCAAAGAATATTCTTTTCCCTTATACCAGACATTTTCAAGTCCTTCATTACCATTAATCCTTTCTAAATCATAAACATTGTATACACCATACAGCTCCTTAAGTCCATTTAACCCGCTTTCATCGTTTTCCCATACAAAAAAATTTGTGTCGTCACCAATTTCCACCAGTTTTTCGGCAGGAATAACGCCCCAATTTGCGTGAAGGGAAATAGGGCATAAGAGACGTAAATATACCGCCAGCCATAAACAATAGGAAAAAATCCTTGGCGCAGGCTTTAGAAAAAATCTTAACAGCAAAACTGCCAAAATAACAATTGACGCCACATAACTCATATTCAACACTGTAATAAATATTCTGATCATTTTTATACCCATGCCTTTCCCGCTTGCTCTCTTCACTTAGTTACTTTTCCTGATATTCGTCAATAAACTGCTGCATCTCTTCCACTTCTTTCGCGGTTAATTTTCTTCCCCCGCAAAATGCAGTAAGAAATTTGGGAAGTGAACCGGCAAACACATCCTCCACATACTTCCGGCTCTGCATTCCATAAAATTTTTCCCTGCTCATCCGGGCTGTTACAATTGCATTTTCATTTTGAAAAATCCCTCTTTGACACAACTTTTTTAATACGGTATAGGTAGTTGATTTCTTCCAGTTCATTTCTTTTTCGCAAATTTTTACCAGTTCCGGCGAACTTACCGGCTCATGCGCCCATATGATTTCAGCAAATTTTTCTTCTGCTTCTGCAAGCTTATAATTTCCCATTCATTTTCTCCCTTACTGTTTTCCTATATTTTCAGACAAACCTCTTTACTAATTTGGTCTATAGCAGATAGACCTGTTGATGTTAGTCTATACTTTATAGACCGTTTTGTCAATCTATAATATTAATGCTTTTTTCGTTTTTCAGAAATTGGCTGATAATCCACTCTGGCAGAATAAAAGATATAAAAAAGCCATAGGTCATTTTTATGATCTATGGCTTATGTGTTTAGAGAAATTTTTATATTTACTACTCTAAAATCTTATAAATATTTTTTAAGTACATCCACTTTGTCAAGCTTTTCCCAAGGCAGATCAAGATCGTTACGTCCAAAATGTCCGTAAGCAGCAGTCTGCTTGTAGATGGGGCGGCGCAGATCAAGCATCTTGATAATTCCTGCAGGACGCAGGTCAAAATTCTCTCTTACAACATCCACCAGCTTTTCATTAGAAAGCTTGCCTGTTCCAAAAGTATCTATCATAATAGAGGTAGGCTGTGCAACACCGATGGCATAAGAAAGCTGAATTTCACACTTATCGGCAAGTCCTGCTGCCACAATGTTCTTTGCCACATAACGGGCTGCATAAGCAGCGCTTCTGTCAACCTTGGTGCAGTCCTTTCCAGAAAAAGCACCGCCGCCATGACGTGCATATCCGCCATAGGTGTCTACAATAATTTTACGTCCGGTAAGGCCTGCATCCCCATGAGGTCCGCCAATTACAAAACGTCCGGTAGGGTTAATAAAGTATTTGGTATTTTCATCCAAAAGCTCCTTGGGAAGAATAGGATCAAATACATACTTCTTAATGTCCTCATGGATTTGCTCCTGTGTTACATCATCATCATGCTGGGTAGATAAAACGACTGCCTCTAAACGGATGGGCTTTCCTGCTTCATCATACTCTACGGAAACCTGGCTCTTTCCGTCTGGTCTTAAATACTTTAATGTACCGTCCTTGCGGACCTTTGTAAGCTGAAGTGCCAGTTTATGTGCAAGGGAAATAGAATAAGGCATATATTCTTCTGTTTCGTTGGTAGCATAGCCAAACATCATGCCCTGATCGCCTGCTCCAATGGCTTCAATCTCTGCATCAGACATTTTGTTTTCTTTCGCTTCCAGTGCTTTGTCAACACCCATTGCAATATCCGTAGACTGCTCGTCAATTGCAACCAGTACTGCACAAGTATTTCCATCAAAGCCATATTCTGACTTGGTGTAGCCGATCTCCTTAACGGTGTCACGCACTACCTTCTGGATATCTACATAGGCTTTTGTGGTGATTTCACCTGTCACAAGCACAAATCCTGTACAGGTTGCAGTCTCACATGCCACACGGCTCATAGGATCTTTTTCCATACATGCGTCAAGAATAGCGTCTGAAATAGCATCGCAGACTTTGTCGGGATGGCCTTCTGTTACTGATTCGGAAGTAAATAATCTTTTTTCCATTTTCTTTCTCCTTTTCGTTTCAATTTGTTAATAAATTTTCTCATGCGCCTCTGTGCATAACATAAGGATGCCAGGCTTTGCCAGCCATTCTTATGTTAAAAAAAATCCGCTTACTTTATTCAAATAAGCGGATCCGACGATCGATAATCAAATCCTCTTATTGTTCGATTTGCCATTTGGCTCCTTGCTCGCTCAGGTAGGCACCTTCCATTATGGGGTTGCCGTGGCTTCTCAGGTCCTATGTACCTCCACCACTCTGAATAAGAGATTCTGCACAATATTGAATTTTCATATCTTATCTATACACAGATTACACCATCTATACTGTTTTGTCAATATGCTTCAACCTTAAAAACAACCGGACGTATTCCGTCTGTACAACAGACAATGGTCTGCCTCTCTTTATTACTCCACGGGGTATAGGTTGCACCGGATGCAATGGCACTTACGTTAGGATAAATGTCAATCCACGCCCAAGGGCAAAATCCTTCCGGCATTCTGGCACTGCCTTCATAGATGAACACATCATCTTCGTTTAAAAGAGAACAGGCACCGGCTTCTTTCCCTTCTGTTAAATATTCTTCTGCAAAATCAGAATAAAACTCTTTCTTTAAAACAGTAATTTTAACTTTTCCCATACAGAAGTCCCCTTACAACTTAAATCTGGTCATTTCCTGTTCCATTTCTTTTGAAACCATTGACAAATCATCTATACGCTTTGCCACATTTTTAATTCCCCTCAGTTGTTCTTCTAAGGAATCCGCCACTTTTTCTGTCAGTTCTGCTGTATTTGAAGATATATCCCGGATTCGTTCCACAGCGCTCACTACGGACCGGTCACATTGATGCATCTCCTCAATCAACGCTTCCATACTGCTGACCGATTCTTTTGTCTTTTCTGCCAGCTTGCGGAAATCTGTAAATGTATCCTGTACTTTATCCACTGCCTGCGTCTGTCCATCTATTCCTATACGGACAGATTCTATATTTTCAACCGTATCAGACACATCTCTGCACAATTCAACAATAATATTTTCTATATTGGCAGTTGCCGCCCTTGAATCACCTGCAAGCTTTCCAATAGATTCTGCCACCACAGCAAATCCTCTTCCATGTTCTCCTGCACGTGCCGCCTCAATGGATGCATTTAAAGCAAGGAGCCCCGTCTGAGAAGAAATCTCATTGATGGTATTTAAGATACCCGAAATCTTTTGAGACTGCTCATCTAATTTCTGAATTTTTTCAAAAGCTTCCTCCATTTTTTCTGATGCCGCTTCGTTCTGTTTCTTAAGCTCCGAAACACTCTCCATACCTTTTTCTCCAGAAAAAATAGTATTCTGTGCGTCCGTCAGTAAAAGCCCGCTTTTCTCCTGAAGCTGTCCAAATTTTTCTTCCAGTTCCTCTTCTTGAATCACCACCTGCCCTACATCTGCATTCTGGGCATCCGTACCGTCTGATATTTTCCGAACTGCCTGACTTGTTGTCTCCACATCTTCCTCTATCTGTTTCAAATCCCCGGAACTTTTCACCACTTCTCCACTGATTGAGGCAATTTTCGTAAGAATTATAGATATTTTTCCGGTCATTTTATTAAAGCTTTTTGAAAGAGTTCCGATTTCATTGTTACTGCTTTCTTCTGCCTGTACCGTAAAATCTCCCTCCGAAGCATCGCCAATCAACTGTGTAATGGCCACGATAGGTTTTGTCAGCTTACGTGCCAGCAGTGTAACCACCAAAACAGCCAGCAGAATGATCAGCAAATCCACTGCCACTGCTATTACAATAATGCGGTACACCGGCGCCATCGCCGCTTTTTCTTTATGCAGGGTTATCACCGACCAAGAATCAGATTCCCCTTTAAGAGGTATAGAAGCATAGCTTACAAAATAAGATTCTCCATCATTTTCCATCTTACAGCTTCCATTATTTCCTGCCATCACCTGGGAAATAATATTTTGATAATCCTCTGATACTTCTATTTCCTGTTCCTCGGTCAAAATATTGCCATCTGCATCCGTAAGCGGCTGCCCTGCTTCATCCTTGGCAGATACCGTTTTGGTCAGCAGCTTATAATTATAAAGTTCTTCTATTTGAACGCTGTCAGGATGGGCAACCACAACGCCTTCTCCATCAATAACAAAAGAATATTCCCCATTTTCCATATCAGAAAATTGTTCTATCAGACTCTGCAAATAATCCAGTTTCAAATCCACTGCAAAGATTCCCACAAGCTCTGTTTCCTGATACATAGGAAAAAATATGGAAGCACATGGCATTCCAGTATTTACGGAGTAGTAAGATTTTGAAACAAAAGCCTTCTGCTGTTCCATCATCTGTATAAACCACCAGCGGGTAGACCGGTCTGCAAGTTCGCCTGATGACCTTCCCGTCTGCATTCCATCCGTCCCTTGAATATAAAGCAGTTCCAGATATGGATTACGTCTTACACAATCCTCCAGAATTGGCGTCTGTATATCAGTTTCCATCGTTAAAATACTTGGATTTACAGATAACTCTTCAGTAATTCCGTAAGCACCATCTAAAAAAGTGGCAATCTCACCAGATACCAACTGGGATTTATCCCGGCTTCTTAAATAGATTTCACTTTCATAGGATTTCATAAAAATAAGTGTTACAATTCCCGTCAAACATACCGCTAATATGCAAACAATTGCTATCATTGGTAAAAGAAGCTGTTTAAATATACTTGTCTTTTTCATTTGCATCCCTTCCTGCATACCGCAGTTGTCCCTGCGAATATTGTCTTATAGCGTCTGTTTTTTATTTTACAAGACTTAAGTACTTATGGCAACCTAAATGCATAAAATTATTTATATGATTTCTCATTCACTTGCTTTTTTTTCCCCCACTGATATAATTAAAATATGAAAACCAATGTTTTTCACATCAATTTTTCGACAGGAGGTATGCCGCATGAAATCCTATGAAATCACCAATGAAAACGTAGGCTACTATTCAGACAATATCTGGCTCCCAACCAATGCCACACAAGAAGAAATCAATGATGCTTTAGAAAATGTTGAAATGGATATTTCTATCGACTGGGGAGAAGGATGGAATAATGCACTTTATGAGGCACTTCATTTTGACTATGAAAGCCCTTATACATTGGAAATTGGAGAAACTTCATTAACCGGCTACTTAGATCTCAGAAAATTCTGTGAAACAAATGACATTTCTCTAAACTATACAGACGCCTGGGGGATAAAACAGGACAAAATTCCACTTATTATACGCGCTATTGTGGGCGAGCGGGAAAATGACTGACACAATTGTCATTTAATTACAATAAGCTACAATTACTTGTGCATAAACTGGAGCTGCAAACACTATTCAAAAAGAAGGGGCATGTATGAAACGAGTCAATACTGAGAATTTAATCCCTGGCATGGTTACTGCTGAGGATGTTTTTAATTATAATAATCAGCTTATTTTACCAAAGGGAATTATTTTAAATGACCGCACGATCACCAAACTTGCCTTTTATTCCATTTTATCTGTTAAAGTTGATGATCAGGCTCCTGAGGCATCTTTAGATAATTCTTCCTACGACCTTTCTTACGCGGAAAAGATTCGAATGAGTCCTGATTTTGTCCAATTCCGCAAAGAATTTGTTGAGGATGTAAACAATTTTAAATCCGTAATGAATGATGTAGTTGAAAAAGGCGCGCCTCTTGATGTGAATAAACTGATGAATCACACCTTAAATATTTTAGATCTTGGTGCAACCCATCCAAATGTATTTGATATGCTTCACTGCATGAAAGAATATGATGACGCAACCTATGTACATAGTATGAATGTGGCACTTATCTGCAATATTTTTGCAAGATGGATGCGTATGAGCGAGGAAGAAATCTGTCTGGCCACTGTAAGCGGCCTTCTTCATGATATCGGGAAAACAAAGATCCCTGACAACATTATCAAAAAACCTGGTAAGCTTACTGATTCTGAATACACTCTGGTACAAACCCACCCGCAGGAAGGTTACCGCATCTTACAGTCCTCTCAACTTGATCCTGAAGTTTTAAACGCAGTATTAATGCATCATGAACGCTGCGATGGCACCGGATACCCCTCTCATTTAACAGGAGATAAAATTGGCAAATATGCCAAGATGGTTTCTATTGCCGATGTTTATGATGCAATGACCAGCGCACGCATTTACCGCGGTCCTTTGTGCCCTTTTAAAGCAATTGCCCTTTTTGAAAGTGAAGGCCTTCAAAAATATGATACCCACTGTATTCTCACTTTTCTGGAAAATGTGGTAAACACCTATTTATTAAATGAGGTTCGGTTAAGCAACGGCCTGACCGGGCACATTGTCTTTGTAAACAGAAATAAGCTTTCAGCTCCTACGGTACAGACTGATCATGGTTTTATAGATTTAAGCGCTCATCCTGATATTACTATAGAGGCCTTGATTTGATTCTTCTCCAAAATGAAAAATAGTCCGAATTTTTCTTTTTAGAAAAATCCGGACTTTTCTTATCATCCTATATTCACTTTTGCTGCTTCACTCAGCCTGTTTTTAAACGAAATTTCTGAAGCTCTCTTTCAGAATTTACTTTCTCAATCTGTGCTCCCAGATTTTGAAGTTTAATATGAAAGTCTTCATAACCTCTTTCAATGAACTTGATATCATCAATCACTGTGGTGCCTTCTGCCGACAATCCAGCAATCACTAACGCTGCCCCTGCACGAAGATCCGGTGCGCTGATGCTGGCGCCTGTATATTTATTCACACCGTCAATAATAGCAGTATTGCCTTCCACCTTAATGCTTGCTCCCATTCGGGTAAGCTCATCCACATATTTAAATCGATTTTCAAATATACTTTCCGTAACAATACTGGTTCCTTTAGATAAACCTAATGCCACTGTAATTTGAGGCTGCATATCTGTAGGGAATCCCGGATAAGGAAGTGTTTTTACATGGGTATGGGTAAGGGGTTTTGCTGCAACCACTCTGACTGCATCATCCGACTCTTCCACTTCGCAACCAATCTCAGTAAGTTTGGCGCTGATTGATTCCAAGTGCTTGGGGATTACGTTTTTAACCATTACATCCCCTTTTGTCACTGCCGCTGCAAACATAAAAGTACCGGCTTCAATCTGATCAGGGATAATAGCATACTCTGTCCCATGAAGCTTAGGTACACCTTTGATTCTGATCACATCAGTTCCTGCACCTCTGATCACAGCTCCCATGCTGTTTAGGAAATTGGCAACGTCCACCACATGAGGCTCCTTTGCCGCATTTTCAATGATCGTCTGTCCCTCCGCCATAGATGCTGCCAGCATAACGTCAATGGTTGCGCCAACAGTCACCACGTCCATATAGATATGGCTTCCTTTCAGTCTTTCCGCTTCTGCTATAATAAGGCCATGCTCTATCCGCACATCCGCCCCTAAGGCACGAAATCCCTTGATATGCTGATCAATCGGTCTTAAGCCTATATTACAGCCTCCTGGCAAAGTGACCTGCGCCTTCTTGTATTTACCCAGCAGCGCGCCTAAAAGATAATAGGAAGCCCGTATCTTTTTAATAAAGTCATCTTCTATAACCAGACCTTTAATTGCTTTTCCACACATTCTTACGGTATGCCTGTCAACCCGTTCCACAATACCGCCAATACTTTCGATTGCCTGCATCATAACATTTGTGTCACGGACGTCTGGCACATTCTCTATCACTACAGTTTCATCCGTCATAATAGAAGCTGCTAAAATAGCTAGCGCAGCATTTTTCGCGCCGCCAATTTCCACTTCACCTACCAGCGGATTTCCACCTTTTATTGCATACTGTTCCATAGTATACCTCTATAATTAAATTCGAATTCTTCTGAGCACAATTACACTAAATTTTCATGCCGCATTTTCCGGGCAATGATTTCTCATAACGTCCATTATAACACATTGTGTCCATTTGTAAATATCAAACATCAGTTCAGATAGTCCATAGGATTTACCTGCGAACCGTTAATCAATATTTCAAAATGCAGATGAGGGCCTGTACTTACTCCTGTATTTCCACTTAAGGCAATCTTCTGCCCCTGGGTAACTGCCTGCCCTACAGATACCAGTACTTTACTCAAGTGCCCATATCTTGTCTGCCTTCCATCCGGGTGATTAATGTAAACTACATATCCATAACCGCTTCCCCATCCGGCTCTTGCCACCGTACCGCCGCAAGATGCAAAAACCGCAGTTCCAGTAGGTGTTGCCCAGTCAATTCCTTTATGGTAAGTGCTTGCACCTCTGGTAGGACGGCTTCTTCTTCCAAAAGAAGAACTTAAGCGTCCGCCTGAAATAGGCTTAATATATGTGGGCGGTATCTTAGTGCCCCGCTCAACAATCTTCGGAACTGCCTGATAGGTAATTTCCTCTTTAATGATCTGCGTTGATATTTCCTTGTCATTTTCAAAATTAACTACCGCAATTACCTTCCTGTGCCCTGCAGAAGGCTCCTGCAGTGTTTTTGTCTCTGTGGTATACCAGTCATCATTGTCAACATAAATGACTTCTTCTTCATAATCTTCCTCGTAATACATTTCCTCCTGGCGCACTACTGCCAGCTTTGGCTCCGGCACTGTAATGATCAATTCATCCCCTACCCTGATCATGGACCTTTCATCTTCCAGCGATTCATTCATTTCGATCAGCTTGTCCATAGGAATGTTTGTCTTAATTGCAATCTCCGAAAGAGTATCTCCGGCTACCACTTCATATACATCGCTCTTTTCCTCTTCCTGCGTCACTTCCCGGATAGCAGCATCCAGCTTTGTCAGTTTATCTTCCTTAAGATAAGCCTCCACTACTTCTATGGTGTCCCCATACTCCATAGATATCAAACCCAAATCATAATCCTCAAAATCCTTTTCCCCTGTAGGCTCAACTTCCTCAAAAATATTCGTCAGCTCTGCATGAATGCCTGCTTCCATATTTACTGCTTCCTGCGCCTCTTCTATCACTTCCTCATGTGTCAGGATATTCGTTGTTAGAACTGGAAGTTCTCTGGAAGAGTCAAACTGTAGTTCTACCTCATATTTTCCCTCACTGTCATACTTATCCAAAGCCGCCTGCAATAAACTGACCACATCGCTTTCGCTGGGAAGATTTACCATATATTCATTGATTTTAACCACATAAGATCTATGAAGGGTTTCCTTTACATCTGAAGAAAGCACCTGCACCATCTGTTCAACAATTTTGTCAGGCGAATCCACTTTACCCCAAAGGACTTCCTTCCCTTGTGTTTCCAGATTACTTTCCACCAGCACAAGCTCTTCACTTTTTTGTGCAACCTGACGCCTTGCTTCCAGCACAAAACTTTCTGCTTCCTCCGGCCTGGAAACTACTCCCACTTCTCTGCCGTTTAAAATCACTGTGAACATATTATTACCCGTTTTTTCGAAGGGTACAAATGAAGGCAGAAAAAATATACTGACAAATACTGCCAGTACTGCAATTTTAATATTTCGTATCTTTAATCTTTTATAATAACTTGTAATAAATTTCATTTATCTTCAAACTCCAACAATATTTATTTAAATTGTAACAATTTCGTAATGATTTTATTCTATCAGTTATTATTTTAATTGTAAAGTTTTTCTGCTATCATGTAAGTACACAGTTCAGCCACTTGGCTCGTTGCTCGCGGGAATAAATGGGGCGGAACTGTGTGGCTGAATGGGAGGCTGAACGAAATAAAATGGAAAAAATTATATTTCACATAGATGTAAATTCTGCATATTTAAGCTGGAGCTCCTTAAAGCGTCTTGAAAATGGCGACGGAATTGATTTAAGAACGATTCCTTCTATTGTAGGAGGCGACATGCAGCGTCGTCATGGCGTCGTTCTGGCCAAGTCCATTCCTGCAAAGAAATACGGTATTACTACTGGGGAACCAATTGTTAATGCCCTGCGTAAATGTCCTTCTTTAGTGATCGAAGCTCCTGATCATGCTCTTTATCATCAAAAGAGTCTTGCACTCATGAATTTTCTTTCCGGCATCTGCCCTGATATTGAACAGCTCAGTGTGGATGAATGCTTTATGGATTATACTCCCATTAAAAACCAGTTTCCTTCTCCCTTAGAGGCGGCGTACTTTATCAAGGACCAAATTCGTGAACGTTTTGGCTTTACTGTCAATATAGGTATTTCTGACAAAAAAGTTCTTGCAAAAATGGCATCTGATTTTAAAAAACCGGATATGGTACATACACTTTATACAAATGAAATACAAAAAAAGATGTGGCCGCTTCCAGTTTCTTCCTTATATATGTGTGGAAAATCCAGTGCAGCAGCATTAGAAAAGTTAGAGATCCGCACCATAGGCGACCTGGCAAAAACTGATCAGGCAATTATTGCTTCCCATTTAAAAAGTCATGGACTTTTATTGTGGAATTATGCAAATGGGTATGATGATTCCAGCGTAGTTTCTGTTCCTGTGGAGGCAAAAGGAATCGGCAACTCTACCACCCTTTCAAAGGATGTGGTTAGCCGCAGTGAAGCACTACATTTTCTTCTATCCTTATCAGACAGCGTCGCAACACGCCTTCGAAAATCAGGACAGCTTGCAGGAATGATCAACGTGGAAATTAAATACAATAACTTTCAAACAGTTTCCCACCAATGCACTCTTTTTCAACCTTCCAACACTTCACAAGTAATTTATCAAACCGCCTGCCGCCTGTTTGACGAACTGTGGAATGGCTCCCCCATCCGCCTTTTAGGCATCCGCTCCTCCAAGCTGACAGACATTTCCGAGCCAGCCCAGCTTTCCATATTTGATCTACAGGCAGAGAACTTTTCTTCTCCTTTGCAGGCAATGCAAGAACAACAAGCACCATATTCTGCAGACCAGTCTTACATTACACAGCAGATGCCGCAATTTACAAACCAGCCCCAAAATAAACAAAGCAGCCATATTTCTCCCTCTAAGGAAAAACTAGCTGCTCTTGATAAAACACTGGATATCATACGTCAAAAATACGGGGATTCCGCAGTTGTACGCGGCAGTCTCCTTTCTGACCGCTTTGATACTTAACGTTTTTTTACACTATAACCAAAACTCCCCAGCTTCTCGCCCAGCGTAAAATAACTGCCGTGGGAATACGCAATGGGATCAGCGTCCTCAAATGAAAAGCGTCCTTTTTCATCCATATAGGCTTCATCCGCATGAACAGCGACTACTTCTGCCACATACATATCATGGGTTCCCAGCCTTAAGATCTGTTTCACACAACATTCGATATTGACAGGACTTTCCTTAAGGAGCGGAGCTTTCACTACATCTGCTGGCAAAGCAGTTAACTTCATGTCCTTAATCTTATCCGTATCCTTTCCACTTTTTACACCGCAGTAATCTACCGCATAAGTTAGATTTCTGGTGGTCAGGTTAATCACAAATTCTCCGGTTTCCTCTATTATATGATGGGAGTATCTTTCCGGACGCACTGAAATAGACACCATAGGCGGATCACTACAAACAGTTCCCGTCCATGCAACTGTAAAAACATTGGCCTTTCCCTGCGTATCAGCAACCGTAATAAGCACTGCAGGCACTGGATACAGCATATTTCCAGGTTTCCAGCTTTGTTTACTCATACTTATCTCCTAAAATAATCCTAAAATTCTTGCAATCATAATGATTAAATTTGCAATTGATACCATCATAGTGATAACAATAAAAGGAAATGTAACCTTATTGCTCTTTGTAAATTTCTCCTGCTCATCCTTAAGCTCCGCAGTCTGCTTCCCCAATTCCTCTATCATAGCCGCCTGCACATTACGATAAACCTTCACATTGTCTGTATGTAAAAAGTCTTCCATGCTCTTAAATTGTTCTTCGAGTCTGGTACGAAGTCCTGACATATTTTCAGTAATCTGTTCCAGATTATCAGAATTTTCTTTAATCTCCGCGATCTTTGCAAGGCTTTCATTTAAAGTCTGGTTAATTCCTGCAATCGATAAATCTGATGTTTCCTTGATCCGTGATACAGAAGCCGCCTCTACCTCACCTACCGTCTGACCTAGCTTTTCATTTGCCTTATCTGCCAGTTCCTGCACTCCCTGCGCGCTTTCTATATTTTTTAAATTCAATTTGCGCATTTCCTGAATGCAGTCATCATACTTTTCCATCTGATCCTTAAATAAAGTAAGCTGCTTTTCAAGATTCTCAAGTGCCGCCGCATCAGCAGCCGCATTTGCACGAATGATCTCCTGTGAATTTAATTTCTGTGAAATCTTGTCCATAAAATTATCCATCGTTTCCTCCATTCCGAAGCGATTACGCACCTGCATATATATTAACACTTTTAGCGCATTTTTACAATAAATGACTTTTTTCTCTTCATTGTGCAATATGTATAAATTTTTAATTCTTTTTTTTCTATCATTGTAAAAATTAACGATAATTTCATATCGTGTTCATACTTTATTCATAATTCTGAGGTATATTATATCTATAAACAAAAAGGCAAATACGTAATGATTTTCATTACACACATAGATAAATTTTTTCATAATAGCCCAGGCGCAGAAATGTGTCTGGGCACTCCTCATTTTGGGAATAAATAAGCCCATAGCAATGTGATATGTACTTTCTTTACTGAACAAACTAGTAAAGAGAGTACATATCACATGTTGAAAAATGCCACGGGCTGTTTTACTTCCTGCAATTATATAGTTTTTTTCTTTTCATCCAACGCTATTCTTTTCAAAAAAGACTGACTTGATATCATTACGTCCAAAACAAAATCTCCATTTTCTATGTAATAGAACATATCTCCGTCAAGTCGTCCCACCATCTCCTTTACCATAGTAAGCCCAAAGCCACAGGCATTTTCCTCCTTGCCTGAAGGGCATTTCCTCTCCTCCAGCCACTCCATGCGCAGGTCATTCCGGCACCGATTCCTTATCCGTATCAGTAGATAATTTCTGTTATATTTCATCTGCACAGAAATTTCCCGATTTTCTATGTCGATTTCTTTTAATGTTTCATAGGCATTATCCAGTCCATTGGAAAGAATCTTACACAACTCCTTATAAGGCAGTTCTTCCTCTGCTACTTTTATATCTACCTTACATTTTACCCCAAGTTCCTCCAGTCTTTCAAAATAATGAGCAAGCACCTCATTGAGATACGGGTTGCTGCAAAACTGTTCTGATAAAGTATTCATCTTCTGTCTTTACTCCCTCTTCCACCTTATCATTAGGAGCAGGACTCCCTCTCCCTGCCAGCATTTAGAGCATCCATTTAAATCATCATTGAATATCATACATTATACAGCAAAAGACTTTTCAAACCACTTATCTGGGAAAATTTACATATTTTTTGACATATTTATTACTTCATCTTGCTCAATTAGGTCGATTGGTTGAATTGCAATCCGACTTTATTAACATCAGGATGCCAGGCTTTGCCAGCTATCCTGATGTTAATAAAGCAGATGGAAAAAATTCCATCTGCTTTTAAATATTTCACCCAACTTTCTTACTCCTTCATTCCCGTAATCTTGAGAACCTCTTCATTTAAGGAAAGCATTTTCGTATCCAGCTCCGAAACCATCTTTGCACACTCCACCAGCTCATCCTTAATATAGGCCGGTGCATTGCCTTCAAACTTATAGTGAATCTTGTGCTCCAAGCTTGCCCAAAAATCCATAGCAACCGTTCGAATCTGAATTTCCACTTTGGTATCTACGATCCTGTCAGATAAATAGACCGGCACCGTTACAAGCATGTGGTAACTCTTATAACCGCTTGCTTTAGGATTAACAATATAATCCTTAACAGCAATCACCTTGATATCACTCTGATTACTGATCATTTCTGCTATCCTGTAAATATCTGATGTAAAAGAACAGATCACACGAATGCCCGCAATATCATTTACATGCTGAACCATATTCTGGATAGTAGATTCATATCCATGCTTTTTTAATTTCTTGACAATACTTTCTGAAGTTTTAATTCTTGACTTAATATGTTCGATTGGATTGTACCTGTGTACATGCTGAAATTCATCGTTTAGTATTTCCAGTTTCGTCGATATCTGCTTTAATGCAGAGTTGTAAATCAGTATAACTTCCTTCCAGCTATCCACATCACTGTCACGCTCAACTCTAAGTTCCATTAAAATTCCCGCCTTACTTATGTAATAATATGCATGCCAAATCTACTTTTATCTATACACCTTTTCTCCTTGTCTTTATGTTTATTTTATCATACTTCTGTATAATAATGTATATTATTAACAATTATTTTATTATTTTTTAAGTTTTATTGTTAATTTATTACTGTTTTTTCTTGCACTATATGCTATGATAAAAAAAATGTTGCAAAATGTATTTTTTTATATATATTCAGGAGATTTATCAATGTTTAGAATATGGGCAAAAATTTTTAAAGACAATCATTTATTAATGGATACTGTAATCTGCAATGACAAAGAAGACACCCGTACTCACAAAGTGTTTCAGGCTCTGGATGAAATCTGCTATGAATTTGATCTGGGGAAGCCGATCTGGCTGGATGCCACGGTTGCAGAATTTCAGCACCATGCCAAAACACGATTTACACAGGACAATTTTATAGAACCTATTGAATTTGATTATCTTGAGATCCAGGTAATCGAAGAGGACTGAGTTCACAAGCTAAATCACCATAATCAAAGTACCTGCACCTATCAAAATACAGCCGATCAGAGCTTTCATCGTAAATTCTTCATGCAGAAACACAAAGGCCAAAACCAGTGTAATAACTACGCTAAGTTTATCAATGGGCACTACTTTAGATGCTTCTCCAATTTGTAAAGCTTTATAGTAGCACAACCATGATCCGCCTGTTGCCAAACCTGATAAAATCAGAAACAGCCAGCTTTTTCTGCTTATCTCCGATATTCCGCTTTGTGCGTGGGTTAAAAATACCATCCCCCATGCCATTGCCACCACAACTACAGTTCTAATGGCAGTTGCTAAATTTGAATTAACTCCTTCAATCCCCACTTTAGCAAGTATAGACGTGAGTGCTGCAAAAATTGCCGATAATAGCGCAAATATAAACCACATAAAAACTCCTTTTCTTATAAGACTGTCCTGCCAGCCTCAATAATTAAATTATTAAATAAAGCATAGCACAATAGGCTTGATTTTTCAATCAGCCTATTCCTCCTCACTTTGCTTAATGCTTATCCTGCTATACAGTTCATCCACTGTTTTTTCCAGTGTTTTCTCCCCTTCAAAATATCCGTCTATCCCCTGTACCAAAATACCATAAACCGAATCTGTCAAGGAACTGGCATATCCCCTCGGCACAGATGCCTGATCCAGTATTTGAATCAAACGTTCGCCATCCCCGCTTTCCGGCAGATAAACAGGATAATTTTCCCCATAATTTCGATCGTAATAAAACCCCTGCTCAAACTTCTCTATATTCTGCTGATGCCATCTTTCCATCCATACCTGCGGCGTATATTTGCTTACCGGAATACCAATGTTATTACATGCCCAACGTTCTTTCTCACTGTATTTTCCTGTATAAGAAACTAAAAACTGTAAAAAATCCTCTGCTTCCCTAGGCTGCTGGCTGCGGCTGTGCACTCCTGTAAGCATTACTGGATGAAACTGTCCACTGGGAAATATCTCATAGTTTTCATAATGAAAGATCTGTGGCACTGCTACCACATTTCTATCCCCTATTACATACAAAGACACGCTTCCTCTTTCACATCCTAAAAGCTGCCACATTTCGTCCAACACATAGTTATCAAATTCATTATACCTTAAGGGATAATAAACACCGTCCGTCCTTTTCTGCTGTCCCATTCTGTCGTAAATTACCTTCGCATTTTCTAAAAAGGCAGTAAGACTTTCTCTTGTAACTTTTTTATCCACATAAAGTTCATCTCCATAATAATGATATAGCATAGGAAGAAAAAATCCATTTATATTATTATAATAAGAAAAAGCCACTATACCCTCTTCTTTTGGGTTTTCCTTAAGATATTCGGCGAATGCTGCCAAACTTTCTACATAGGGCTTTATTTCCTTTTTGCAGACAAAGCAGTCTGCACGAAAAAATAAAGGCACGACAAAAGTTCCTTTTTCTGTATGATAACCGTTAATCACCTTGTCAAAATATGCTCCCGTACCTAAAAGCGGCTTCACCGCCTCCTCCACATTCAGTAGAATTCCTTTTTCTACATAGTCTTCCCAAGGCAGCTTGTCAAGAATATAAATATCGGCTGCCTGTTCAGACACAATTTCCGCATTCACCTGCTTTAAAAGAATATCCATTTCCTGACGATCCTTCGGTTCATCATGGGCAGCAAACTTATAATTCATCCTGATATTAGGATGCAAAATCTGATATTGAAGTACTGCTTCCTTTAAAAAAGTACTTTCCGAAGCTGAGAAAATGGTTAAAATAATTTCCTCCTGCTCCATATTTCTCTCCGCTAAAAAGTAATGATACAACGTATTTTCAGAAACAATAAAATAGTCTTCCCCTTCTTTCCATGCCTTACTTGGCCAGAAGCTGGCCAATCCTATGCTGGTTCTCTCACTGGAAACTTTTAAACACCATTCCTCACCATCTTTTTCGTAAATTCCATTTCCAGTAACTAAAATCTCTCCATTTAATGTTTCCGTCAGAAAAGTACAGCCATTCAGCCCTCCTTCCTGAAGGAAATCCTTTGTAATATAATCCTGCGTCTTTTCTCCCGTACTTAAATCAAAAACCATATAGGCAGATCTCATTGCCGGCTGGCAAATAAAATGGGATGCATCCTGAAATTTAAAGCCACCTCTTGGATCCGAAGGAAAATCTATTTTACTGTATTCTTCACCATTTAAATACACATAGGCCCTAAAAGTATCAAACAAAATAATCGTACCATTTTCCGAAACACATATATGAGTAAAAAATTTACTGGAATCTGTCTCAAGTGCAAGGGTATGAAATGCATTTTCATCTGGAATATACCAAATAATAGTATGCCTATATTTCGTATTCTCTCTGGGACCATTTACACGAAAAATACTGTCTTTTTCTTCTGTTAAATCTTCCTGATAAAGAAAATAAATTTCTCCATTTGTCATTTCATAGTAGTCACGTAATTCTCCATAGTTTCCTGCCGGTTCTACCGGAACTACTGCTTTTTCATAATCTGACTGCTCTTCCCTGTAATACCATGTTGTCTGCATTTGATCTTCTTCTGATGTTGAATCAGCCTGCATATTTTCTGTATTATTTCTGCAGGCTGTAAGGGATAATATTAAAATAAAGAAAAAAACTATTTTTTTCAATCGTTTTCCTCCTTGTTCATCTATGTTTATTTCCATTTTATATTATTTTTGATATGAAATAAATATAGAATAAATCATTTGACACTGGAAATAATATGTAGTAGTATCATAATATATTTAACATAGTTTTAAAAACTACATGTTGTAGTTGCTATAAAAGGAGGTTTTTCTATGCAAATTACAATACGTGAGCCGGGAAGTGCACTTACTCACTTTATCGGTATGATGATGGCTGTTTTTGCTGCTACACCTTTACTCATAAAGGCCGGTATCTCATCCGGCAAAAACACTTTGATAGCGCTTAGCATTTTCTGTATCAGCATGATTCTTTTATATGGGGCAAGCGCCACTTATCACTCGCTGAACATTGGCGGCAAAGTTCTGCGGGCTTTCCGCAAGCTGGATCATATGATGATCTTTGTACTGATTGCAGGCTCCTATACACCGGTATGCCTGATTGTTTTAGGCGGAACATTAGGCTACACTCTGCTTGCAGTTGTATGGGGAATTGCAATTTTCGGTATGGTTCTGAAAGCCTTTTGGATCACCTGCCCTAAATGGTTTTCCTCTGTGATTTACATTGCAATGGGCTGGGTATGTGTGGCAGTATTCGGGCCTTTATGGAGTATTCTCCCCCACGCTGCCTTCGGCTGGCTTTTGGCAGGCGGAATCATTTACACTATAGGCGGTGTTGTATATGCCTTAAAGCTTCCCCTATTTAATGCAAAACATGAATTTTTCGGTTCTCATGAAATTTTCCACCTTTTTGTTATGGGAGGCAGCATCTGCCACTTTATCTTTATGTATCTTTATGTGGCATAAAAATACTTTCGACACTTCAGCTTTCACCCTCTTATGGCAGTTGAAGTGTCTGAAATTTATATTTTTAACAAAGATAACTTATTTGCTGACAAAGCTAGCATTGAAGTTTTTTATCCCCTCAAAACCAACGTTATTTATTTTTTGCCCACTTTTCAGTGGACTTTTTTATTCAAAAATTCGCCAACAGCAAAATTCCCCATAAAAAAAGAACCAGTGCAGGCACCGGCTCATAGAAACAATGTTTCTCACGCAACATAAAAAGAATACCACAATTAAGAAATAAATGCAACCATTTTTTTCGATAATTTGGGGAAATATCTCTATACATTACCACCATAGTGCTAATGTAGAAGTAATGATTGAACCTTTCGTGTAAATCGATATACTGAACTTAACAACTCATTGGATTTCAATATATCTGCATAATTATTATATGTATCACTAAAGAATTGGCTCCAATCCTCATCATTTTTTTGCAAAATTGTTGAGGATTCTGTTTCTTTGCACAAATATAAAAAGTTACAAAAATCTTTGACAATTTGTTTTGACATATTGGTAGCCAGGGTTTTTTGTCCAATCCCTGACTGTTTCAAATAATTTAATACATGTTGTGAGGAAGTATAATTCTGCTCTGCCTTTGCTTTTTTAGGCAAATTACTGAGTATAGTATTGTTGTGTGCAGCGGCATTGCGCAAATATCTTGTAGATATAAAACATTCGCGCAATGTAATTAATTCCTCCCTAGATGAGGTTATACATCTATCGTAGCAAAAAATCCAAAAGCGCTCTAATGTCCCAAATTGAATAACATCCAGAAATTGTACTAAATTAAGCTCATCAAATTTTAAGGCGGTATATTTTTCACGAATAATGTCGTTTTTAGATTCTTTATATGTTTCAGAAAGATATTCCTTATCTTGTATCATGTAATCCTGCAGAATAACAGATATTAACTCGTTTCTTCCATTAAAATAATTAGTTATCTGTAATTTGAAATATTTTTCTAGTTCAAGACATTGCCGCAGAATTACATGACGTAATTGTTCATCAATTATGGCTAAATAATATATTTGAGCAAAGTCCAGCCGAATAAATTGTCCTTTTTTCTCAGTACTGACATATTGATCAAAAAGCTGTGAATATTCCATCAATTGATAAAAAGAATATTCGTTTTTCATAATATCCTCAGCTGTTTGTTCATCTATTCTATTAAAATTTATTTGTTTCTTTTTCATTTCTGATATGTAATTCATTGTTTACTCCCATTTGAAAAACAGCTGACTGCATTTTCCACTTTATCAGCAAGAAGAACAAGGTTAGCATACCCCCATAAATAATCATCCACCAGTTTTTGAATTTCCTCTTTATTCTTTGCTATCAGAGAATTGTTGTAAGATACTATTTGCAAAATAGCAATCATTTTATTTCCCAGACATGCAACAGGAATTCCTATATATTGTGAATAGTCAACACCATCACAATTATAAAAGACTGCCCTAATCGCCTCTTTCCCACTTAATATTGCCGGCCTTGTTATAGCCTCATCAAACAATCTTTTATAATAGTATGATTTTACCTCTTCTTCTGTTCGAAATACATTATAGGAAGCAGGATTGTGATTGTCGTATGACGTTCGGGACAGCATAATATACTGATTTTCTCCCCCTAGTGTTCTCCTAAAAAATACACTTACCGAAAATTCATTTCCCTTCAACGCCGTACTCTGAATAAAATTATACACAATTTTACAAATAGCATCGCAATGGTTTTTGACAATTGACCAGTTGCTTATTTCAGCATGTCCGATTTTAGAATTAACCAATTTATAAATAGAATCTGCATAAGCTTTAACAAGGGTACAATCTTCTCTGCACAAATTTGTAATTGCATCATGCCAGCTTTCATGCTTTTTTTGTTTCCGTTCATAGAAACAATTACCTATTAGATATAAAGTATACAATAAAATCATAATACCCGTTATAATGCACCATTTCAAAGAAAGCGTTGAGACAGCAATGCTCCCAAAAATACCAATAATTACAGGTAGTAGTGCTAAAATAACAGTCTTTATAATAAGATTTCTCCATAAAAGATTTTTCATTTGTATTCCCATACCTTTCCCATATGAGCTTTTTCCATATGGGAATAGGCTCATATACATAAGGTTGAAAATTTCTTCCAACCTGATCCCTTCTGTCTGCCACTACGAAAATCAATTGTTCGCCAAAAACTAATTTTCTTCCATAATTGTTTTATTGTTTTATAAGTTTATAATATAATAATTATATATTATAACATCAATGAATTGCAACATCTAATGATTAAATAATAGCCCTATCTTTTATATTTCATAAATCATGAATATCAAAAAACCTCACCCTACGCAAGGGGAAGGGCAAGCTGTACGGTATGTCCTTCCTCTTTAATTTGACAACTGCCCTTATGGGCTAATGCAATCTGCTTAACAATTCTAAGCCCCATAACATGTGGTTTTTTCTTCCGAGACGCAGTCCTTTTATCTGCGTCTTCCATCATTTCTTCAAAGGATTTGTCAAACCCACCATCCCGTTCAAGAAGCTCTATTACTTCCCTTGAAATTCCACATCCATCATCTGATACCTGCAAAATACATTTGTTTTCTTCTTTGCTGCCCGTAATCACAATATGACAGCCTTTTGGATTATGCAGAATGCTGTTATTTAATAAATTTCCAACCGCTCTTGCAATCAGTTTTTCATCCCCCTTCATCGTTATACCCTCCAAGCTGTCATCTATTTCAAGAATCAGTTCATATTCTTCTTTCAGCCCCTCATTGATTTTTTCTGCTGCCAGCCTCCTTAAAAGCTCTGCCGGATAAAAATTCGCTATTCTCAAAGGCTGCATGTTATATTCCAGCTTTGAGGTTAAATTTAAATCTTCTATCAACTGTTTGATCTTAAGACTTTGGGTTTTAATGACTGCTGCCCGGTCTCTGTCTTCTTTGCATAAGTCCTTTCTGTTTTCCAGTTCATCCGCATATCCTACAATAACAGAAAGAGGCGTTCGTATGTCATGGGAAACGCCTGCAATCCATTCTGTCCGTGCCTCATCCCTCTTACTTAATGCTTTTCTCTGCTGTTCTAAAAGATCAGAAGTATGATTGACCTGCGCTGCAAGCCGAGAAGTTACTCCTTTTTCAGAAAGTTCTACCCTCTGATTGGATGACAGGGCAAAGATTCCTTCGGTAAGCGGCAGCAGGGATTTATAATATCGAAAACCCAAAAATAAAACTGTACAAATCACCGCCAGAAAATTTATTCCTAGCACAATTCTAAAGTATTTTCCAATATTACGCATGAATTCCTCTGGAAACTCTATTGGATACTTCCAAACACTGCCCTTTTCTCCTCCTGCTACTAAAAGCCCTTTTTCTGTATTTAATACCCTGACCGGATAATCATTCAAATACCATCTGCTGAACGCTGCGACCTCTCCAATTGTATAATGGTCTTTAAAGCCTTCCGGCAGATTCCATCCATAACGCAGGTCTCCACTGTCATTTAAAACCATCAAGAAAAGAAATCCGCCTTCTGTAAGATATTCTTCCCCTTCCTGATTCAGCCTCAATTCCCCATTTATCTCTTCCAGCCCCATATATTCCAGTTTGTTGATTCCACGGTCGGAAAGCGGATGCTCAATCATACACAGATCCTTGATAATCCAAAAGAAAATACCAAGATTGGCCAGCAGCAACAGCAAAATAATCCCCCATGTAAAAACCACATATTTTCCATATATTTTCAATAAATCTTTCATAGCTTCCCCACCTTATTGCACCAATTTGTATCCCAGCCCCCGCACAGTTAAAAGTGCTTTAGGCTTTGAAGGATTTTCTTCTATTTTCTCTCTGAGCCTTCTGATATGCACCATGATTGTATTTTCATATCCAAAATAATTATCCTCCCACACTGCCTGGCACAATTGGTCAAAGGTGACGATATTTCCTTTGTTTTCCCACAATTTTTTTAAAATCAAGAGTTCCTTTGCAGTCAAAGAAATTTCGGAAATTTCCGAAATTTCTTCTCTTCTTTTTTCCCATTTTACAGTTCCGCTTTTAAAGCTTACCCGGCAGTCTCCCAGAAAAAATTCTTCCGTCTCTTTTTCTTCCGCCTTCCTTGAACAATAAGTTCTTTTTAAAATTGCACTGACACGTAAAGTAAGCTCTTTGGGCAGAAAAGGCTTTACCATATAGTCATCTGCGCCGAGGCCCAGTCCAAACAGCCGGTCACTATCTTCATCTCTAGCCGACAAAAACAGTACTGGCACATCCGAAACCGTTCTTATTTTCTGCATCAAAGAAAACCCGTCTCCATCCGGCAGATTAATATCCAAAATCACAAGATGGGGCTCCTTATGCATAAAATACGCTTCTGTCTCCCTTACGTCAAAAGCCATATCTATATTGCAAAACCCTTCCCGCCGAAGAATCCCTTCTATCATCCGGCAAAGCTCTTTGTTATCATCTACCACCAGCAATGTACAATCATATATGTGTTTCATTGAAACCTCCACCAAAAAATATCTGCCTTAAAAGATTTATTTAAATCTATTGTAATACAATTTGAAATTTATGTAAGCGCTCCCTAAAAAATTTAAGGTAAATGTAAGGCAGGCTTCATTTCCATGTAAGGGTGGACTAGTATTCTTTAGTAAATCACCTATTATGTAAGGAAAGGAAGAAATTTTTTATGAAAAGTTATGAAAAAAACAAAAACCTTGTAATTGAAACCCATAATCTTTCTAAAAGATATGGAAAAAACAACCAGTCAAAATCTGCCGTCCACCAAGTGGATTTAGCAGTTCCCGAAGGATGTATTTATGGCTTTTTAGGTCCTAATGGCGCTGGAAAAAGCACTACCATGAAAATGCTTTTAGGGCTGATCAAACCTACTGAAGGAGATATTTCAATTTTGGGAACTCCCTTTGCGTCATCTGGGAAAGAAAGCTCAAATGAAAAAGACCGGCTGTCTATTTTAAAAAAGACTGGCTCCCTGATTGAATCCCCTTCTTATTATGGCCATCTGACCGGGAGAGAAAACCTTGAAATACTTTGTACCTTAAAAAATATTCCCAAAAAAGAAATCAATGAAGTATTGTCCATTGTGAGAATGGAAAATCAGCAAAATAAAAAAGCCAGCCACTATTCCCTTGGCATGAAACAGCGCCTTGGCCTTGCCGGTGCTCTGCTTGGCCACCCTAAACTGCTTCTCTTAGATGAACCCACCAATGGACTTGATCCTGCTGGAATTTCAGAGATGAGGGACCTGATCCGCTCGCTTCCCCAGAACTATCATATGACGGTCATGGTATCCAGCCATCTTTTAAGTGAAATTGACCAGATGGCTGACTATGCAGGAATCATTAATAAAGGAGAATTGATTTATCAGGACAGCCTTCTCCACCTGCATGAATACAGCAGGCGGCAGTTAAGGCTCCGCACAGACAATAACAATCGGGCCTTATGTATCTTAAATGAAAATGATATTAACTGTACTTCCCTGGAAAATTATCTTACGTTCTCTGAGACAAGTGATGAAAAGACTGCCTTTTTGATCTCCGCCCTGGTACGGGAAGGCATTGGTATTTTGAGAATTGAAGAATATCAAAAATCCCTGGAGGATATTTTCCTTCAGCTTACAGGAAAGCAGGTGAGTTTATAATGCGTTTATTTATGACAGAATTTAGAAAAATACGCCGGCGGCACATTGGGCTTCTTTACGTGGGAGCATGGTTATTTACCTTTCTGTGGATGGCCTGGGCAATGAGCACCATGAGTCTTGAGGAGATTGACAGCCAGGGATATTATTACCTGCTTCTCTCTATTCCTCTGATCAATGCCATTATCCTGCCAACTATTTTAGCCTGTGTAGAAAGCAGGATCTGTGATATTGAGTTAAAGGGAAATACCCTGAAACTGCTCTGCACCATGCAGCCGCGCCATAGCATTTACCATATTAAGCTGGCAGTAAGCACACTGTATTTATTAATCTTTTCTCTTGCAGAAACAGCAATTATTCCCCTTTTGTGCCATTACTATCAGATCAGCCAGCCCATACCTATAAAACATATCGCCATATTTTGGTTTTCCACTTATGCGGTAAGCTTGGTTTTGGTTATTCTCCAGCAGTCTTTATCCTTATTGTCGGAGAACCAGTTGTTTCCCTTATTTTTTGGTGTGGGCGGAACCTTTGTGGGACTTTTCTCATGGTTTTTTCCAAACCTCCCCATACGCTATATGCTCCCTTGGGGCTACTATTGCGTAGGGGTATCTGTAAATATGATTTATGACGAGACAACGCGCACTACTACCTATTACACAATTCCATTTCCAAAGGAAATTTTTTGTCTATTTCTCATTTTTGGCATTTTAATTTATCTGATTGGAAAAGATCGTTTTATGAAAAAGGAGGTTTAAATCATGCTTTTCGCCTGCATTAAAAGTGAACAAATAAAAATCCGGCGTTCTTTTATATGGACCGCCTTTGTATTAACTCCCCTAATCCCTGCGCTTATGGGAACCCAAAACTATTTAAACAATATAGAACTTCTTAAGTCTGAATGGTTTTCTTTATGGACACAGGAGACTTTATTTTATTCCAATTTTTTCTTTGCCCCTTTGATTGCCATTTATTGCAGCTATTTATGGAGAATGGAAAATCAAAACAAAAACCGTCATATGCTGCTCACCCAGCCGGTTCCTGTCAGAAATATTTTTCTGGGAAAACTTGCTGCCATATTAAAAATTACCTTTTTCACACAGTTTTGGGTTTATCTGCTTTACCTGATCAGCGGTAAACTGGTCTCCCTTTCAGGAATGCCGCCAGCCCAGACATTTGTCTATACCATAAGGGGGCTTTTAGGCGGAGCAGTAATTGCAGCCTTGCAGCTTTTGATTTCTATGATGATCCGAAGTTTTGCTGTGCCCATCGCAATTGCTGTTGTGGGCAGCATTTCAGGCCTGCTTGCTGCCAACTCAAAATACGGTATTTACTATCCCTACTCCCTTATGATGCTGGGCATGAATGCCAATAAATCGGAGGATATGCTTTCTGGAAGCAGTCTGCCATTTTTTCTTTCCTGTTTATTTTATCTTGTTCTGCTTTGCAGCATTGCTGTCTTTTTGTTAAAGCATCAGGATGTAAATGCCTGACGACGCACAAAAACCGGATGTGTAAATAACCACACATCCGGTTTTACTTTACTTATATAAATTAGCTCCCGCTTTAGGCTCAGTCTTCATACCCATTAGGGTTATTGCTCTGCCATCTCCAGGAATCTTCACACATTTCTTTAATTCCATATTGTGCTTCCCATCCTAATTCCTTCTTCGCCTTAGAAGCATCTGAATAGCAGGTTGCAATGTCTCCTGCACGTCTTTCTTTTATTACATAAGGAATCTTAACTCCGGTAGCCGCTTCAAAATTCTTAACAATATCCAAAACGCTATAGCCGGTTCCGGTTCCTAAATTGTAAATGCAAAGACCAGCTTTTTCTTCTATTTTCTTAAGTGCCTTCACGTGTCCTAATGCCAAATCTACCACGTGAATATAATCCCTTACCCCGGTTCCATCTGGTGTATCATAATCATCACCAAATACACCCAGTTCTTTCAGTTTACCCACTGCAACCTGAGTAATATAAGGCATCAGATTATTAGGAATTCCATTGGGATTTTCACCTATGGTTCCGCTCTTATGGGCACCAATTGGGTTGAAATAACGAAGCAGAATTACATTCCATTCAGGATCAGCCTTCTGCATATCGGAAAGAACCTGCTCCAGCATAGACTTAGTCCACCCATAAGGATTGGTGCACTGTCCCTTTGGACATTCTTCTGTAATAGGAATAATTGCGGGATCTCCATATACTGTTGCAGAAGATGAAAAGATAATATTCTTTACCCCATGCTGACGCATTACATCTACCAACGTTAATGTACCTGCAATATTATTCTCATAATATTCCCAAGGCTTTTGAACAGATTCGCCAACTGCCTTTAATCCAGCAAAATGGATGCAGGAATCAATTTTTTCCTTATCAAAAATTTCATTTAATGCTTTTCTATCCAAAATATCTGCCTTATAAAAAGTAACCGGCTTCCCAGTAATTTTTTCTACTCTCTCAAGACTTTTCTCACTGGAATTGCTCAAATTATCCACCACTACAACTTCATAACCTGCATTTTGTAATTCTACCACCGTATGGCTGCCAATATATCCGGCACCACCTGTAACCAGTATTGCCATCTTCCCATCTCCTTTTCGATTTATTGTTTTATTGTTTAATCATTCCTTCTGATAAATTCATTTTAATCCCAAAATCACGCCATCCACAAGACCAGAATGTTATTCAAACCTGTCGAAATGTTAACTACAGTTCAATACCATTTTCTTGGCAAAGCTTTCTTGCACTTTCCACTGAATCAATCCCCGTGGCATTTTTAATTGGTGCAAATTCTTTATTTCTCACCACTTCAAAAGGAATGCAGCTACCCATTTCCCTTACCATATCCAATACCAACTGCTCAAATTTGTATCCATTGGGAACTTCCGGCTTTACTTTTTCTCCCTTTCCATTTAAATAAGGAATTTTCTTTTCTGCCATATGAAGAGGCAGATTCTTATCACGTATTTTCTCAAGTTCCTCCACTTTAAACAAATAATTTAAAATCACTCCAAAGTAATATGCCGGATCTCCATTTTCATCCTTTGCGTTCATTAGTTCATCTGTCAGTTCATAATACTCAACAATGGACGTCTTTCCATCCTCAAGGCAGATTACCCCGATCCTCTCATCCGGTGCACACTTGCGTACTACCTTAGCGCCTGATGTGCAGCCATTTGCAAGTACTGCCCCAACAAAGCAGGGATCAGCAATCCTCTGCAGTACATTATCTACCGCAAAGACATTAAGCCACTCAACACCGTCTTTCATCATTTTTTCTGCAACACCCCATTTATGCATGGAGGAATACCAGCCGCCGCTTCCATTAGGAGAAATTGATATTTTCCACTTCTCTTCCATATAAACTTTGCCGTTAAAGTCACATCCCGGAGCCATTTCCTGCATAAAAAAGCTGACATATTCGTTATTATATCCAAAATAATCATGTTCTTCCAAAAACCTGACTGTAGTCTCATGATTTTTATCACTGGTCATAATATATAAAGGAATCCAAGCCCCAGCCCTGTTTACCACGTCAAAAAGATTTTCTATCAGCCGCTGAAAAATGTACACCTCTTTAGTAATTCCAATATTATATACTCCCTTGGGATCATCCGTTCCCAATCTTGTACCCATACCTCCGGCAAGTAAAACTGCGCCGACTTTTCCCTTTTTTATGGCATCCAGCCCAATTTGATCAAACTCTTCTTTTCTTTCCTTGATCTGTGAAAGCTGCATAACAGATAAAGGAGTGATTTTACCTCTTTGAGCGCCTTCCTTGTTTTTTTCAAAAGAAGCAAGCACAGAAAAGTCAGTTTCTTCTATCTGCGCAAGAAGGCTCTCCCTTTGCTCGTCTGTCAACTCATCATAATATTTCAGCGCATGCTCCTGTCCTGCTGCTTTCAATTTTTCCAAGGCCTGTCCAAAATTCATTTTTTCCTCCATTCCGAAGCGTTTTATGCTGAAAAGGCGAGCAAAATGTCAAATTTTGCTCTGCCATCACGGAATTCGTGACGCTCCGGTACAAATCAATAGGTTGAATACGCATTTTTATTCAACCTTATACTCATCTGCGTATTTTTGTATACATAATAATCAGAATTAATCTTTTTCAAATACAGCCTTCACAAAAACGCCTTCTTCTTTCATACCAATTACAATTGTTTCTTCTTCGGAAGCAACATCATTTTCCCAACGAACAAAATGATATCCCTCATTTGGCACGGCTGTTAATGTAACCTGATAGTCTGTATAATACTTTCCACACCATTCTGTTGTTTCGTCAAATGCTATATCTGCCGTATTTACAATTATTTTCCCTGCATCTGCATGGTTGATTTCTACCTTCAACAATGCCGGGCTGCCTGATAACTCAAAGTCATTTTTTATATGCTGCAAAACATACTCTGTCCTGTTATTCATAAAAAACTGTACATCTGCTACAGCTTCCTGAAACATCTGACTGTCTTCCGCTCCTACAAATCTTTTTAAATGTATACGCATCGCATCTTCCATAAAAGCAAGATGGTCAGAAATCACGCCATTCACTCTTTCGTTTGCAAAAGAAGTATTCATGATGTCCATAAAGCTAATAATAAATTGCTTTTTAAAATCCTCATTTTGGCAAAGATTATAAAACATCTTGCTGTTGTCCATAGTCATGCGTAAAACATCCCAATCAACACTCTCTGATTTGAGAGCTCCGGAATTTACATCAAACATAAGCCAGCGCCACTTACCATCTTCATATTCTCCTTCTCCAATTTCACGAGTTCTCCATACTGCAAAATTGGAAACAGGCCAGTCTCCATATCGCCCATAATAAATTTCGGCAGCAAAATAATCAATAAAGCTTTGTATATCAAGTAATTCGCAAGCATGTGCATAGTTTTCATCGACAGTAAAATCAGAATTTTCCATATATTGCAGCATTTCGGTGTACAATACGTAATCTTCTGCCTCCCCCTCTGCCAGCTCACCATTTTTAATCATTACGACATCATCTTTATCTACATCATAATAATGCGCTGCAAAAACATCATCATACTTTTCTGTAAGCCAATATACTCCCCAATACTCACCATTTAAAAACATAATATATGGTTCAAAATGCATTGTTCCAAAGCTTCGGCCTCTTATCAGTTCAGCAGCTAACCTGTCACGAAGCTTGGATGTAACATCTCCTCCTCCCGCAAACAAAGTGACGGTATCTGCCATATAATCTGTTCCAAACAGATCTGCATAAAATCTTCCTTCTTCGTCGTATTGCCTTCTTGCATAAATATTCAAACTTCTCGGCAGGAATCCCCGTCCTGCGCCTCCCTGAACCCGTATTCCACACTCTTTATCCAAAAGCTGTTTCCGTTCGGCATTAAAAACCTGAATATTACAATTGCGCTCCCATTCTCTCCCTCGTTGACGATAATTTGCTTCCCACCATGCCCAAGACAAAGTTGACTGATCTGTTTCACTAATAAATTTATCATAAGTCTGTCCAAGGACGTAAATACCATCTTCATATCCAAATATATCTTCTGGTTCTGCCACAACAGACATGATGTTAAGCCCATCATATCCTGTTTTATTCTGGTATCCAACAAAATAGTTTCTTGTTTCTACTTCACTAAAATCGCCCTCGCTATCAAGATAAGCTGCCCTAACAACCGTGCACTTATCAACTAAATAATTTGGTACGGTATATTCAGGCGGAGTCTGCTCACATGCCAAAATATCTTCTTTTAAAAATCCCGCTGTCACATCCTGCCTTGCAGAATATATATTATCGTTTTCCGTAGCATCATTTATTAAAATCGGTTCCGTATACTTTATTGCATGTTCATCAGGCACAGAGCCATCTAAAGTATAATATATCTCCGTTCCCTTTGGAGCATAAATCCTAAGGCGAAAAGCATTCTCATAGAATCCAGATTCCTTTGAAAAGGTCAGCTCTGTATATTCATTTTCTCCTATAAAGACAAGAAAACATAACATTACACATAAAAATGTGAAACATGCCAATACACTTCTTCTACTCATCATCTCAGTTTATTACCCTACTGTTTCTCCAGATTCGGCAACCCAATTAACATTTTTTACCCCAGGAACAGCTGTAAGCTCGTCCAAAACATTAAGATTTATTTCCCCTTTTGTTTTAATTTCCAATATCAGTTCTTCCTGCATGGCATTTTTATTCGCTGTCCGAATTTTCCAGTTTACCACATAAGGTTCCAGTTTATCCTGAAACTGCTCCCTGTCAATTCCCTCTCCCTCTACGATCAACAAATACCGATTCCATATTCCAGGTATTTTAGAGGAAATAATTAATACGATTGCAATGAACAATACAGAAGTAAATGTCAGCTTATAGTTCTGCGAGCTTACACAGAGTCCTTCGGCTATCGCCCAAAAAATAAAAATAGTATCCCTGCTGTCCTTTACTGCTGTTCTAAAACGAACAATGGACAAAGCTCCGACCATACCTAGAGAAACAGCTATGTTGCTGCTTATCATCATCATAACAATCGTCGTAATTAATAAAACTGCAACTAAAGACCAATTAAATTTTCTATTATATACTACTTTTTCTGATGTAATAAAATAGGTCAGATAAATAATTAAACCTGCCGCCAATCCACACAGCAATATAACTAAAGTTCTTTTTACCCCATAATTTGTACTGTTTGTGTAAAAAAAACTGAGTACTTCTTCTTTTGACATAACACATCTCCTTTAATAATTAAAATCATAAAAAACTTTACGCCCAGAACAGTATTTGCTGTAACTGCTCTGTGTCAAATTGAAATGTCCAAACGCATCTCTCACAAATCCCATACATTTTCCACTATATTTTATTTCCAATACAGCCGTTTCATACATAATCGGTACATAATTAACACTGGATGAAAAAATATTGAGATTTGCTTCCGTTGACCTGATATCCATATCTAATGTTATCCTTGTATCATATAGAGGATATTGATAGGCCAGTCTATCATATTCGACCATAACCACCGGCCTGTAACAGCCCAGCCGCATGATATTATACGCTTTAACTGCTGTTTCGCTATTTTGAAAATATCTTTTAAGTACCTCATAACGTCCTGCCAAAAGCGCTTCTGCATCATCTTTTGAAAGGATAAGACTCTGCTTGTTCTGCCAGTCTCCTTTCTTTTGTTTTAATTCCAATTTACATAAAGAGTCATCACCATTATATATTCTAAGTCTGACTTTTTTTCTTACATCAATTCCCGCTAATTTTTGCGCAAAATCAATATTATTAATAGATTCGAAATATACACTCCGTATTGTATAGGCATCTTTAATGCAATGGCTGTCTCTTACCATGAGTTTTTCCAAGCATCTTTTTACTTCCGAAAGTTTTGCCAAAGGAATAATATATTTTATTTCCTTTCTAAAAGCTGAAAGTTCCTCTCCCACTAAATCCTCCATACATAACTGTTATTATCTAAAAAATCTCTTTTCTCTATCAAAAAATAATAAATTAGAAATTTTCAGACTATTTATTTATTATATCACCTTGAATACCCCATTTCAACCAAAACATACTCCCTTTTAGCTTCCCCAGTTTCAAACTTTTATTCATCTTAATCCCCATGCATATCGCAAGCACTGCTTGCGATACTGCTCAAATACGAAGTGTGAAAATTTATTTTTCACACTATCCCCTTCCCTGCATATAATAAACAAAAATCCCCGGAGAATATTCTTATGGAAATTTACGTTGTAAAGAAGGGAGATACTGTAGATTCCATTGCAGAAAGTTATGGAATTTCAGTTTCCTCTGTTATTTTTAATAACCAGCTTTCCTATCCTTATGCCTTAGCTGTCGGCCAAGCCCTGCTTTTATCGGCAGGTACATCTTTTTCCCCCACATACTCTGCCTATGTAAATGGCTATGCCTACCCTTTTATTGAAAGAAATGTCTTGAACGAAACCCTGTCATATCTGACAACTTTGTCAGTTTTTTCATATGGTTTTACTACGGAAGGTGAAATTGTCCCTCCTGAACTTGATGACACCTTTATGATCCGTTCCGCCTGGGAAAAAGGCGTCCGCCCTATCCTTACTTTGACGCCTTTCGGACCTGACGGAAAATTCAATAATTATCTAATTACTACTATGGTAAACAATGAAGCCATCAAAAGCAATCTGCTTTCCAATCTGCTTGAAATGATTCAGGAAAAGGGATTTGGCGGCGTAGACATTGACTTTGAATTTATTCTGCCCAAAGACCGGATTCCCTTTGCAGAGTTTGTGGCAGATACCCGGAATTACCTTGCCCCTTATGGGTATCAGGTATCTGTTGCTCTTGCGCCAAAAACCTCTGATTCCCAAGCAGGGCTTTTATATGAAGGCAAAGACTATGGTCTGCTCGGTGCCGCTGCTGACAGCGTCCTTTTAATGACATATGAATGGGGGTATACCTACGGCCCACCAATGGCTGTGGCTCCAATTAACAAAGTCCGGGAGGTAGTTGAGTATGCCATTACCCGCATCGATCCTGCAAAAATTGACCTGGGTATACCAAATTATGGCTATGACTGGACGCTTCCTTACATCCGCGGCAGTTCTGCTGCCACTACGATCAGCAATTTAGAGGCTGTTCAAATTGCCATTGCCCATGATGCAGAAATTCTTTTTGATGAAATTGCCATGTCTCCTTATTTTCAATATGAACAAGATGGCCAGCTTCATGAGGTTTGGTTCGAAGATGTGCGAAGCTATCAGGAAAAGTTTTCTCTTCTTCCCGCTTACTCACTGCGAGGCATGGGATATTGGCAGATCATGCGGCTTTTCCGCCCTAACTGGCTGCTCCTTGAAGACACCTTTCAAATCATAAAACTATAAGCTTTTTTTAAAAAAGTTTATGAAATTCTCTCCTATAAGACATCTTACGTCCTCCAGCCCCATTCCCCTTTGCAAAAGTGCCGCGCTAAGCAAAGGAATCTGACCATGATTCAAAAGACAGTCATATCTTTTTTCTGGTCTTTTCCCGCTCAGCGCCGCCTTTGCAAAATCATAAGAATCACATAAGTCGAATCCATAGCCTACATGCTTTGCTCCAATTTTTTCCACTTCATATTCTATATGCCTGCAAAGCATTTCCAAATGATTTCCCTCAAAAGAGCCTGCAATATACACACAGCCATTCATCCCCATAATACCGCCCTGCGCCGCCAGTGCATTCATTTGCTCATCTGTCAGGTTACGATAGTTGTCATAGATACGTCTGCTTCCAGAGTGAGTTGCAATAAAACTTTTTTCTGCTATCCGGCACAATTGCTCAAAGCCTTCATCATTCAAATGACTTACATCCAGAAACATGGAAAGTTCCTCCATTTTTTTTACTGCTCGTATTCCTGCCTCTGTCAGGGCACCGAAAATCTGCCTGTGCTCTGAAGCCTTACAGCATCCTGTTGCCAATGCATTTGCCCTGCTCCAAGTAAGGGCTGCTCCTCTTACCCCCATTTCATACAATATGTCCAGCCTGTCAATATCTTCTCCTATACAGTCAAGTCCCTCCATGTAAATCATGATTCCAATTTTGTTCTCTTCTAAGGCTTTCTCCAAATCTGCCTTACTTTGTATCAGCAGAACTTCTTTCATTCCTGCCACATCTTCCTTCAAAGCCTTGATTTGATCCAGTGCATTGTCCCAAGCCCTATCCAGGCTGCCATTCTCCACATAAATAGAAGAAAGCACCAGATTGATTCCAGCGGTGCGGAAATGAGCCAGATAATGATTTTTTACCACATCATGCTCACCTGCCAGATTTCTTAAAAGAACTTCGCCTGCCAAATCCAAATGGGCATCTACAACAGGACTTTCCTGATGCAGTTTTAATGCCTGCCTTACGTATTCTTCCTTAACCCTAATGTCCATGTCCTAATCCTTTCCCTGCTGCCCTGCGCCCAAAAATTATTTTTACCAGCCATTTCTTTTTTGCATAGCTGGCATGATCCTCCTTGGGCGAATGTGCCGGATACACTATAAAAGGTGCACCGGATAATTCCAACGCACCTTTTTCTTTTATCTATTTATATGCAATTCTTAAAAAAATTGTAACCATTCAGCCCACAGCATTTACTTTTCCAGATCCACTTTTTTAAGCAGTTTCTGAATGTCCTCAACGCTAAGCCATTCTTTATTATTTCCAGAACTGTAGGAAAAGCCTTCCTCCACCTTCTGACCGCTTAAATTGATTTTCTGCTTATCATTCCAAACCACTTGGGGATATACAATAAAATGCTTATCGTATTCATACGTAGTAGCAGAATCTTCCACCGTCACCATGATTTCATGAAGCTTTTCTCCGGGACGGATACCAATTTCCGGCATCTTACATCCAGGCAGCATGGCTTGTGCCAAATCTGTCACTTTAAAGGAAGGAATCTTGCTAATAAAGGTCTCGCCGCCGCTTGCCTCTTCCAACGCCTTAATCACCAGTTCAACTCCCTGGGTAAGGCTGATCCAGAAACGCGTCATGCGGTAGTCCGTGATGGGAAGCTCATTTCCCCCGTTCTTAATAATATTATGGAAGACCGGAATAATGGAACCCCGGCTTCCTGCTACGTTTCCGTAACGGACAATTGAAAAATTAATGTCCTTAGAACCTGCATAGGCATTTGCAGCTATAAACAATTTGTCAGAAACCAGCTTGGTCCCACCATACAAATTGACCGGATTCACTGCCTTGTCGGTAGAAAGCGCCACCACCTTTTTCACGCCAGAGTCCAAGGATGCATCTATGACATTCTGAGCACCATGAATATTTGTTTTGATGGCTTCGTTGGGATTGTATTCGCATGCCGGAACCTGTTTTAGAGCCGCCGCATGAATTACGTAATCCACACCTTCAAATGCTCTGCGCAGCCTCTCCTTATCCCTCACATCTCCGATAAAAAATCTGAGCTTGTCCTTATATTCCTTAAATTCATTTTCCATCATAAACTGTTTAAATTCATCTCTGGAGTATATAATAATCTTCTTCGGATCGTAATTGGTAAGCACATACCTGGCAAAGCATTTGCCAAAAGAACCTGTACCGCCGGTTATAAGAATTGTTTTGTTATCCAATAACATAAAACTGCCTCCACTGATCTATAATTTGCTTTGCCCCAAATTCAGGGGCAAAGCCTTGCGAACATCATATCATAAATCATCTGTTACAGCAAATTTTTTTTACCAGCAGGCGCCTTTAGCAGGTAGCGCCGCCTTTCATGTGTTTCTGCGCCGATATATTTTCCTGCTTTCTTGCCAGCAAATCATCTGCAAGGAGCTGAGCCTGTACCTGCTCGAAACCAATTCTTTCTACTGTATCAGCAAAACGTTCTCCGGTAATGCCCTGTTCCCTGAACAAAAGAATTGCCTTTTCCACAATAGCAAGTACTTCTTCTTTATCTGTAAATACTTTGTCAAGGTACCTTCCCCGCGCAACCTTCTTGCCCCAGCGTCCGCCGATATAAATCCGGTAGCCATTTACGTAATTTCCCAACGCTCCAAAAGGACACTTGCCCATACAGCGGCCGCAATGATTGCATGCATTTTCATCAATCACCAGCTTCCCATCCTTAAGCCCTGCAACCTTGATAGGACAGTTTTTTTCTACCTGACACACCTTGCAGCCCCGGCACTTTTCAGGATCAAGCTGCGGCACACGCTGCCCTATAATCCCCAGGTCATTTAAATCAGGCTTTACGCAATTGTTAGGACAGCCGCCTACTGCTATCTTAAATTTATGAGGCAGCTTCACAGACGCATAACCGTGGAAAAATCTCTCATGAATTTCTTCTGATAATTCGAAGGTGTCGATCAATCCATACTGGCAGGTGGTTCCTTTACAGGATACCACTGGGCGCACTTTCGAGCCTGTACCGCCCATCTCTAATCCTGCCTCCAGCAGATACTCCCGTAAAGGTTCAATATTTTCAAAGGGAACTCCCTGGATTTCCATCGTAAGCCGGGAGGTCATAGTCACTTCGCCGCTTCCAAACTGCTCTGCAGCCTCTGCAATTGCTTTTGCTTCCTCTGCCGTAATTTTTCCATTTCTCGTGATTACACGCCCGTTAAATTTATCCGGCGTCCTCTTGTCCTTTAAAAAGCCAAGGGCCTTCACCCTCGTTTCCTCTTCCTTGGAAACCTGATTGCCTTCATTCTTTACTCTCACATCATTAAAGAAGGTGGCGCCTTCCAGCACAACGGTATTGGTATACCCATAAAAACGCAGACGGTTCTGTAAAAAGTACCCTCTCTTCCCCTTTGCACAAACAAGCAGCAGCTTTTCATCCTTCCCAATTCCTGGAAGTTCACCCTTTACACTGGCAAGATCAATATATTCTGCACCATGTATTGTAGGAACCGGCGCCACATCCAATACCCGGTAGCCTTCCGCCTTCCCTGCTGCATACTCTGCTGGCGTCATACTGACCATATCGCCATTTAATTTATTCATCAAAACATACACTGCCTGTAACAATGGATGAATTGCAGTGGAAAAAGGCGGTGCATAAGCAAAATCTGCATTTTCAAAATCTTCCAGTCTTGCCCCCATATTAATTCCCATGACTGCAATATCCACCATTTTATCTACAGCGCCTGGGCCAAATACCTGTAATCCCAACAATTTATGGCTTTCCTTATCTGCAATTAGTTTTGTTGCAAAGAAAGCTGAATCTGGATAATAATGCGCTTTGTCATCTGTAACCGCAAGCACCGTTTCCACCTGATAGCCCGCCTCTTTCGCCTGTGCCTCGGTCAATCCTGTCCGTCCACAGTTAAGCCCCGGCAGCTTTACCACACCTGTTCCTAACACGCCCGGATATTCCTTCTGCGCACCTGCAAGAATCTGTGCTAATGTGCGCCCCTCCATGTTAGCAGAAGAGCCCATTGGGGACCACTGAGGTTTCCCTGTAATGCGGCTGATCACCTGCACACAGTCACCTGCTGCGTAAACATCAGGAAGGCTGGTTTTCATAGTCTGATCAACCAAAATTGTACCGCGGTTCATTTCAATACCGCTGCCTTCTAAAAATCCAGTGTTGGGGCGAATGCCTGCTGCCATGATTACAAGCCCGCAGCTTAGCACGCCTGCGCTGGTTTTTATAGCTGTCACCTTCTTATCACCTGAAATTTCTTCTGCTTTTGTTCCCGTAATGACTCTAATTCCTTTTTTCAACAAATGTTTTTTGCCATAAGCTGCCATTTCATGATCCAGAATGTTGGGAAGAATCTGGGGCGCAAAGTCGATCACTGTAACCAGGACGCCTTTCTGCTGTAGGTTTTCTGCCATTTCAAGGCCAATAAATCCTGCACCAACCACCACTGCTTTTTTAACATTTTCCTCTTCCACATAAGCCCTTACATTCACAGCGTCCTCTGGCGTACGTATGGTAAATACTCCTTCCAGTTCCATTCCCTTTACAGGAGGGACAGCCGGTGAAGCTCCTGTTGCAATTACCAGTTTGTCGTAGGTATGTACTTCCTCCTCACCAGTTTTTACATCTCTTGCCCTGACAGATTTTGCCTGGGAATCAATACTGGTCACCTCTTTTTCTGTAAGTACTTCTACCCCTGTCAGTGCCGCATATTTTGCAGGCGTATTTACAATCAATTCTTCCGGTTCCTGAATCATACCTCCCACATAATAAGGCAGTCCGCAGCCTGCATAAGAAATATCCCTGCTTTTAGAAAGCAGGGTAACCTGCACACTTCTGTCTGCCCGCTTTAATTTTGCTGCCGTCTTGGTCCCGGCAGCCACACCACCAACCACTAATACCTTCATATGTACCCTCCTTTACTTATTTCCATTGCCTATGTCAGGCTTTTCATCCCTGTTTTTCAATTGTTTTTTTAAAAGATCAAAAAAATCTTCTGCCGGCATAGGCTTCGCATAGTAATATCCCTGTACCTGGTCACAGCCAATGTTTTGCAAAAGCTCCGTCTGCTCTTTAGTTTCCACTCCTTCTGCCAAAAGCCCCAGCTCCAGCTTATCCGCCATAGAAACCACATGCTCCAAAATCATTCTTCCTTTACTTGAAACTGTCATGTTTTCAATAAATTTTCTGTCAAGCTTAATCACATCAAAAGGCGTTTCCAGCAGAATGTTCAAAGAAGAATATCCGCTTCCAAAATCATCCATCAAAAGAGTAAATCCTTCTTCCTTTAGCTGCAGAGCCTTCATACTTACCTGCTGATTATCCGCTGTTTCAGTGATTTCCAGTTCTAACAGTCTTTTGGGAATATGATACTTTTCTACCATATCTGCAAGTATCTGTATGCATTCATCATCCTGCAGATGTACCCTTGACATGTTTACAGAGACAGGGCAAAAATCAATCCCAGCTTCTTTACACTTTGCAAGAAACTGGCAGGCTTCCTCCCATATGTAATAATCAACCTTTTTAATAAAGCCATTTTCTTCAATAATCGGAATAAACTGATCTGGATAAATCATCCCCCTCTGTGGATGCTTCCACCTGATCAATGCCTCTGCACCGATAATTTCATTTTTTGCAATGCTGTACTTAGGCTGAAGGTACATCATAAACTGCCTTTCAGCAATTGCAGCCTGCATGTTTTCTTCAATAAATTTTCTGTTATATAATGTATCCTTAAACTGCTCCTTGTAGAATAATACATTTGTCACTATATTATTTTTAGCAGCCTTCCTTGCCATAGCTGCCCGGTCTTCCATCTGCCTCTGCTCCATTTCCTTGTCTTCAATAGTATATATCCCATAAGCCATCTGGAGTTTTACATTTTTAAAACTGTTAATCTTTCCATCTAATTGACGAATAAATTCCACTAACTCTTCTTCCTGATCATACTCTGTCACCACCATAAACACATCGCTTCTTAAATTGACAAAAAACTGCTTTTCATGGCAGCTTTCTTTCAACTTCCTGATAATAAAGTCTAAAACCTCGTTTCCAAACTTTTCTCCATATAAATCATTGATAATTTTAAACTTACGGATGTCAAACTGAATAAACCCAATTTCTTTCGTGGAAGAAAAAATCAGTTCATTAACATTCTTTCTGAACCGCCTGATTCTGCTAATGGTTTTTAATATATTCTGAAGCTCATCTTTTTCCGGCAAGTCTGCCAAATTTATACTGCTTTCTTCTTTATCCTTTAACTGTTCCTCCAGCATTTTTTCCAGAATTTCAATACTGGCATTAATTGCCTTGGGACATTTTTGTAGAATTAACCCCTCCTGACGGATAACTGCCATTTCGTCGGGTTTTGATATATCCTTTCCAAGAATATTTCTGCACTTGGTTTCCCCGTTCATTTTTTCCTTAAAGGCACTTATAAATTCGTCTGTTTTTTTATTTCCGTAGATTTCCTGTTCCCTGTCCTGTGAATCATAAAACCCCAATGCCATTCCAAGTATCATCAGGGCGGCTGTAATACATCCACATACGCTCCCCTGATGCATTCCTCCGCCAAAGCATGTACTGATTTTAAAAGCTGTCTTTAAATCCATGCCAAAGTCTTCCGCAAATGCTCCAAATAATGCCTGCGAACAGTGATACTGCTGGCGCAAAAGTTGTTCCGCTTTTTCGCTGTGTGTCATGTGAACCCCCATTTTTCCATCGACGATACCGACAATCTGTTTTTAGTTTTATTTTAGCAAAAAATCACGAAAATGGGAAGCGCCACAAGATGTCACCAGCTCTGAAAGGTAAATCTGCTT
>DKUR01000038.1 GCA_002490775.1 Lachnospiraceae bacterium UBA7199 | reverse complement strand
CCACATCTATGGGTACATTATAAACAAATCATGGGCTAATATACAATGACTCCTGTTTGAATATGGGAAAATATATAAGCCCAAATAGTGTTGAAGGAATTATTTTTTCGCCGCCTTATGCCAATTGTTTTGATTATACGGAAATTTATAAATTGGAATTGTGGTTTGGAAAATTCGTGTCAGAATATTCGGAATTGAAGAAGCTTAGAAAAAATTCACTGCATTCCCATTTAAATGGGGACTTAAGCAGAAAAGTCCAGTCAAAAAGCGCAACACTTGCTGAATTACTTACCAGGCTTAAGGAAAAAGAACTGTGGGATAAAAAAATACCTAAAATGCTGCAGTTATATTATGATGACATGTTTCAGGTAGTGGAGGAGTGCTATAAGGCTTTGGATGAAAAAGGGTTTTGCTGTATCGTAGTGGGAAATTCTGCTTATGGAGGAATTGTTTTTGCAGCAGATTTAATTTTGGCTGAGTATGCACATCAGATAGGTTTTACAGTCGATAAAATCGAAGTTGACAGATATATTATTACAAGCTCGCAGCAATATGAAATAACAAAAGAAACCGGAAAGTATTTAAGGGAGAGTGTGGTATGCCTGATAAAGAACAAATAGTTGAGGTGGAGTCATTGCCATTGGAGATGATAAGTGGTGCCACTTATTTAATAAAACAGGCAAATCCAAATTCTTATACCCACGGAATGTTTAAATATCCATGTAAATTTATTCCAGAGATACCCAGGTGGGGAATAAATGCATTTCTTACCGATAAAAAAGGAGTTATATTTGATCCCTTTTCCGGGAGCGGCACAACGTTGCTGGAGGCGAATATTCATGGCATTGACGCATATGGAACGGAAATTGATGATATAGCCAAGTTAATTATTAAAGTAAAAACAACTGTTTTGAATTCTCACAAAATGGCAGCTTTAGAGCAGGAATATTTAAATGTTATGGAGGTAATATCGCAGGATCAGGCAGAGCAGTTTCGCCCCCAAATTATTAATTTAGAGCATTGGTTTTCTGAAAAGACAATTGTGGAACTTGGACGGATGAAATTTTATGTTGATCATATTGGTGATACTGATGTAAGAGATTTTTTAAAATTATGTATGGTTTCCCTTATAAAAAGAGTGTCAAATGCAGATGACACTTCACCAAAACCCTATGTATCAAATAAAATAAAAAAAGTACCGCCCACTGTTGAAAAAGAATTCACGTCTGTTTTCCGCCGCTATAAGCAGATGATGACAGAGTTGTCGGGTGTTGAAAAAATGGGAAATACAATGCTGATAGAGGGAGATGCTCTTGCTTTTCAAATGCCTGTTGGAATCGATCTTGTGATAACATCACCGCCTTATATCAATGCCTTTGATTATGGAAGAACAATGCGCCTTGAAAACTTATGGATGGCTACATTGACAGAAGAAGAGTTAAGAGAAAAAAAGAGCCAGTATGTAGGAACTGAAAAAATTAATCCAAAGAAGGAAAAAAGCAATCTTACCATATTAGAAAGAAGCGGGATTTTAAAGACATACTTTTATAAAATCTTGGAACAGGATGAAAAAAGGGCATTGATTGTAAAGAAGTTTTTTGAAGATATGGAAGGAAATCTGCGTGCTGTTTACAGCCAAATGAATTTAGGGGGCAAATATATCATTGTAATTGGAAATAGTACCATTCGAAAAGTAATTGTAGAAAGCTGGCGTGTGATTGAAGAGCTTGCAAATGGAATTGGATTTAGAACAATACAATATTTTAGTTACATGATTCAAAATCCCTATATTAGAATTCCAAGAAAGGGCATGGGGGGAAAAATCAGTAAGGATTATGTTTTGGTTTTAGAGAAAAAAACTGAAACCTGATTAACAAGCGGCAGTAATTTTTGCAAGAAGTGAAAAATAAATGGCAGAGTGAGTTTTTGAAACCCATTCTGCCATATTTGCATGAAACGCTGCTTTGCGAAAGGCGATAGTATTTGCTGCCTTATAGAGTGTCCTATACTTCTAATTGGCGGCACATATTTTTTACCGTATATCTGTAAATCAAATAATAGATGCCTGCAAGGAAGATAAGAATTAAAAGACATACAGCCATTCCGCCTATTTCACCACTGGTTAATTTTCCATCATTGGCAAACATAAGAAGCATATAAAGCAGATACATAGCAGTCATGCCTACGATAGTTGGTATCTGAAACACAGGACCTGCCTGGCCTTTGATTTCCTTTTTTAAAAAAGCAGGTGAGGCACCCAGCCGTTTTAGATCCTCGAAGACATAACGGTTGTTAAGGGCAATGGTCATGCACCGGGTGTAACTGATAATCATGGCGGCGAGGGAACAGATAATAGCAATAAAAAGGAACATCATAAGGAATACAGAAAAAGTTCTGAGAAAATCTGTTTGATCCAAAATGCGGATTTTAGGCATATAGGTCCAATAATAGCGAAAGTCAGTGGTGTCAGGTTCTAAGTAGCTGATCTGTGTCATTTGCTCGGTATCGCCCCAGTAGACTTTTCCCGCCTGCTGTGCCTGATATTTTGCTACCCGGTCATAGTAAGAGGGGTACTCGCATTCTGGGCCGAAAAAGGAGATGAAAGTATAAAAGAAGTCTTCGGCAAGTGAATAATTGTCCTTTCCATCAATGTTGAAAAATACTGCATTTCCAGCCCATTCAGGAGTAATACCCGCGGCAATGGATTCATAATCATTATCATTAAGAACATAATACCCTTTTTCACTTACCAGCAGATCATAATGGGTATATCCGGCAAAACTTATGGGAAGAGAGTCGTAGGTGGCCATATTGGTGAGAACCTCTGCTTCTGAATTCAAATAATACAATGCTGTTTCATCTGTATTTGAGATAGCCATGTAATTTCCTGGAGCTATGGAAATTTCTGCTCCGGTAAGCGTTTCAAAGGCAGTCTCAGAAAAGAATTTTCCTTCCATGAGGAAGGGAACACGTTCATAATGAAAATTTCGTCCTTCATCCTCGATAGTGTCAATGCCATCCATTGCCAGCGATAAGTAAGGAGCAGTTTTAAAATCCTTAATTGCAAGATCGTACTTTGCTGCAAGAGCGGAGATCCCCTCTTTATCAAAAACCGTCTGATCTGCACGGTAATGGTAGTAATAATCATATGGACGGGAATTTACCTCCATAGAATGTCCTACGCTTATCATGGGGATGTAAAAAATGGCAAAAGCGGTTCCGGCGGTCAGTACTGTGCTTACCAGCAGGTTGTTTACCGTCTGCTTTCCCTGAAACTTCATCATGCTTCTGGCAATGAGATTTTTGTAAGGGTGTTTTCTACGGGAACTCCAGCCATGGACCACTGTGTGCAGCATGATCAAGTAAAGGCCAATGAAAACAGGCGCATAAAACAGATTAAGCCATGCGGGTGAATAGGCACTGAACAGCTTCTGATACGCGTAGGGTGAAAAATATCCAAGGGCGGCACCGAGTAAAATCAGCAGAAACCCTACGGGAGCGCACCATGTACCTAATTCTTTTACAGGTTCATTCCGGTGTTCTTCGTGCATAACATCCATAATATTCGTCCGCTTTAAGTAGCGGTAAGCATTTATGCAGGAGCAGGCGATTACAATTACAAAGAAGGCCGCCGATAAATACAGGCATTTAAAGTCAAATTTCAGAACCATCTGCGCACTGTCTGTAAGGAAAAGGCGGAAGGAATTCCACAATAAGGCAACAAAAGGAAATCCTGCTAAAATTCCTGCAAGACAGGAAAAGGAACTTAACAGGAGAACTTCCTTAAGCAGGCCGGGAAGAAGCTGGCGGCCAGAGGCGCCAAGGGCCATGAGAGTTCCCAACTGTTTTGCTTTTTTTCGAAAGAAAAGGCCGGAAGCATAAATGGTAAAAACTACACATCCAAACAATGCCAGCACAAAGATAGCAGTCATCTGCTTGCGGCTGTCTCCTCCTTCTGGAAGCACTAAAAGCACAGTGGGGGAAAGCATCATGGCAGAGTAAGCGGTAATTAACAGTAAAGAAATAAAATTGCAGAACAGGTAGAGACCAGCCATTTTTGCGTCTGCCTTTTGCAGCTTTTTCTCAAGTTGTTTTAAAGTCGTCATTTCATATTCCTCCTGTTGCAGTTTGATCAGAATTTATATTACTCATTTCCCGGATGGCGTCTAAGAGCCGGTCCTGAAACGCACTCCGCTTTTCTTCCTGGCATCCAGGCGACGCTTCTAATGTTTTGTATACAGTGCCATCTTTTAATAAAATCACCCGGTCGCAGAAGGAGGCGGCGAAGCTGTCATGAGTTACCATGAAGATGGAGGCACCAAGTTTGTTTCTGGCGTTTTCAAAGGACTCTATGACTGCCCGGCTGGACTTGCTGTCAAGATTTCCAGTGGGCTCATCTGCAAGAATAAGCAGCGGCTGGTTGATCAGGCTTCTGGCTACTGCAGTTCTCTGGCGTTCGCCCCCGGAAACATCTGCTGGGTATTTGCCGGCAATGTGATCAATACCAAAAAGGGATAAAAGCTGGTCCGCAAGTTTCTCGGCTTTTAAATCTACTTTGCCCTGAATGATTCTGGGAACCAGAATATTTTCTCTAATAGTAAGTCCGTCAAGAAGCATAAAATCCTGAAAAACAAATCCTAATTTTTCGTTCCGCACTTTAGCCAGGGCATTTTCGTCAAGCCCCTTTAGTTCCTTATTTCCTAGGGTAATGGTTCCCTGCTCAAAAGGAATGTAACAGGAAATACAGTTAAGCAGGGTGCTTTTTCCTGAACCGGAGGGCCCCATTACCGCAACGAACTCCTGGTCTGCAACAGATAAATTAATTCCTTTTAATACGGAATAGGATTTGTTTCCGCTTTGATAAGATTTGTGAAGATTTTTTACATATAACATAGTGCACCTCTCTTTGATTAAGTGTTTATCTTGAGGTAAGTATAGCAGGAATTGGGTAAGGTAAATGTGAGGGTGTTATTTTTAGCAGGTGAGATGTAATCTTTGGAGAGATGGTGAAAAGTTTGTAAAGTTTGGTGGAGATTTTGTAATGTTTAGCAGTGCAGGGGAATGGGTGGGATTGTTTGCAGATAGAAAAAATGATAAAATGCAAAATAAGTCAAATACAAGCGGGCTTATCTCTGACCTACTGCCCGTGGAAATATACTTACAGGTGGTGAGGAAAATGCTTCGGATTGGAATATGTGATGATCAGCTTGAGGCAAGGGAAGCCCTGCGGTTTCAGCTTGAAAAGGTATTAAGGGAAGGTGCGGAACAGATTGTTTATGAGTTTTCTACAGGTGAGAGCGCGGTGCGCTGGCTGGAAAAGCATCCTGGAGAGATTGACCTTTTGTTTCTTGATGTGGAGATGAAAGGGATAAGTGGAATGGAAGCAGCAGGGCAGATCAGGGAGTTTGATAAGGATATTTGTATTGTGTTTGTGACAGGATATACAGATTATGTGTTTGATGGATATAAGGTTAATGCCCTTGATTATGTGATTAAGCCGGCAGGTATAGAGCGGCTTTCGGAAATTTTAGGACGGGTGCGGGAAAAAATATTTGATAAGAAAGATGAAAATTTTGTCTTTAAAAACCCAGAAGGGACGTATCGGATTCCCTTAGAAAATATTTCCTATTTCTACAGTAACAAAAGGAAGGTAAATGTAGTTCTTAAAGAGAAAGAAGGAAAGGAAGCTTATTCTTTCTATGGAAAGCTGGATGAGGTGGAAGAGCAGTTATCTGGCGCTTTTGTGAGAATTCATCAAAGATATCTGGTAAACCCCCGGCAGGTAGTGCATATTGGAGGAGACAGCATCGCCGTGGATGGACAGGCGCTTCCCATGAGCAGAAATATGAAAGAAGAAGCCACAGTCAGATTGGCGAAAGCCATGCTGGGAGGAGATAAGTCATGAGTATCTTGGAATGGATAAAACAGCTTCCTTCTGGCGTGTTGGGGATGGTGGCAGCAGCTTTTATTTATTTTACTTTATCCTGCCTGGTTCGTATAAAAGAAAAATGGTGGTACAGGCTGCTTTGCCTGATTGGGTGCTGGGCAGCCAGTTTTACCATTATCTTCATAGGCGACTTGGTTAATTTATTATGCTGTATAGTTTTTTTCCTGCTTATTATATGGATTACCTGTAAAGGAAGTTTGCTTAAAAAGATTACGATGGGGCTGATTCTTGCCAGTTCGATTTTTGCGTTTAATGCTTTTTATGATAATGGACTGGCGTTTTTGGCTCATTACTATGGAAAAGATGAGTTTTATGGCAATATGTATCTTGTGGGCAGACTTAGCTTTGCGGTATTTCTGTACTTGATGATTCGCTTCCACAGGCCAGAGGGAGAATTTGAACTTTCTCCTCCTCTTTGGCGGCTGATGCTGATGTTGACGCTGACGCCGCTGGCAATTTTATCTTCTGTTATTTTGCTTAGAAGCCCTTATGCTGATATTTCAGGGACTGTAATAGCTGATTCAGTTTTATTTTTGGTGGTGATGCTGTCCTTTGTAGGGCTGTTACGGGCGCTTATCGTTTTGGAAAGGCAGCAGAGACTGGAGCAGGAAAATACACTGGTGCTTATGAATCAGAAGTATTATGAAAGCATGGAGCAGCAGCAATTTGAAATTCGAAGATTAAGACATGATCTGGCCAATCATCTTCAAGCACTTTTGGCACTGCCAGAGCAGCAAAGAGAGGAGTATATCAAAGGAATGCTGGATAATTCCGCACTTACACAGGTATTTTCCTGGTGTGGCGATCCTACGGTAAACGCAGTGCTTACAAACAAGGAAAGTTTGATGCAGCAAAGAAAAGTTCGTTTTTCGGCAAGGCTGGATATTGAAGAAGAGCTTCCTTTTGAAAAAGCTGATATCTGTGCAATATTTGCCAATGCATTGGATAATGCAGTGGAAGCATGCATGAAACTGGACGAACATTTACGCGAAATTGATTTGGAAGCAAGGCTGGGAAAAGGAATTTTGGCAGTTAATATAAAAAATGCCTGCAAGAACGAATATAACGAAGAAAAGGTTGAAAGAAGGATTAGACTTCCTCAAACCACGAAAAAAGATTCGGAGAATCATGGATTTGGATTGAAAAGTATTCAAAAAACAGTAAAAAAATATGGCGGAAGTATGGAGATAAAAAGGGAGGCGCAAAGTTTTAATTTGTTTTTATACCTGCCTGTGGAAAAACCATCTTCTGAAATGCTGAAGGGATGAAATGCTGAGGAATCAACTGTTGCGATATTCATGTTAAAAATATCGCTGGGGCGGTTTTTCTGTTTGACAGGTTTTTGTATATTGGTATATAATATGCTTAACAAGAGAACCGAAAGCTAGAATGCACCTAGTCACCTCGGTATATGTAATTAAAAAATAGCGCTACACTTTGTGAGGGTGAGGGCGTTATTTTTTATGCTTTAAAACAAGAGTTATTACCGCAACTAGCATTATAACAAATGTAAACAAGTCATTAAAAGTAACGTACATAAGCATCTAGCTCCTTTCTCTGTGAGTAGGTGGCTAGGAATATCGCCCCTTCGGTTCCCTAGGTAAGTATATTTTGATTGGAAGGTTAATTTAAGAAAATAGATAATAGAATATTTGAATTCTTAAGACAAAAAGACGGACATGCTGTATACTGCATTTTGCCCGAATTTCAGTATATAGTTTATCACATTGTAAAATTAAAGTCTAGTAATTTTTTCTCTATTCCCTTAAGCTAATAATTGGATTACAAAACAGCGTAAAACGCTTCGGAATGGAGGAAAGGTTGAATAAAAATGCGTATTCAACCTATTGATTTGTATGCGCGCCGCAGCACGCAGATGGGTATAAAAATGGAAGATAATACAGCGGAGAAGTTTGAAACAACAAGAAATGCAGAAGAGCAGTACCTTCAAAGAACGCTTAAAGTAGTCGACAAAAATATAGAAAACTACAGTCGTGAGGGTATGCGGATGCAGGCAGAAATTGACGAAATGCTAGAGCACTATCATGACAATGATGTGGAAGTTTATACAGCCTTAAGCAATACGGTTACGCTGCATGATCATATGAAGCGTGCCCTTTTACTTAATCAAAAGGCAAAGAAAAAGCCCTACTTTGGAAGAATTATCTTTCAGGATGATGCTTTAAATAAGAGGGAATCAATTTATATCGGCAAAGGAGGAATCCATAAAGATGCCACGCATTTTATGGTGGTAGACTGGCGGGCGCCGGTGGCAGGCGCTTATTATGAAAGCAATCTTGGGAAATGTAGTTATATGGCTCCCGGGGATGTGGAAATGAAAATTGACCTGGAACTGAAGCGTACCTATGAAATAGAGAATGGCAGGCTTTTGGATTATTTTGACAGCGAAGTAATTGCCAATGATGATCTTTTGACAAAGTATCTGGCCAAAAATAAACAGGCGGTGTTAAATGAAATCGTTGCAACAATCCAAAAGGAGCAGAATGAAATCATCAGGAAATCTCCCTATCACAATATGATTGTGCAGGGGGTTGCAGGTTCTGGTAAAACAACTGTGGCCATGCACCGGATCTCCTTTATTCTTTATAACTATGCACAGCGGTTTAAGCCGGATGATTTTTATATTGTGGGAAGCAACCGGATTCTTTTGGAGTATATTACAGGAGTTTTGCCGGACTTGGATGTATACGGGGTTCGGCAGATGACAATGGAACAGCTTTTTGTAAGGCTTCTTTATGAGGATTGGGATGAAAAGAAATATGAAATCATCAGTACAAAGCAGTGTGGGGAGCAGGAGAGTATTAAGGGAAGCAGGCAGTGGTTTGAAGATCTGGAAACCTATTGCCGCCAACTGGAAAAAGAAGCTGTTCCGCTACAGAGTGTGTATTTAAATCCCCGGCAGTTTGTGGAAGGTATTAGAAACGGGCAGACAGGCGTGTTTGATGAGACTGGCATAGGAGAGCCGGCACCGGAAGATTTGATTTGTCTTTTAGACAAAGAGGCGGTAGAGGGCTATATCAGGGAAAATCCAGCTGTTTCCATTCAAAATAAAATTAATATGCTGAATGAAAGGCTGCGTGGAAAAATAAAAGATGAGTTTTTAACAAGAGGGCTGCAATATACAGAGGCTGAGAGAAAAGCTATTTTAAAGGCATACCGCGGAAAGTATGGAGGAAGGACATGGAAAAAGTCTGTTTTTGAGATGTATCAGGACTTTCTGGTAAACCAGAGGGCGAAGGGATATCTGGTATCTGTTCCAGATAAGAAATTTCATGTGTATGATCTGGCGGCGTTAGCTTACCTTTATAAAAGAGTAAAGGAAACGGAGGTGATCAGCGAGGCCCATCATGTTGTGATTGATGAGGCGCAGGATTTTGGAATGATGGCTTACCTGGTTTTAAAATTTTGTATCCGGGAATGCACCTACACGATTATGGGAGATGTTTCCCAGAACATTCATTTTCGGTATGGATTGAACGACTGGGAAGAATTGAAAGAGCTTTTTATGAAAGATGGAGCAGACAGCTTCAGTGTTTTAAGAAAAAGCTATCGAAATACTGTGGAAATATCAGACTTTGCTACCAATATTTTAAGGCATGGAAGATTTTCCGTTTATCCGGCACAGCCCATTATCAGACATGGAAATCCGGTTTTTGTAAAGCAGGTTTTAGAAGAAAGCGTATTAATAAAAGAAGCAGCAGAAGTCTGCAGGGGATGGCAGAAAAAGGGACTGGAAACAATTGCGGTTATCTGCCGGAATCAGGAAACGGCTTCAAAGGCAGCCAGGCAGATGTCAGAGTATATACAGGTTATGGAGACAGATCCTGAAAAAGCGGTATTTGGAAGCGGAATTATGGTGCTCCCAGTGGATTATACCAAAGGTCTGGAATTTGACGCAGTATTGATTTTAAATCCCACAAACCAGGAATATCCGGAAGATGACGGACATGCAAAGCTGCTTTATGTGGCAGCAACCCGGGCACTCCATGAGCTTTGTGTGCTGCATCTGGGAAATGTGACAGAGCTTCTTTCCAAGGCGCCTGTTTTAGATAAAGAGAAAAAGGGATTTCAGGATAAAATTCAGAAAAGCATAAGTGTTCAGGATAAGAGCAATGAAAATGGCATCACCCCAAATAGTACAGAGGTAAGCGGTGCAGGCACAGTGAAAAATATAAAGCCGGAAGCAGCAAGTAGGACAGTGCTTAAAGCAAAAAAGCCTGTTGCGCGTCTTGCGGATACAGGAACAAAGGAAAAGAAGCCTTTTTTGGCAAGAAAAAGGGCACTGACAATACCCACGCAAAGAGGTAAAGAGCACACTCTGACAGATGAGAATCATTTCCAAGGAAGCTTTGATGAAAGAAATGCTTCTGTACCAGGCAGCGGATATGAGTTTGGAGATATGCCTGTAAATGAGAAGCTGCGCGTGGCAGGGCATGGAAAAATGGATCTTGGCATTCTTTGGATAATGAAGCAAAAGGATGGACTTTATCTTCAAAGCAGATATGGTGTTCTGCGTATCAGCCCCATAGAAAGCGGTATGGTTCGTATCACCTTTGCCAGGGAAGGCCAGATTTTGGATAAAGTACATCCGGGAATAGCCTTTCAACGGGTAGAGACAAGGTGGATGTACAAGGAGTCAGCCAGTGAAGTGGTGATCATGACAGATGAGCTATGCCTGCAGGTGGATAAAAAAGGAGGAGCAATTCGTTTTTTGACACGGGATAAAAAGCTTCTTTTTGAAGAACGAAATAAGGAGTGCCGGCAGTTTGAAAAGTTTGCACAAGGGATGGCACAGGCAAGGCTGTTTTTGAATTTTCAAAAAGGGGAAAAATTGTATGCACTTAACGGACAGAAGGAAAAGGTGCTTGATCTGCGCGGCAGTGCAAGATATATTTCCAGCGGCGGCAGTGAGATGAAGCTGCCCTTGGTGTTTTCTGACAAAGGCTATGGGATCGTGCCGGCAGCAGAAGGCCCTGTTATCTTCTGTGATATTCCTGCATATGGAACTTGGCTGCTGATGGAAAATGCGAAGCAGATAGATTACTATTTTATAGCAGGAAAGCAAAAGGATGAAATTTTGGGAGCATATCTAAGGCTTTGTGAGAAGCCCTAGATGATATCAATTATTGATTCTAAATCATTTACCTGATTGGACTTGTTTATGCTGCGTTAGGATAAACCATATTAGTATTATGATAAAAGAGGCTGCTTGTGCCACAGTTATTCTTATAATCATAAGCTCATCTGCGCCTGTACTTGATGTAACATGAAGCATATTGACAATAGTGTTATTGAAAAAGTGATATCCCATTGCCATGTATATGCTGTTGGTTAACTTTGTCATTAGTGCAAATTGAAAGCCTACCAATCCGGATGTAACAACCAGCATAATTGCGTTTACGATAAAGCTATTGCAGTTTATTGCTCCGTCAAAATAACTTCTGAAAGGAGGCACAATATGCCATAGTCCAAATAAACAAGAGCTAATAGCAGCAGATAGAAGAAAAGAATACTTCTTTTCAAGTATTTTTTGAAACAGGCCTCTGAAGATGCCTTCTTCCATAATGATATTAATGATATTTCCAATGATACAGATCACAAAAAAGAGAAGGCTTGTTTGACTGCCAATATTTCCATTAACAGAATAAGTGCTTACATACAGGTCAAGAGTTTCAAATTTTCCTTGCAGTATGATAATTATGATTTCAACAAAATATGCAGGTATGAATATGATTAGGCCAAAAGCCAAACCATATGTCAAACTGTGCAATACTTTGCTTTTGGCAAATCCTATTTCTGCAGGTTTGAAACCATAAATTCTTGCTGCAGTAAAAAGAATTACAATGCCAATCAGTTTGTGTACAAAAGCTTCTCCTAAAAATGTTTCATCTGTACGCAATACAAAATATTCTATAAGCCGAAAAATAAAACATACAATATAAATAAATATCATGGCAGACCGCATCTTCCTTTTTTAGTTTCTTTTTTTTAGAAGTGTATTAATTTCCTGTGCTTCCTGTTTCATAAAAAACAGGTTTAAAATAGCTGAAACAACGTATATCACTAATCCCATAATGATAAGAGTCCATAGAGGTGTGCTTGTGAACCAATGAAAAATTGAGCCAAAGACAAGTAATATAGCTGTAATCAGAATAATACTTAAAAGCATTTCAACAATTGCGTATTTTATTTCTATTTTATTGATAAAAAATAAGCCAGATTGTACGAATATATTTACCCCAAATACTTGAAAAACTGTTTGGATATAAATACATTTTGCCTGAAAAAGCAAAGCAACAATTGCAAGCAAAATCATAGAAATGCCTGTAGTCGCAAAAATATTTACAAAAAATTTCTTCATATTACCCCATACCTTTCACTTTCGCTTTGTCGTAATGCCTTTTTTACTTCAATTAAATAATTGCGATTGATATAAACTTTTTCTCCGTTCTTTAAAGCAGCTTCCATTCTGCTGTTTAAAAGAGGCCTAATGCTTTCTAAAGCATTGATATTTAAAATGCATGATTTACTGATTTGAACAAAGCCATATTTCTGTAACTTATCTTTTAATTGATATAACCGAAAGGACGTGTGGTATACTGTTTTTTCAAGGTATACAAAAGTTTTCTTATCAACACATTCTATATAATAAATGTCCAAAACATTTACCATCCGTTCTTCATTTTCACTGTCACATTTGATCTTCATGTCAAATGACTGCAAAAAATCAATCATATGGCGGACTTGATCGTTCATTTTGGAATATTTGACTGTTATTTCCATCTCATTACAAGCGTAATCTTGTTCTGTTTTTATTTTCATTTTTACACCCTGCTGCGCGTTAAGACGCGCGTACAAATCAATAGGTTGAAAGTTTCTTTCAACTTTTTAATAATTATATCATGGTCTTTCGTCAAAAAAAGCTTCTAATGACTAAGATACATTTTTCTTATACCAAAATGCAAAAATGATAGAAACTATGACATACAGTTGTCATAGTTCTTATGCTACGATAATATTAAATTGCGCAATTGTCCAAAATATTTAAGAAACAAGGAGAAACAAAAATGCAAAATGTATACGAAAACTGTCCGGTATTAGAAAATGAGAACTTTAAATTGCGTCTGATACAAAAGGAAGATGCCGGGGATCTTTTAAAGGTTTATTGTGATAAAAAGGCAGTGCCCTTTTTTAACAGTGACAATTGTCATGGGGCAGATTTTTACTTTACCACTATGGAGGAAATGGAAGGAACAATAAAGGGCTGGCTGCTGGAGTATGAAAACAAGGGATTTGTGAGATGGTCTGTAATTGATAAGGCAGCAGGAGAGGTGGTTGGAACCATAGAACTTTTTCACAGAAAGGCAAAGGATTATTTTAACGCCTGCGGAATACTACGACTAGATTTAAGAAGTGATTATGAGGAAAAAGATGCGATTGCACAAATTCTTGAGATCATCACGGAACCAGCTTTTAAGTTGTTTGAATGCAGCATGGTTGCCACAAAGGCAGTTCCTGCGGCGGAAAAACGCAGGGCTGCGCTTACGGATATGGGATATGATTTGACAGAAGAAAAACTGATTGGTCATGATGGCAGTGAATATGGGGATTATTGGGTATGCAGGAAATCTTCCTGAACGTGAAAAAATAAACCAGCTTTTTTTCTCATTTGGGAGCGCCAGACAGGAAAGGAATCCGAAAATGAAAATTGACAGGCTGCTTGGGATAACAATTTATTTATTGAATCATGGGAAAACTTCCGCTGGAAAGCTGGCACAGCAGTTTGAGGTATCTGTCCGCACCATCATAAGGGATATGGATACCTTAAGCCTGGCCGGAATTCCGGTAGTTTCTGCTTATGGGGCAGAGGGAGGGTATGAAATTATGAATACTTTTGTTATGAACGGGCAAACAGTAACCGGTACAGAGTATGGCTATATTGTAAGTGCGCTTGAGGGGCTTATCTCTGCCTATGGAGATAAAAAAATTGAAACAACATTAGAAAAGATGCAGGCGTTGAGAAAAGATCAGGAAAATACTATGCTATTAGATCTTAGTGCAGCTCATGAAAACAGAGATACCAATGAAATGCTATATCTATTAAATCATGCACTACAGATAAGGCATCAGATCTCTTTTCAATATACCAACAGCAGTGATGAAAGCAGACAGGTGGAAGCAGAGCCAGCAGGAATTATTTACAAATGGTATAACTGGTACCTGATTGCCTATTACCCGAGACATCAGGAATATTGCATGTTTAAAGTAGTAAGGATGGATGAACTGAAAATCCTGGAAAAGGAAAATGAGAAGGTTCATCAGATTGGGGAAATACAAAAGAAGCTGAAAGAGCAGGAGGAAGCAGGAAACACAATCCAGGTGGTGCTTTCCTGTAAGGCTAAATTAAAATCCCGATGCAGGGAATACTTAAATGGCAGCATTACCAGAGAGTTTGAAAATGGTGATTTTGAGTACACCATGATGGTTCCGGAAGGAGAGCAGTTCTGGTATGGCGTATTATTATCCTTTGGAATGGATGCTAAGGTACTTGCACCAAAAGAGCTGATTAGGCGAATGGTAAAGCAGTGTAGTGAAGTGATTGAAAATTATCAGCCTTTTGTTTTTTGATGTTTTGTGATATGATTATTTTAAAAGAACTTATCATTTTTAATAATATGAAGCAGGTTTACTTTTTGAGCAGCGATGTGTGGAGATGGGGGGCCTGTGGCATAGGCCGACAGAAAGGAGAGGGTTGGTATGAAGAAATTGTTTTGCTATGCGGAAAGATATATAGCGAAAAGTGACTGGAAAGATTTAGCGATGCTTAAATTCTGCCTTTTTGCTATGGGGGTTTTAGCAGGTATGAAGATACCGGAAAAGAATAAGAAGCAGGCAGGGTGGATTGCCGCAGGCGTCTTTGTGGCAACTTATATTCCTCTGATGGCAAAATTCTTTTCAGTTATTACAGAAAAGGAAGAGTGATTCCCGTTTATAGCTGAATATTTTTACGATAGGCGCTTGTCCGAAACAGCAGGCGTTTATCGCAAAATATATTGTAATGCAACTGATTTTAGAGTAATTAAAAAGAAAATAAGGAGGATATTGCTATGAAAAATGTTACACTTACATTTGCAGGACAAGACTCGGATGAGATGGCACAACAGTTTTATACATGGGTTGTTGATGGTGGATTGGAAGATCAGATTGTTGATACTTTGTCAGAAATGGGGCCATCCAATGTCGAAATCATTGAAATTGATAATGATTCATTAAATATTGTTTTAGGATGTTCTTATAAAGGCGAATAAATTAAATTTAAACGCTCAAAAGCCACCAGAGCATTGTGAGGGATTACGATCACGATTATGATGAGTTTATTTGATGACGAACAGATTATGAGAACTTATGCAAAAGAAATTGAAGGTGAGGTTATGTAATTAGCATAATCAATCAAAATCAAATATAGTGACAGCGTTAGGGCATATAGAAACTGAAATCTATATGCCCTATTTTTGTTTGCGCGCCATGG
>DKUR01000095.1 GCA_002490775.1 Lachnospiraceae bacterium UBA7199 | reverse complement strand
ATTAAATTAAAGGATCATTATGTATTATTCCATGAAATTATTTAATAGGAATTATATTCTTTTGTCATAGATAAAAATACAATTAAATCATATAAATTGAGTGATAATTTCAGCAATTCGGATAGTATTATCAATTATAATCCCTCTCCAAAAAGCTATGTCACTGCTTGAGTCAAAGGCAGTGATACCATACATATTAATGTCTATCTTAACTACTTTTTCATTTATGTTATTAAATATTTCCATATAATCTCCTGTACTCACAGAATACCTTATTTCACTTACTCCATTTTTCCCAGCATAACTGTAGAAAGCAACTCTTTCACTCACGCAAGTCTTTGACTCATTCTATAATAGTGCATTATGAAATAATATCATTCATTCTCTTTATTACCCTCACTGAAGCTATTATTGTTCTCTATCTTTTCATTTATTTCCGCTCGAAGCTTTTCAAACTCCAACTTATTTTCAATTGGTCTCGCATCCTTCCACTGCATTTCTATAGTACGCTTAAAAAACAAGTACCAATCTCTATTATAAAACGAATCAACTATAATATTCGGTTCTTCCTCAGGTGCTGTACATTTATATTGATAAAAAGATGCTTTTAATTCTTTTCCAACCTTATTTTTATTATATGGTAATACATCTCTATCAAAAACATCATACGCCACAAATGACGTGGACATAACAGACTGAGCAACTCTCAATTTAAGTTTTCCATTTTCTACAAAATTAAATAAATTTTCAATTTCTTCTAAACAATCTAATGTTGTACTTTGTTTATGATAAATAGCATTAGCCTTTTTCCTAAATGTTTTTAAATCTAAGTTTTCACCATGATATAACTTTGCATTCTCATCAACTGCATTAGGAGCTGCAATTAATATAAAAATCTCTTTTCCTTCATTTAAAAATCTTTCTATAATCCCTTTATTCTTTTCAAAAAAACCATTTAAAGCCATACCTGAAATAAAAAAGTTACTTTTGGTACTATAAAAAAACTTTGATAAATTAAAATCGTGTACTCGAAACAAACCGCCACGAGCCATTTCAAATTTAACTCCCATATTATTTAGTTTTCTTTGTGTGATACTATCTTTTATACTTAATGATATCAACTCTCCTGAAATTAAGACTAATAATCCTATGATTATACCTAATTGATGATCTTGAGCTATATTGAAATAAGCCCCCAAGCCTAATGAACCAACCAAAATTAAAATTTGAATCTTAGCATTATGTTTTTCAAAAAACTCTTCAATATTTATTTTCCAATTTTTCATATTTTCCCTCATTTGTTTCTTAATTATTACTTTACCTTTCCTTCATTAAAATATCTTATTTCTTTAGTATAAACAAATACACTTTTAACTTATACATAACTGCTATATTAAATACTTAAGTGGTATAACATTATTGCAGACAAAACTGGCTTATAGATACCATCATTTTTTATTTATAACCACAATATTTCAAAGAGTTTATGCATTTTTTTCTTTGTTCTGCATATACTATTAATATAGCAATTACTATCAATGTATTTAAAATACAAGAAACACTCACACTAGTTGGTCGTAATCTTTTGTGGGAAAAACGGCATATAGGTGAAAATCCTATATAGTAATTGCTATTTTTTAATAATTTGATTTTTAGTCTGCATAATTTGAAAATTATTTCTCTGATTCTCTCCAAAAAATTTATCTACTAATTGAATTGAATCTCCATGCATTTTAACATCATGACAAATGAAATATTTTCTAACAATCAGTCTTACCATCTGCTTTGTTATATTTAAATCCGCAGTATCATAAATATCATTTGCCCTCTCTGTAAAATCTTTAAAATTTCCAATATTCTCCTGCATCATTAGATTTTGAATCTTATAGTTAGTGTTTTGTATATAATTGAATTTTTCTAAATCACTTATAGTTTTTGCATTTGATGCAGTCATAGAAACAAAGTCATAAATACTTAAAATGTACGCCATCGTTTGATTTTGTAACTCTCTATCCAACATATCTTTAGTAATTAATATCCCTTTTCTTGTTTTTGGCTCCGATTTCAAAGTATCCATTATAATTTTATTATAGTTCTCATCTATATCTTTTAACATAAAATACAAAAGTTTGTTCGGGTAAGTATATAACACTTTAACAATTTTTCTTTTTTCATCTCCTGTCAAAATATGCCTAAAATTAGGCAAAATTTTTGCAACTAAATCCAAATAATTAATACTTTTTGCAATCTTATTGCTAAAAGAATCTACCTTGCTTTGATCATAAGAATATAGGCTATCCGCCTGGTTCTCTTTCTCATGTATAATCTCCCTTTCCATTTCATTTTTCTCTTCTTTAATTTCTTTCTTTTCCTTCTGATCCGGAAGTTTGGGATTTGTTTGTATAATAATTTTGGATAAATATTCTATATTATTTGTATCAAAATCTAATTCTTCCCAATTACTCATATGTGTCACTAAACTTTGTAAAATTGGACTTAGTATTTGTGTATTACTCGTTATATAAGACAAAAATAGTATTATATCACCATTTATTCCAAAGCAAATATTATCTAACAAAAATTTTAAGTCTTCAAGCTTTTCACCATTTTGGTATGTTCTATTTAAATGCTGTGCAATAAAATATGAAAGAAGGTTTTCATCACAAAATTCAATTTCAAATGAATCTGGTGATTCTTTTATTACATTAGACTTAACACCAACATCAAGTACATATCTGGGCTTCAAAATTTCGTTGTCATACTTTTTTTTATATTCATTGACTGCCTGTTCAAATTCTTCATAAGATATTTTCTGGTATTTTTTTACAAAATGAATATAATAAGCCACATAATCTAACGCAACCAATATTTCATCAATATCACTATCTTCTTTTGTATTTTTTGACACCCTATATGTAATATTTGCAGCAAATACTTTGCTAAAAACATTCGTTTCTTTCTGCGTTTTTATATGTGAGAAAGATATATAGTAATCTACAAATTGATGAATAAAATCTGGTGTTAATTGAAAATATTTAATCTGATTTGTAATATCTTCATTTATTTTTTTGCTTTTTTCATTGACATCCAAAGCAGGGTATTCAGACAGATACCCTGTACATATTTTCCTAATTAACTGTTCTCTCTTTATATAATAAAAAGGACTAATTTTCATAGGAAAAAAAGCATTCTCCGTTAATTCTTCAACCGCTCTGTTTTTAATATTTAAGTCCCAACCTATACCACAAAAAAGAATAATGTGTCCAAAGTGCTCACCATATGTCTCGTAAAAATCTTTCCATTTGGTTTTATCGATCCTGTCATTCCTATCAACAATTAAAACCTTTTTTTCTGACTCTAACTGCATAAATCCATCATAATCAGCATTTTCCCCATATTCATTTTGAAGGGCAAATTTAACAACATTATTTATATTTTTAGGCGCAAAACTTTCCTCTGTCAAAAGTAACACCACATAATCTTCTGATAAAAAATTAGTAAGATATTTTGCCAGTAAACTTTTTCCTGTTCTTGAACTTCCTTCTATCGAAATTTTAGACTTTATACTAAAAAGCTCCATAAATTTCTCTTCCGAAGTAACAGTATAGTTTTTTAAATCAGAGATTAGCTCTTTTGCTTCCAAAGAAGGAAAGACAAAATACTTCATATATTTTTTATCTTTTCTTTCATTACTATCAGCCAATAACTCTTGTTGAAAGCTTGAAGTAAATCGGAAATTGAAATTATTACTAAACACTACATTGTCATTTTTCAATATTATATTAGGTTTATAAATTTTTCTGTTGTATACATATTTACATCCTGTTAAAGTATGTAGAGCTGTATCTAAAAGTAATGCATTAAACCCATGTTCCGTTTTTGTTCCATATAAAGCAACACCACTTGAAATATCTATATGTTTTCCATTCACAGTTTTATGCTCATTTAAAGAAAAATGTTCATGTCCTACAAATAACAGATCCGTTGACTCATTAAATGCATCATATAATTTTTGCCTGGAAGCATCACTAAACCATTCTGGTCCATGATGGATTACAGATATTGTATATTTTTGGTGTACATCCACATTAAATTTATCAAATTCTGCTTCTGGAATATAATGCATACCTTTGTCCCTGTTTCCGCTTCCCAAGAGAGAAAAAGGGGCTGAATTAATCAAATTGACTTTAATTGTAAAATCACCAAACTTTATTTTTCTAACCTCAATTATCTTGTCCCTTCTAAAACATCTATTTCTATTTGCAAAGTCATAAAAATTTGAAAGTTCTCCAAGATCTTCTTTGAATTTTAGGTCTATTTCCTTATTTTTATAATAATTTTCTATATCAAAATTATTTCTATCTTTATTTTTAACCAAGTTGTCATGATTTCCTGGCACAATAACTGTCTGAACAATTTTCCCCCCTATAAACCTGCTACTAATGTTCTTTGCCAATTGCCCAATAAGTCTTCCTGCATTCATATATGAATTTTTATCACCTGCAAGAGTTATATCCCCTGAAAATATTAAAATGCATTCATCAAAATCACCCATTTGCTTTAATCCATTTACCATTGCATATGTATTTATTTCCCGTAAATCTGTTGAATCTTTTAAATGGGCATCACTTAAATGTAAAAAAAGTATTTTCATCCTGATTTTTATGATGTTTGCAAAAGCCAAAACATCAAAAATTCCTTTCTTTTTTATATTATGTTTCAATTGTACTCAAATTTTTTTCTGTTCATATCCCTTGGATTCGGAGCATAGCGTGCTATTTTCCTATATCATTATCACATTTCGTAAAAATTTCACATTATGATAAATAAAGACAGATGTTTTCCACTCTTATTTATCATTACATATACTTTCATGCAAACTTATCTCATTTCACAAACACGACATCCCCTAATCTCTTGTATAATACCAGCTTCTGCCAATATTTCCATATTAATGCCTCCCATACACTTAAGAATAATCATATCTGAATTTACTTTCTCAATACATATATCTACTATATATTCATTTGTTTTGCTATTAACATTTAAGTTCAAGATATTAAATAAATCCAAATCCATAATTGCTGCATCATACTTTAATTTTTGCCACTTTTCTGGAAGATTGTCTATTTTAAAAGGTAAAAGCAAAGACAATTTTACCCTATCCCCATTTCTATATATTTGTAATTCCAAAACTTTTACTTGATTCAAATCAGGAATCTTATCATATAACATCTTTAAAAATTCTGTTTTATCAATCGTCATATACCACATTTTTTTCTCCCTATTTTCTAATTTATTTTTCAAAAAATTTTCTAAATTTGACCATTCGTGTAACAATTTATTAAGTTACAAACAATGACTCATAACAATCAAAACTATATCATTGGGTATTCGACATACTTCATTCTCTAGTTAGAAATACATGAAGCAAAGATTATTTTCAACTAAATGGATAGTGATCTTTAGTACCCTGAACACTTCCTGTCCTAGTATTGCTAGCAGGCCTTACATTAAAGTGAGCACCTTGTCCTCCTTTATCATGTCCAGCACTATGATCTTGAATAACAATTTCTTCACCATTCAAATTTGTATAATGATATTCTCTTGTAAGAACTACATTTCCATCAGCATCTTTGATAACATGTCCCCCCTCATATTCGGCCCCTCTCATAGGAACTTTATCAACATAATCTGGTTGTTGCGACTGCGGAATATTGGCGTCTCTTTTTGCTTCGTTAAAAGCACTGCTTCTGCTAGGTAGCTCTTCTTTCGTTTCTTCCGGTGCAACTGTGGGTTGACTTCCATATTTTTTCTGACCATAACCACTCGGATCATAGTACATCACAGGATTATTTGCACAATAAGCATACAGGTTCAATCCATCTCCCCTGTAAGTATCTTCCTGTGTGAACCGTCCTATCACTGGATTATAGTATCTTGCCCTTAAGTAGTACTGCCCAGTTTCCTGGTCATACTGCTGGCCTGTATACAGAATACGGTTTTCTATGCTTTCCTTACCTTCAAGTACATTTCCAAAGGCATCATAAGCATAGCTGTTTTCTACTATCCCGCTGTCTCCTGTGATATAAGCAGTGCTTCCCTGCTCGTCCTGATGATATGCATGATACATATCATCATTTAAAGTCTGCACACAGGATAATCCCTGCCCCTGTAAATGTCTTTTTACAGGAGTCCTGTTTTCATTACACTCTGCAAGGATTTCCCCATTATGGAAAACAAAAGTGGACGCTTTCCTACTCTCACTTACTCCTGCACGCAGTCCTTCCCCGTCATAGAAGTTCTCCTGCTCCCTGCCATCCGGCATTCTTACATGTATCTGCCTATTTAACAGATCATACTGGTAGCTGGTTTTTCTTTCTCCCTCCTTTTCTCTTACCAGACTTCCATTCTCATCATATAAATATTTTGTAACAACTGACAGTGTTTTTTTCTCCGTCAGTTCGTTTCTTTCATTGTAACAGTACGTTTTCTCGTCGTCAATAATAGTGTTGCATCCAGCACTATTGATAGTATTTATAATACCAATATTACTGTTACTCTTCTGTCCTGTTCCTGCTGTCAGGGCATAGCTATAGTGCTGCTTTTTTAGTCTGTTTCCTGCCAGATCATAAGCATACCTGTCGCAATCGGTTACACGCCTTTCTTCCGTCAGACGGTTCATACTGTCATAACTGTAGGCTGTATCCATCTTCTGAAGCTTTCCGTCTGCTCCAAGACGGCTGCCTGTCTTCCCGGTACGGTTCCCGTTCAGGTCATAGAGCATAAAGGCATCATATAATATGCTGCCTTTTTTCTCATTTCCTATCCTGAGATGGGAGAGGTTCCCGTCATCGTCATATTCATAGGAGGCAGTAAATCCCGGCGTCCTGACTTCCTTAAGCCTTCCTGCTGCTGTATAGGCATACTCTGTAAGAACTTTCCCGTCTTCCTCTGTAAGCTTTTGAAGCCTTCCATTTTCATCATACCCATAATACAAGGTCTTTCCGCTTACATCGGTAAGGCTTTTTAATTCGCCATTTTGATAGTAAGCACAGGAAATGGCAGGCCTTCCGCTGCTCCATTTCTTAAGGAGCTTCCCGTCCGGGCGGTAAAGGTAGGTATAGCTGAATCCCCCTGCCACGGATTTCTTTAACTGCCCAAGGTCGTCATACTCCCATGTCCCCATCACATGACGGTTTCCTTTTTCATCTGTGCAAGCTTGTAAGACTGGCTGTCCGTATACGTTATATCTGGTTTCCGTAAGAATCCCCTTACGGTCTGTATGTTCTGTCTGCCTGCCTTCCTTGTCATAGCGGAAAGTTTCTGTGTTCCCAAGCTGGTCTGTGATGGCGCAGACTTTCCCCATGCTGTTGTAGGCATAACGGATCTTTCCGCCTTTAGCGTCCACTGTCTCCGTAATATTTCCTGCCTGGTCATAGGCATACTGCTCCTGCCCGCCTTCTGCATTTTTGATTCCTGTGATTTTTCCCCATGCATCAAGCTGATAGGAGGTATGTCCTCCCTTCCCATCCTCTATTCCTGTAATCCTTCCCCTTGAATCATAAGCAAGCCTCTGGGCTGGCCTTTTCTCCTTTCTGCTGGCTGCTGTGAAAGTTTCAATTGCTTCTCCCTGTAACCCATAGCGGAAGCCTGCTTCCACACCGTCACCATCAGCATTCGTCAGGCGCCTGCCGCGGATATCATAGGTATTCTGTTCCAGAAGAATGTCATTCCCGTAACGCTCCAGAAGATTTCCACGCAGATCATAGCGGAATTCTGTTTTTTCATAATGCTCTCCGTCCACCGGAAGGAGCCGCTTCTGCTCCGTTCTTCTGTCATTCTTATCATAGACAAGCTCAAACACAGGCCCGTCAAGCTCTTCCATATGCGTCAGTCTGTCTTTTAGGTCATAATCATAGGCTGTTTCCCTTGCCTGTCCGTTCCTTCCTGACTGCCTTACGGAAATGATATTTCCAGCCTTGTCATAAGCGATACTGGTTAAGCGGTCGATATCATTCTTTTTATCCTCAACACGCTCTGTAATCAGCCTGTCCCTGTCATCATAGCTGCGGCTGATATGGCTGCCTTCGGGGGTGATGATGCTGGTCCTGTTTCCATTGGCATCATAGCCATAACTGGTAACCGCTGTCATGAATGCTTTGGCTGTATTTGCTGTATTTTCTGTAAAACCGTCATCTATAAGCTCGCTCTTTTTTACCAGCCTTCCTGCACGGTCATAGCTGTAGCGGATTTTCTTAAGGACTGCTCTGTCCTGTACGCCATTTTCGGAAAGCTCTTCTCCGCTCCTTATGACCTGCTCCTCACTGATCCGGTTCCCCCTTGCATCATACTGGTAGGATATCCTTGCCCCCATTCCGTCTTCCACACGCACCAGACGGTTTTTTGCATCATAAGCAAAGCTCAGAATCAGGTCTTCCCCTGCTTCCAGCAGCTCCCCTTCTGCCCCATAGCTTCCGCCATGTCGTATTTCCCTTATGCGGTTTCCGTTATCATCATATTCGTAAGTAGTCTTTCTGTAGCTGATGCTTTCCCGGATAACATCCTTATCCTCTCCTACAGGTACAAGTTCCCTGATGAGCCTGCCATTTAAGTCATAGGCATAGTAAGCGCTGCATCCCTTCTCGTCTTTCTTCTGGACGCAGTTTCCCCATAAGTCATAAGCATAAGTATTCTCCAGAACACCGTCGGGGCCGGTGACGGAGGTTAGGCGGTTTCCTGCATCATAGGCATAAGTCCAACCCTCCCCGTCGTCTGCTCGGGCATCATACTGCTCCTGCAGTACATGCTTGATGCGGTTTCCTGCCCCGTCATAGAAGAACCTCTCCACGCCTCCATCAGGATAATGAATGCGCAGTAATCTATTCTCTCCGTCATAGTCGTAGCAGGTGCCCTCCCCGTCCTTCGTCCTTTCCTCATAGGCATTGGGATGGACTTTCTTTAAGATGTTTCCCTCCCCGTCCCGCAGCAGCCTTTCATGGCTCCCATCAGGATGAATGGTGTCCGTCAGCCTGTCAAGGAAGCCATACCTGTAGTCTGTCCGCTTTCCTTCTGTTCCCTTCCACTGCTGGGGCGTATACATGGCAAGCTTTCTTCCCATACCGTCATACAGGTAATGGGTCTCATTCCCTTCCCCATCCCGCTCCATGGTACGCCAGCCGCCCCGGTTGTAGGCATACTCCCACCGTACTGCCCCGTCATCTTCTGAAAGCTTCCTTCCGTTCCTGCTGTATTCACATTTAAGAAGCGTACCGTCACTGTAAGTCGTCAGGGACGGATAGGCGCAGTCTTCCTCATAGCGGTAGAGGGTTTCATTGCCTTCCCCGTCAGTTTCCTTAACAAGGCGGCCTTGGGAATCATAGGCATAGGACTGCTCCTGAAAGTGCCCCTCACCTGTTTTAATCTTTCTCTGAATCAGGTTGTGGCAGACATCATAAGTAAGAAGCTTCTCCCTTCCCCCATTGTCCCGGACGCATACAAGATCTCCTGCCTCGTCATAGAGGTATTCCGTTTCAAGCCCTTCCGGCTTTGTCTCCTTTACCAGATGCCCCCAGGCGTCATACTCCCACCGGGTGTTCCTTCCCAGCTGGTCCGTCTCAAGGACGCGGTTCCCCTTCTCATCATAGTCATAAAACTTCCTGCTTCCATCGGGATAAACCACCATGCTTACTATATTTTTCTCATTATAGTAATACTGTTTTTCCCCAGGATAATAACTGTATTCCATGAACACCCTGCGCTCCCTGTCCTCATAGCGCATCCGGTAGGCGTCCCCATTTGAAAGCGTCTGTAAGACCACCCTGCCCTTCTCGTCATACTCATTGACAAGATAAGATACCCCTGTCTGGTCAGTAGGGCGGATCAAGAAGCCTTCTTCTGAATAGGCATAGCGGGTTACTCCCCCGTCCATGTGGATCACTTCTGTCAGCAGCCCGTTTTTATAATGATATTTCAGGCATCTTCCCGTATCATCTTTCATCAAGGCAAGCTTTTCTTCCTGAAATTCAAAGCTTACCGTATATCCAAGGGCGGTCCGCATCCGGCTTAAGTGTCCGTTTTCGTAGGAAAATACCAGCTTCTGCCCGTTCCTGTCGGCTGCTTCCTTTAAAAGTCCTTCCCCGGAATAACAGTATCTTACATGCTGGTGGGTGTCCGTTACGGTCCATTCCTCCATCCCCAGGCCGCAGGAAAGGATAAATCTGCCGTTCCCAAGGATATCCTCAACCCCCTCTTCCGTAAAGCGGTAGGACACACAGTATCCGCATGGCAGCTGGCCGTGAATGATGTCCCCGTCAATGTACAGCCTTCCCTCATAGGTAAAATGCCATCCTTTTCCAAGCCATCCGGCCTTCATCCGGGACGAGCTGTAGCTCCGCTCCAGACGGACAGGATCTGAGATGTCCGGCAGGTACATGTCTGTGGCTGTGATCAGGTAGCTTCCCGACACCGCATCCACAGGCTCACAGATCATCTCATTATACTGGGCCATCCTGATGTTTTCTTTGAAGCTTTCTAGCGGATCATAAGGGTAGCCTGTGAGCATACACTTGCCAAGGTCGATTAACATGCCCTCCCCGGTTTCCATTAGACCATTGGTGACTTTTCTTATGATATCGTCATTAATACGTGGATTCTGGCACCCGAACCGCAGTTTGTTCATGGCAAAGCCCTTTAGGGAGCCTGCCCCGATATTGACCGCTATGTTGGTAAGGCTAAGCTTTCCCGTCTGCTGGTAGTCCTCATAGCAGGCGGAAACCACGTCCATAGCGGTGTTCAGTATCTTTAATCCCTTTTCGTGCTCCTTTGTAAAATTTTTTACAGACTGGATAGTTTTAACAATCTTGTTGGCCGCTCCTGCTTTATCAAGATTTAAGTTGACCGCTTTGAAGGTGACCACGCTGAATATCAGGTCGTTTACTCCTTTGGTGATTTCATAAAGCGCCTCGTTTCCTCCAAAGACGCCGTCCCTCATAAAGTTGTAGGACTGGGAGATGTCTCCATTTTTAACTTTATTCAGGTCGCTGACACCCTCCGCAATGTCTGCCACCGCAGAAGCTGTCTTGAATGTAGCGGTCGCACCTATTGCAATGGCAAGGGGCAGGGCGGCTCCTCCGGTTGCCGCTACCACTGCTACAGTAGCCACCACCGTAAGTATACTTAAAATG
>DKUR01000036.1:27253-27385 GCA_002490775.1 Lachnospiraceae bacterium UBA7199 | reverse complement strand
CAAAACGTTCCGGCCTTATTCCATAGGCATTAGCAGTATTGCCAGAAACTGCCATCCTTATTCCGGAGGCCGGGTGTGGGCAGAGCCCACGGACAGATTTCCTGCTGCTGCCTGATTGGTGTGTCCAAAAAT
>DKUR01000036.1:0-27034 GCA_002490775.1 Lachnospiraceae bacterium UBA7199 | reverse complement strand
GACACAAGATTATTTACAGCCTCATTTTAGCCGGTGCAATGCTGGTTAATCCGATCGGAAGGCTGAACTGTTACATTTTTTGTAAACCTCGAATAAAAAAATTTCACATTTATACTGAATTTAGTCTTACACTCCCTAAGCATATCCTTTATGATTTCTAGGGAAATGCTAAGTGTAAGGCTAGTACATTGAATATTTAATAACTGACACATTAATTGCTTACTGTCTCAATATCGGAAACTTCATCGAGTTTATAGGTCCAATGGTAGACTACTGGCTCTTGGTTTACTTCGTTAAAATACTGATAAATCCGTTCTGCCAGTTCTTCCTTGGAATTCACGCGGATGCCCCGCAGCATCTGTTTTGTCAGCTTGCTGAAGAAGCTTTCAATCATATTCAGCCAGGAACCATGTTTGGGAGTAAATACAAACTCAAATCTCCCTTCCGGCATTGTTGCAAGAAAATTTCGTGTCTCCTTTGAGGTATGTGCTGAGTGGTTATCCAGAATGATCCGAATTTTATCCTGTTTCGGATAATGCTTATCCAGCTTTTTCAAAAATGCAACAAAATCAGAACTTTTGTGTGTTTCACTTACAAGCGGGATTGCTTCACCTGTAAGCAGGTCAATTGCAGCAAGCAATGATAATGTACCATACCGTACATATTCACTATCACGAGATACAAAACCATGTTTTAATGATGGATTACGGTCAGGGCAGGTGTTTCCGACTGCCTGAATCCCCGGCTTTTCATCGTAAGACAAAGTTATTGTTTTAATACCGTCCGCCGGAATGATGATATTTCCGTTCTCATCGAACTGCAGAGATACCTGCTTATATACCACAAGGATATCGTGCATTTTCTGTTCAAAATCAGGGTCTCTTTTTTCCAGATAGTATTTGATCTTGAAAGGTTTGATATCCGATGTTTGAAGCAGTTTTTGAATATATGGCTTAGTTACTGTAGCGAGACGTGGATATCCGGCTGCCTCTGCATTGGCACATATGTGTTTATGCAGGGCTGACAAAGTCCATAGTTCAGCGGAATAACCTAATTCACATGGTTTTTGGCAGGCCAGATTGAAGATCCATGATTTTGCATCATCAGTAATTTCAACCGGACGTCCTGCTCTTTGTTCATCAAAGAGAGCACGGTCAGTTCCGCCACTGATATATTTATCAATGCAAAGGCGGACGGTATTAGTACTTAAATCATAAATAGACGCAATTTCCCGTATGGATATACCATTAGCCCTGTCCAGAAGTATATGTGCACGAATGACCACCTGCGCCTGTATAGTCCTTTGCTTGATAAGTGAGCGGAGATATTCATAATCTCCTTCACGAAGTTGTAATTTCTCAGTTTTTCTTGGCATAATGGGAGTCCTCCAGTATATTTGGTAACTCTATTATACACCAAAAACATATTTGTGTCAGTTACTTATTTTATATAATACTAGTTAATCAGTGTTCCCCTAAAATTTTCCACATCATTTTCTTACCCTTTACGCCAGAACACCATTTCTTATTATTCAAACTACCTGCCAACAACTATATATTGTATGCAAGTAATCTTTCTGTTTGCATATATGATATAAATATTCCACGTATTTTAAAGCTATCACAAAGTTTTAGCAGACATTTTATAGCCTAATTCAGTCATTACTACGACATTCTTTGCACCATGATTGATTACGTATTTCTCCATTTCCCATGTTTCTAAATCCGAAATCGCTCAAAGGTTTTTCTTCTCCACAGTGAGGGCATATTCTTGTAGGTTCACTTCCATTATACCCATTTGTCTGTAAAATTGGTTTTTCATTATTCATACAGCATTACCCCTCCATTTCATCAATAACTGGTTTCAACTGAGATGATAGCATTGGTTGTACCGAAGCTACAATATTTTTAACTGCTTGAATTTGATTATTTACAACTTCCTTGTTTTTCAATCCGCCTTGTAAAGCTGGATCCAAATTATTACTAAAAGCAATAATTGTACTAATAATTTGTTCCCATCTTTGTAAAAGCACATCAAAGTTAGTACTGTCCTTAAATTTCAATTTCCATTTATCGCTTATTTTTTCTCCCATCAGATCTTCCAAGCATTCAGAAACTGTAGCAATTATAAGCATCTTTGAACCACGCTTAGACAAGAATTCCATCTGCTTATTCTCTGTCGCAGTTCTTTGTTCTTTCTTATTACGCAATTTGTTTTTAAATTCATCTAAAGCCTTCGACAAAGAGTATATGAAAATGATATGCTCTGAACTTAACTGATCTACAAACACTTGAGTATAAAGCTTGTCATCATCCCAAATACGCTTTTTCCCATTATAAGCCGTTACACAATCTCCATGATAAGCCATTACTGTTTGCGCAACTAAATAAGGATCAAATACAACTTTATTCTTGATAATCTTACCATCTCGTCTACCGCCATTATATGATAATGTCGGATACTTCTTAAATTCTTTACGTAATCTTTCCTGCTGTTTATCATTGCTTCGTAAATCAGATGGCAATATTTCATTTTGCTTATTGTTATTATTGATAATCGATCCAATTATCGTTTTATCGCTACATACAATAAATCTACAGGGAATATAGAAATCTTTATCAACTTTTTCCGGCTCACTTATTGCTCCCGTAGTCTGAGCACCGTTAATAATGGTGATGCCTTTAATTGTTAATTTTTTTTCTTTATAATCGAAGTTATTGACAAGAGCTGTAACTCCATTGTTATATACCCAAAAATTATCTGGTTCACTCTGAACAGAATCAATTATTCCACTATTAATATTTTTTCTTTTTCCTCTTCCGAGATAATTCCTTGGATTACCAGAAAACAAATCGTCCCCTTTATCCAAATAAAGCTGTCTCAACCATTTGCCAGACACCGCCGTTACAAAAGCTCTCCAGCCTTCTGTTTCTAACTCGAAGCCATTTTTACAATCAACTATAAAATCATTTTCAATTAAAATTCTTCTAGTGGAATTTTCAAACCATTTCTGAATTGTATTTAATCCCACTTCTAAAGTACTGATTCGCAATTCTTCATTAGGATATTTACTATCTACCGCAGCTTGAACTTGTGCTTGTAGCATACGCATTTCAGTTTCAATTTTGGGATTATTATTTTCGTCCAAATTATGTACATACCAAAAATAAACTGTTGAAACGGTCTGTTCTTTAATCGCCTCTTGTAAATCAATAACCGCATCTTTTATAGTATTAGGAACCTTATTACTCTCATCGGAGAATACCCATGCCGCCGCTGTATTCAAATCACTTGCCTTATTTTCCTTCGCCAAATCAGTAATTTGAGGATTTTGCTTATTGTATGCCTGTGCAACTACTGCTATTCCAAGTTCTCGTTCTACAAAAATCAAATCACACTTTTTATCGTCAGGTCCATCCGTCAACGCCTCAGCAGCAACAGAATCAATGTCTTCTATATCGAATCTTAGTTGCAAAGCATAAAGCATCAACGCATTATCCTCATATACCTCTTCAAGATGCCTTCTTCCATTAAAGTCCTTCAAAAAGCTAAATCTGCTTTCCATATCTTCTAGTACGCCTCCCTATTTTTTTATCAAAACATATTCATAAACTAATAAAAAGAAATTCTTCTCAATACTAATCTTGTCCCACTTAGCAGCCATTTTGTAATTATGTTGTTATTTTATAATAATCTCTTTAAGTTTAACCCCCGCATTTTCAAATTTTAGCATCGTTTCAAATCCAAGAGGACGAACTGAACCTTTTTGTCAAATATCGCCAATAACGAAAGCGCAATACTTGCCTTTCTTCAATACACGATATGCTTCTATAGCAACTTGTCCTATTGAATTTAAGAATTCATCATGGCCAAGCAGATATATATCACCATCAATATCATCGCTATATTTTATAATGCTAACATATGGAGGATGTGTACACACAAAGTCAATGCTATCATTTTTTATAAACTCTAAATTTCTGGCATCAACTTTTCTAATTTAAACTTTTTTAATGTAATATTCAAAATTGATTTTTTGTCACAACGTTCCAGTACGTCCGGATTAATATCTGTGCTAATTATATTTCTATTCAAGAGCTTTGCTTCAACAAAAGAAAGCTTCCACCTGCAAATTGTTCCAATAACCAGTCATCTTCTTTTGAATATCTCAAAATAAGATCCCGGATAACATACGACTAACAATTCCCCTTATATTTCGCATCATGTGTAGCCCAATTTCTTCTTTCCAAAAACGACCAAACTGATGATTTTTTTAACTCAAAATCGTCTGATTCCCACTTCATACCCTTATAAATTTCTAAGGTTAAATATCCATTTCAGCCATCCTTGAACCGAACTTGCGCGTCTAACAATCTGACCTTCATTACATACGTTATATTCACGCATTAAATTCTCAATAATTTCTTTATTAGGCATATCGCCATCATTTTCGATTACCATGTCAAAACAATCTGCAAATATCTGGTGCTGCAATATTAATTCAGTGAATTTCAACTGACGCTTTTTGTAGTTCAGAGAAAACACTTCCTCTCCTAATTTTGTCAAGAATACTTTTCTTTGTTTATCTTCTGTTTTCTTTTCAAATAAACCAATATAAGCTCCAGCGTTAAAATAATAATCCGACTGCCTCTCATCAAATTCCATAAGCTCAGCTATCTGTTCAGTTGTCATTGGATTATCCTTCACGTTTTCCAATAATGAGATAACACGTTCAAAAGAATTTGCCTGAATAAATGGTACTTTCAAATCATCATCCTGATTGTCTTTATAAATAACTTCTGTGTTTTCTCTAACCTCAATCAATTCTTCTATTTCTATGGCTGTATCTTGTAACGAATAATTCTTTGTTTTTACAAGTTCTATGGATGAATAATCGTTTTCATCAACAAACCTATACTCCAACAAACGAAAAATCATATTTGTATAAATTAAAAAAATCAATCTTATTGGCTTGGAAACTTTATTTTTCCATAATCTGTATGGATAATACAACTGTCTAACATGAAAATCCTCATTTAGAACATTCTTTGCTTCCATAATAATAATATCATTTTCATTTTCAAATCCACCATCAATCTCACACTGAGCATTTTTAACTGATATTTTCTGCTTATTTCCTCTTGTCGTGTTAACAACAAAGTCAAATTCCCCCGTCCCCATTCGACCATTAAACGTTTCAACAGTTCCTTCAGTGTCCAAGAAATCATCTAAAATCCCAGATAGAATAAGAACATTTATAGCATTTGCTTCCGATGAAATATTGTTAACATCTATCGTTTCATATCCCGGTAGTTCAATATAATCCATTTTGTTAACAGCTTCCGTCAACTCCGGTATTTCTTCATACAGAAGGAAATCCCCCAGAACATAGGAATTTCTACTATCTGGCAGGATATTTAAATTGTTACTTTTTAAGACCGATGGCAAAGCTGCCGTACAGTCCCATTTTGCCATCAATCTTGGTTCTTTAAATTCTTTAATTTCACTCGCCTTAATGTGAAATATTCCATCTGCAGCTACCTTATTTACAATGTCATACTTGTCTATAAGCTTTTGCCATGCATCATTTACTGTAATGGTATCCCTACTCATTAGAAATTAACACCTCGTTTATTTCTCCACGCTTTTTAGCAACACTATTTATATTTCGCTTTGCTTTGACCGTTTTGATTTTGTAACCTTTATATAGCTCTCGTATTTCCTCACAATCTGAATTTGATTGTAGAAATCGAATTCCTTGTTCAGTCAGTTTGTCACATTCTTTTTTCAATTCGACCTGGCCATTATAACCAAATCCACCTTCTGTATATCCGGTAAAAGACGATGAGGATGAAATTGGCATATATGGCGGATCAAGGTATACAAAAGAAGCCTTCTCTAAATTCTTTAATGCTTCCCTATAATCTCCATTAAGTATTTCGATTTCATTTGAATTAAAATACTTGCGAATGGCCCTTAACACAGTCTCATTAACAATATTGGGATTCTTATATCTACCATATGGAGAATTAAACTGTCCAGAAGAATTCACCCTATACAAGCCATTATAACAAGTCTTATTTAGGTAAATAATACGCGCTGCCTTTTCCACATCTGACATCTTTTTAAAGCTATCTTCACGGTCTAATGCTCTTATCTCATAATAATAATCAACTGAGTTTTTTTCTTCATGAACCTTAAGTTCTACTAACAAATCATCAAGATTATCGCGAACCGTTTTATATACATTAATCAACTCCTGATTATAATCATTTATAATTGCTTTCTTAGGCTGCATATTAAATAAAACAGCCCCTCCTCCAACAAAAGGCTCCACATACGTAGAGCACTTACTATCAATCATAGGAACTATTTCTGATAACAATTGTCTTTTTCCACCTACCCATTTCAGCATTGGGCCAAGCAACAAATTATCAGCCATTTTCTCACTCCTAACATATAAACTTTATTTTTTATTATATCAAAACACCTTCCTGTAGTAAACAAAAAAGCGAACATTGTGGCTAAAAATTACTAAAAATCGAAAATACAAGGTCAAATCCAAACTTATATTTCCAGTGCAAGATGCTACTTAGAAATTTTTTGGTATCAGTTCAACCATGCGAAAATGATTGTACAATATGACCATGGGAGCTTGCCACTCATATATTTCGTTCTCATGGAAATCAATTTTCCTGTTTATTGACACTAATACCTCTTTCAACATATAATCTATAAGTCAGGTATTTTATATGCCGCAATTAGTTTAAACAAAGGAGAAAATCAAATGCCCAAAATAACCCCTTTTCAATGCGTCAGGCCGGCTCCAAATCTGGCCCCGCGTATCGCCGCTCTCCCCTACGACGTATATAACCGCCAGGAAGCCTTAGCCGAAGTTCAAAGAGAGCCTCTTTCCTTTTTAAAAATAGACCGGGCAGAAACCCAATTCCCTGATGATGTGGACACTTATGATCCCAGAGTATATGCAAAGGCAAAGGAACTTTTAGAGGGTATGATTGCTGACGGTTCCTTGATAATAGAAGAAACCCCATGCTATTACATCTATGAGCTGATCATGGAAGGCCGCTCCCAGACAGGCATTGTCGCCTGTTCTTCAGTAGATGACTATCAGAATCAACTTATTAAAAAACACGAAAACACCAGAGAAGAAAAAGAACTTGACCGCATCCGCCATGTAGATACTACTAACGCACATACCGGCCCTATTTTTCTGGTATACCGTTCCGTGGAAAAAATCAATGAGATCATAGACGCAATCAAAAAAGAAACGCCGCTTTATGATTTTGCTTCTTCTGACAACATTACCCACAAAGTATGGCGTATATCAAGTGCAAACCTTCTTTCACAATTAGAAATATTATTTGAACAGATTCCCTGTACCTATATTGCTGATGGCCACCACCGCTGTGCTTCCGCAGTAAAGGTGGGATTGGAAAGACGCAGCCTGTATCCTGATTATACCGGCAAAGAAGAATTCAACCGCTTTTTATCCGTACTGTTTCCAGATGATCAACTATACATTATGCCCTATAACAGAGTGGTTAAAGATTTAAATGGTTTGTCCGGAGAAGCCTTTTTAGAGGCAGTAAAAAAAGCGGGATTTACCATAGAATACAAAGGAAAGGCCCAAGTATCTCCCAACAAAAAAGGCACCTTTGGCATGTATTTAAAGGAAGGCTGGTATTTACTTACAGCTTCCGAAGAACTTTTTTCCACTGATCCCGTGAAGGGACTTGATGTCTCCATTTTGCAGGATCATTTGTTAGAAACAATTTTAAATATTAAAGACCCCCGCACCGACAAGCGAATAGATTTTGTTGGCGGAATCCGGGGCCTTGATGAACTGGAGCGTCGTGTATCTTCCGATATGACAGTGGCCTTTTCCATGTTTGCAACCTCTATTGAAGAACTTTTGTCTGTAGCGGATGCAGGACTTTTAATGCCTCCCAAGTCCACCTGGTTTGAACCAAAGCTGCGAAGCGGTTTGTTTATACATAAACTGTAAATATTTACCCAAAGGGAAAAACAACGGATGCGACTTTTTCGTCCATCCGTTGTTTTTTATGCTTTAAAAAGTGTACCCACTTCTTTTCCATCTAATATTCTGCTGATATTTACCAAATCATCTCCATTGGCAATTACCATGTCAACTCCCACGGAATTGGCAATTTCGGCCGCCGCAATTTTGGTAGTCATGCCTCCTGTGCCAAATCTGGTATCCGCTCCCTTTGCCATAGCACACAGCTTTTCGTCTATTTGTTCCACACAACTGATAAACTCGGCCTTTTCATTGCTGCGTGGATCATCTGTATATAAACCGTCAATATCTGACAAAAGAATCAGCATATCCGCCTGTACCATCTGGGCAACTGTCGCTGAAAGAGTATCATTGTCCCCAAAATTTTCATCCTGAATCTGATCGGTGGATACTGTATCATTTTCATTTACAATGGGAATAACCCCCATTTTTAGAAGTTCTAAAAAAGTATTTTCCGCATTTTTTCTGCTGACTTCATTAATCATAGTTCTTTTGGTAATCAAAATCTGGGCAATTGTCTGGTTGTACTCTGCAAACAATTTCTGATAAATCATCATAAGTCTGGCCTGTCCTACTGCGGCACATGCCTGCTTCTCAGAAAGCCCCCTCGGTTTTCCCTTGATTCCAAGGGCTTTTCTTCCTGCTCCAATGGCCCCTGAGGAAACCAATATAATCTCCTTATTTTGATTTCTGATATCTGTCAAAACTCTGGCAAGCTTTTCCATTTTGATTAAATTCAAATGCCCTGTATCCACATGGGTGATTGTAGATGTTCCAATCTTAACCACAATCCTCTTTTTATCTCTTAAAAAATCTCTGTTCATTTTTCTTACAGTCCCTTCACTGATTTCCAGTTATGCGATTTAAAGTTAACCTCTCCTGACTCATCATACCATGACTTTTTGAATTTGCAATGGAAAATTCATATGCTCCATAAACAATTTCTGGAAGAGCGGTTCCACAGCAAGTTCCACATGAACAAGCTGCTCCTTTTCCTTATTCATCTCTTCCCTCATTTTAGGGGAAAGCAACGCCATAGCAGCACCCATCCCCGCTAAATTGCCTGCCTGAATATACTTTTCTCTGGCTATATCTGGAAAAAGCCCTATCTGTATCCCGCTTTCAATTCCAATGTAATATCCAAACCCTCCCGCCAGATAAATAAAGTCCAACTCCTCCACTTGGCAGCCGGCTTTTCTTAATAAAATTTCCATACCGGAACGTATGGCGCTTATGGATAGCTGCAATTGCCGAATATCCCCACTCGTCAAAGAAACCGGCTGCAGGACATCTGTTAAAAGAAAACGCCTTTCACCGCCAGCATCACTGTTTTCTATAATTCTGTTACAAATCCGCCCCGGCACCCCGGCCATTTTTGCTTCCCGGGCACTTCTCATATAGCCGGTACGATCCAGAACACCAATCCGATAAAGCAGTGCAATTGCATCCACAAGGCCGGAACCGCAGATTCCAACACCCTTACCGCCACCAATGACTCTTACCGCAATATCCTGCATGGGAAAGCTTCCAGATAAAGCAACCATGTCCAGGGCTCCTTTTACCGCCCGCATCCCCTGACTGACTGCCCCTCCCTCAAGAGCAGGTCCCGCTGCCGCAGAACAGGCAAACTTATCTTTCCCACATTGCAATAAAATCTCTCCGTTGGTGCCAATATCTACTGCCAGGATTCTCTTCGCCGGCTCTTTTAAGTTTACATAACTATACACCATCAGCGCATCCGCCCCTACATATCCGCCAATAGGCGGCAGAACAATTACCTGCGCATTTTCTAAAAATCCAAATCCCAGACAGCTTCCCTTTTCTACTATAACTTCATTGTAATCCTGCCTGAAAGGAGCCTTAAACAATCCCTCGGGCAAAATTCCCAATAAAATTTCGCACATGGCAGTATTGCCTGCAATGGTAACCTTCCTTACCTTTCCCTTTTGCGGCACTGCTTCCTTCAGCAGTCTTTTGGCAATTTCATCCAGCCGCTCAACCAGCAGTTTCTGCATCTTTACCAAATTTTCTTTCTCTTCCATTGCTGCCTGAATCCGGCTGACCACATCCACCCCAAAAGGTGCCTGGGGATTTATATCCGTTTCCGCACTTAAAAGCGTTCCATTCTCTAAATTCCAAAGCATACCTGCAAGGGAAGTAGTTCCTACATCAAAAGAAATTCCCAGCCCTTCCTGGGGCTGAAATTTAAAACTTTCAGGAAAAGAAATCCTTACACTTTTATTGGTATTTAATTTTTGGAAAATGCCGCATTCACCACAGCTTGCGCGCCGGCATCCCGGACATCTTGTTTTCCTGCTTTCCATTTCTGCACCTCATATCATTCCACAGAAATCAAGTTTCGGATTCCCAAAAAAGTGTGTATGTGCCCGGAGAAGGGGCATTCCGGAAATATTTCTGGAATGCCCTCTCTCAACACCACATACATCCACCGGAATTTGAAAATTGATTTTTATAATGTCTTTCAGAAACCTCTTGCTTTTTTAAATACATTTCACTATTATCTAAAGAGTAACGCACCTTCTTACCTTATTGTAATAAAGTAATATAATATTGCCAATATACCATCACATAGAAATGAGGGAAAACCATGTGGATTGCAGATAACTGGACCGAGTATGAAGTAATAGATACCTCCTGTGGAGAAAAACTGGAACGCTGGGGAAGCTATATCCTGCTTCGTCCCGATCCTCAGGTGATCTGGAATACTCCCAAAAAGGATGCCCGCTGGAACCGGTTAAACGGGCATTATCACCGCAGCGCAAAGGGAGGCGGTGAGTGGGAATTTTTTCAGCTTCCTGACGAATGGGACATCCATTACCGTGATCTGACTTTTCACTTAAAGCCTTTCAGCTTTAAGCATACTGGCCTTTTTCCTGAACAGGCTGTCAACTGGGACTGGTTTTCCAATATCATAAAAAATGCTTCCCGTCCCCTTAAAGTTTTAAATCTGTTTGCCTATACCGGCGGTGCAACCTGCGCTGCCGCTAAGGCCGGCGCCCATGTTACCCATGTGGACGCCTCAAAAGGCATGGTCGGCTGGGCAAAGGAAAACGCTGCTGCTTCCGGCCTTTTGGATGCCCCTATCCGCTGGCTGGTAGACGACTGCGTTAAATTCGTGGAACGGGAAATCCGCCGGGGAAATACCTATGATGGCATTATCATGGACCCTCCCTCCTATGGAAGAGGGCCTAAGGGAGAAATCTGGAAAATTGAGGACAATATTTATCCCTTTATCCAATTGGCCACAAAACTTCTAAGCAAGGATTCCCTGTTTTTCCTGATCAACTCTTATACAACAGGCCTGCAGCCTGCCGTGCTGACTTACATGTTAAAAACTACTGTCGCCCAAAAATTCGGCGGTCAGGTAATTTCCTCTGAAATCGGCCTGCCTGTAAGCGGTTCTGATCTGGTTCTGCCCTGCGGCGCTTCGGGACGCTGGATGCGTTAACCCAAAAATACCACAATTTTTGATACATAATCCCTGCTTGCAGCCTGCACATTATATGTAATTTTATGTCAAACGCCATGTGCGTATGGCATACAGCAGTTCCTGCATCCACTGGCGGTAGCCGGGAATCCATCTGGCCGCCAGATTATCATATTTATAAACACATGGGACTCTATCAGGGAAATAAAGGCACATACGGTATCCGTAAATCATAAGCATTCCTGCAACCAAAAGTCCCAGCGCAAAGGAAAATCCCTTCACCGGAATTCCCTTTATATAACGGTAATATCCACAGTACAACAAAAAAAGCAGAATCAGAAAAACCGACGGATTCATAAAAAAAGCCCGCGCAATCTGTCCCTTTGACAAAAAAATAACCGCCCTGGTAAGCCCGCAGCCCGGACAGGGAATCCCTGTTACAACCAACAATGGACAGAATGCATGAAATACCCCGTTCATAATCAGATAATAAAGCAGGCACAGTACAAATGCCAGAGCAAAACCCTTTAAATCACTGACAATTCTACTTATGATTTTTCTTATTGATTTCATATTCAAATTTCTTCAAAAGACGTTTCACATCTTCTATCTGTCCAATCACCATCAAATGTTCTTTTGCATCAAACTCATGATCCGCCATAGGCATCAGCTTAGTCGCATCATTCTTTTTAATGCCTAAAATGCTCACTTTATATCTGGCGCGGAAATTTACCTCCTTAATGGTTTTCCCTACCCATTCCGAAGCTACCGGAATTTCAAAAATGGAATATTCGGAATTGACAGCAATATAATCGTATACATGGTTTGCACTATAACGTATGGCTGCCTTCTGGGCAATGTCCCTGTCAGGATAAATAACTTCATCCGCCCCATTGCGCAGAAGAAACTTCGCCTGAATATCCCTGGTTGCATTGCTGACTACATATTTGGCTCCATTTTCCTTAAGCAGGGATGTAACCTCTAAGCTGCTTTGAAAATTTGTTCCAATGCACACAAAACAAATGTCAAAATTGTTTATCCCGATGCTTCTTAAAACTTCCACATTGGTGCAGTCTCCAATCTGGCCGTTTGTAACGATGGGCATCAATTCTTCAACTTTTTCCGCCTTTTCATCAACAATCATCACTTCGTTTTTCAATTCCACCATCTTTTTGCAAAGATGCTGTCCAAATCCGCCAAGTCCAATAATTAATACTGATTTCATACTGTGCTCCATTTCTTATCCTATCATTATTTTTTCAACCGGAAACTGAACCGGTGCGACCTTTTTCCGTTCTGTAAAGGAAAGGGCAAAGGACATGCTGCCAATTCGGCCGCAATACATCAGCAAAATAATCACAATCCGCGAGGCAGTAGACAGCTCCCTTGTGAGCCCTGTGCTCATTCCCACTGTCCCAATTGCCGAAAACACCTCAAACATCACATCCTCCACCGGAAGATGCGGCTGGATAAAGCAAATAAATATCACCGCAGTAACCGCCATCAGCATACTGAGCACTACCACATTGCTTGCTTTTCTGATCACATCATCCTCCAGCCGCCTTTGAAACATATTAACGCCCTTGCTCTCTCTTAGATTAGACCAGACATACGCAACCAGTACCAGCGCAGTCACTGTTTTGATACCGCCTGCTGTCGAACCGGGGCTTCCTCCAATGAACATAAGCAGCATGGTAAGCAGCTTGGATGCTCCGGTAAGCCCTCCTGTATCAATGGTATTAAAACCGGCGGTCCGTGCTGTCACTGCGCTGAACAGGGCGGCAAGAAATTGATCCTTGCCATTCATTCCTGCAAGAAGATTATCCTTTTCAAAGAAAAAGTAAAGAATAGTTCCTGCCAAAAGCAATATCGCTGTTGTAAACAAGGTGATCTTGGTATGCAGCATATATTTTTTCCAGTGCCAACCGTTCTTTTTCAGATCACTCCACACAAAAAAGCCAATGCCGCCTAAAATGACCAATGCCATCAGCACAAAATTGATCAGCACATCCCCATGGAACTCCACAAAGGAAGAGTACTTTCCTGAATATCCTCCCATCAGATCAAATCCGGCATTACAAAAAGCTGAAACCGAATGGAAAATACCGTAAAGAATTCCTCTCGTTACGCCAAATACCGGAATAAAACGTACTGCCAAAAGCACTGCGCCGCATCCCTCAAACAAAAACGTCCCCCAAAATGTAATTTTCACCAGACGAATCACGCCTCCAAGCTGCATATAATTCATGCTCTCCTGCAAAATGCCCCTTGTGCGCAGGGAAATCCTCCGTCTTAAAATAAGAGCAAGCAAAACCCCCAGCGTCATAAATCCCAGCCCGCCGATCTGTATCATCAAAAGAATCACCACATGCCCAAAAGCTGTCCAATGGGCAGCAGTATCCACCACCACAAGTCCTGTCACACAGGTAGCACTTGTAGCTGTAAAAAGCGCAGTAAGAATTCCTGTCCTTTCGCCTGCCTTAGTAGCTGCCGGAAGCAGTAAAAGCAATGTTCCTGCCAGAATCACTGTCATATATCCTGCTGCAATGATACGCACATAAGTTATTTTGTCCTGAATTTTATTTAAAAGTTTCATATCCTCTCCCATTTGCATAGTGAACTGTTATCATTCTATACCAATAGTGGAGAAATATCCAGTGCTAATGTGGCAACGCGGCGTTCAAAAAGCAGCAGTCCAGCTCCCGGCAATTAAAAAAGCTCTGCTGCGTAAAAATTTTATTAGGAAAAAAATTACGAATAGTGTATAATGAAGCAGAAAGGCATCTTTGCCCCAGAAAAGTCAGTAAAAGGAGTATCAGAACATGTCAAAAATTATTTTAACCGGTGACAGGCCTACCGGACGCCTTCATGTAGGACATTATGCAGGTTCTTTAAAACGCAGGGTGGAACTGCAGAATTCCGGTAATTACGATAAAATTTTTATTATGATTGCAGATGCACAGGCGCTTACAGACAATGCTGAGCAGCCGGAAAAAGTACGCCAGAATATTATTGAGGTTGCCCTTGATTATTTATCCTGTGGACTTGATCCTGCCAAATCCACACTTTTGATTCAGTCCCAAATCCCAGAGCTTTGTGAGCTTTCCTTTTATTACATGAATCTTGTGACGGTTTCCAGACTACAGAGAAACCCTACTGTTAAATCAGAAATTCAAATGCGTAACTTTGAAGCCAGCATTCCGGTAGGATTTTTTACTTATCCAATCAGCCAGGCAGCGGATATTACTGCTTTTCAGGCAACCACTGTTCCTGTGGGAGAGGATCAGCTTCCCATGATAGAGCAGACCAAAGAGATTGTGCGGAAATTTAATTCTGTATATGGAGATACGCTGGTGGAACCTGATGCACTGCTGCCCGATAATAAAGCCTGCTTACGTCTTCCCGGCATTGACGGAAAAGCAAAAATGAGCAAGTCCTTAAATAACTGCATTTATCTTTCTGACACAGAGGAAGAAGTCCGTAAGAAAGTAATGTCCATGTTTACTGATCCTAACCACCTGCAGGTATCAGATCCCGGCCAGGTAGAAGGCAATCCTGTATTTATTTATCTGGATGCATTCTGTAAAGATGAATTTTTTGCTGAATATCTCCCTGAATATGCCAGCCTGGAAGAGTTAAAAGCGCATTACACAAGAGGCGGATTAGGGGACGTTAAAGTGAAAAAGTTCTTAAACAATGTGCTTCAGGAAGAGCTTTCCGGCGTTCGAACCAGACGAAAAGAGTGGGAAAAGGATATTCCTTCTGTTTATGAGATTCTTCACAAAGGGAGCCTTGCCGCCAGAGAAGTAGCTGCCGGAACATTAGACGCAGTGAAAAAGTCCATGAAAATCAATTATTTTGACGATCACGCCCTGATTTCCGAACAATCCGAAAAATATGCACAGGAGAATGTATGAAGTCCTATCAGATTAAAGATGTAAAAAAATTTATGAGTAAATTTCTCGGCGGCGATGCCTTCGACTGTTTCCTGCTGGCTGAAGCTGCAATTGCTACTTACAATACTTTTATTATTGACGGGCATATGGTCAGAGAATTTTTTACGGGAGATGTAAATGATGAAGGGGTTCTTCCCCCCTATGAATTTTCCCAGTGGAAAGATATGCGCCCCTTATGTTTTGACCTGATTAAAGGAAAACGCACCCCTGTTAATTTTAAATTTGTTTTGCATTATAAACCAGAATTGATCGAAAAAATATTATCTGAAAATAATGCCCAAATCTCTCTTCATGACATCAAGGCTTTTGTTTTGAACATAAAATACGATGGCAGTATGCTTACCTGCATTACTGCCACCGCTTTCCATACATTTCTTCCTGATAAAACCCCGGATAAACTCTGGGACGATTATATGACTCATTTTCTGGATATTCTTGAAATGCCTTATGAAACCTAATATTCATTCATAGTATTTCTATCATCTGTATTGCCAAAATCTTCTGCCCATAACTTTGCAGTTAAATCATGTGGTCGTATCCACCGCCGCCCCTTTCAAGTCCTCATCAAGAAGCTTCATTTCCTCCATCAGCTTCTTTACTTCCCTCTGAACCTCATCCATTGTATGATCCATTTGTGTCAGGGCTTTGGTCACATCTTCTGCATGTTCCGCAGACTTTTCCGCAAACTCTTTCTTTGATTCTTTTTCTTCCTTGGCCTTTTCGATCTTTTCTTCCTCTTCTTCTTCCTCCTTGGCCTTTTCTTCTGCTGCTTCTTTCTTCTCTTCCAATTCTTCGTCAATATGGTCTTTGGCTTCATCCACCAGCATACCCATAATTTCCTTGCTGGCAGCTTCCATAACATCCTCCGCCATATTTTGGGCATCAACCATTGTATGAGATTTCAGCCTGTTGATCTGGGTACTTGAAATAGAAACAAGCTCTGCATAAATCGCATCTTCCGCATTCTGCCTCTTCTGTGCAAGGCGCTCCTTCTCATCCTTCATATCCAAAGACCGCTCTTGATACTCCGTAAGTCCATTTGCCTCAATCTGTGCAAGGCGTTCCTGTTCCTCGGGGGTAAATACAGACTGTATATCCGCTCCCCATTTCTGGGCATTCTTCTTTCTTTCAAGAAGCAAAAGATCCTGCTGCTCCTCCGATTCATCTGTAATTCCATAGGCATCCTTCAATGCCATCCTGGCATCATCAATCTCTTTCATGCCCCTTTCGGCTTCATACATCTGATTTTGATATTCTCTGACCTTGCTTCTGCTTTTTTCAATACCTTCATCTATTTTCTGATCGCCGGCCCATGCATCACTTACAATCTTCATTGCCTGCTTTCTGGCATCCTGCTTTTTCTTCGTAATAGGATCAAACTTTTTATTGAAGTCTCCTGCAAAAATGCTGTTACTGTTCTTTTTTTCTTCCGCTCCGCCATTGTGTCTGTCATTTAAAGTGTTATCACCCATAAAAATTGTATTATTATGTACTCTCATAGATCCATCTACCTCCAAATCAGAATATTCCTTTATCCTGCGTCTTATTATTTATATCGGCATTTAACTGAAAGTTCTTAGTTTTTCCGCCAGATATGTAACGAACTGTTCGCAAATTGCCATAAAACTGAACAATAAAGATTGCAATATAATTAAATAGCCTTTATAATAAGACCAAAGCATACGATTTCTTTAAGCAATAGCTTATTTGGCAGTAAAGCTGCATCTTACAGAACTATCTGTTCTTAAATTTCTGAAATCCTGCTTTAAAATTCAATTACTTAAATACAGCAGGAAGCAGGAAAGTTTGCAGAACGGATTATATTTGCAAAACAATTTTACCTGAGAAAAATAATCTGTATATTTCTTGTGTTTCCTGCCAGAAGGAGGAAACCATATGGAAAATAATGTTACCACAAAGTTGAAGGACTTAAATCTGGTTGATAAGTTTCTGTTTGACGAGACAATGGAAGATCGGGAGGCTTATCAGGCAGTCATCAGCATCTTGCTTGAAAACGAGGCCACGCTTCTTACAAAGCCTCAGACAGAAAAGGAACTGCGGGTATCGCCACAACTACGTCAAATCAGGCTTGACGTAATAAGCATGGATGAAGAGAAAAAATTGTATTATACGGAAATGCAGAAGAGAAATACGGGAAATCTGATAAAGAGAAGTCGTTATTATCAGTCCCAACTGGATGTGTCACTTTTAGAACCGGGAAATACAGATTTTAATCTGCTGAATGACAGTTGCTTTATACTGATAGCTCCCTTTGATCTTTTCGGAAAGGGACTGTACCGGTACACCTTTGAGGGTGTCTGCCGAGAGTGTCCTGATCTAAAGATAAGAGATGGAGCAGTCAGGATTTTTGTCAATACGACTGGAAGAAACAAAAAAGATTTTTCACAGGAATTTCTGGATTTTATGGACTATATTACTGAAACAACTGATAAAACAGCATCTGATACAAAAAGTAGGAAAATCAAATTAATTCACAAACAGGTAAAAAAAATCAAGCTTTCAGAAAAAATGGGGGTAAAGTATATGCAGAGATGGGAAGAAATAGCATATGCCAGAGAAGAAGGCAGACAATATGGTAAAACCGAAGGGGAAATTCTAAAGCTCATTAAACAGATATGCAAAAAAATAAGCAAAGGCCAAAGTCCGCAAGAAATAGCAGAAGATTTGGAAGAGGAAATAGAAATAGTTTTGCCCATTTACAATCTGGCAGCAGAGTTTGGTCCGCAATATGAGTGTGAAAAAATATTTGAAAAATATCATAGTTATAATTCTTGACTTTATTTTTTTAATGTGATATTCTTTAATTCCTTTCGCATAAAAGGACATTTATAAACTACATACTTACCTGCGGTAATTCTCTGGCAAATCCCCAGAGTCAGCAGACCGGCTTGGCAAGTTATAACAACTATAATACTACCAGGAGGAAGCAGTCATGATCACTGCACAACACATTTCAAAGACCTATAAGGTCTCTAAACGTGATGCCGGATTTTCTTCGGCATTCAAAGCTTTATTCCGCAAGGAATATGAGTATATCCATGCTTTAAACGACGTTTCCTTCACGATTTTGGATGGTGAAATGGTCGGCTACATAGGACCTAACGGCGCCGGAAAAAGCTCTACCATTAAAATCTTAAGCGGTATTCTTACCCCTGATGCGGGCACCTGCCGCATAAACGGACTTATTCCCTGGAAAAATCGAATTGAACATGTGAAAAACATCGGCGTGGTTTTCGGCCAGCGCACGCAGCTTTGGTGGGACGTACCTGTCCTGGATTCCTTTGAACTGTTAAAAGAAATCTACCGGATCAACACACGCACCTACAGGCAGAATTTAGAGCAGCTCTGCCATATGTTAAATCTTTCAGAATTGCTGAAAACGCCTGTACGCCAGCTTTCCTTAGGACAAAGGATGCGCTGTGAGCTTGCTGCTTCCCTGCTTCATGATCCCGCCATCCTTTTTCTGGATGAACCTACTATCGGGTTAGACGCCGTATCCAAGCTGGCAGTCAGGGATTTTATTCTGAAATTGAATAAAGAAAAGCATACCACCGTTATCCTGACCACCCATGATATGCAGGATATTGAAGCGCTTACCAGCCGCATTATTCTGATTGGCAAGGGAAAAATCCTTTTAGACGGAAGCATTCATGATATAAAAAAAGGCCAGGAAAGTACCGAGGAAGCGCTGGCTGCCTTTTACCGCAGCCATGATATTTAAACAGGAGGGCAACATGAAAAAATATCTTGCTTTTTTCCGGCTGCGTTTCAGCATGGGGCTTCAATACCGTACTGCAGCACTTGCCGGCATTATTACTCAGTTTGCCTGGGCGATCATGGAAATTCTTATGTTCCGCGCCTTTTATCAGGCAGATGCTTCTTCCTTTCCCATGACCTTTCAGGCTGCCTGCAGCTATGTATGGATGCAGCAGGCTTTTCTTGCCCTTTTTATGGCATGGATGATGGAAAATGAAATTTTTGACTCTATTGTAAATGGAAACATTGCCTATGAACTATGCCGCCCTGTCAATGTCTATCATATGTGGTTTGCCAGAAGTCTTGCCAACCGTTTTTCCAAGGCAGTGCTCCGATGCCTGCCTATTTTACTGGCGGCAGCATTTATTCCTGCACCCTATGGGCTGATGCTCCCTGAAAGTCCTGGGGCATTTTTCCTTTTTTTATTTACCCTGTTTATGGGTACAGGCGTGACGGTTGCCTTTTGTATGCTGGTCTATATGATTTCTTTTTTCACCCTGTCCCCCCAAGGCATCCGCATGGTATCCGTATCTGTTGTAGAATTTCTCTCAGGCGCAACCATTCCCCTGCCCTTTTTCCCGGATCAGGTCAGGAGCATTTTAGAACTGCTGCCTTTTGCATCTATGCAGAATGTGCCCTTACGCATTTACAGCGGCGATTTATGCGGAACTGCCGCATGGCAGGCAGCCGGTCTGCAGCTTTTCTGGCTTTTTGCACTTTTTTCTCTGGGGCGGATAATTGATGCTCTTGCAATGAAAAAAATTACCGTGCAGGGCGGGTAAATCTATATAGTAAATAACATAATAATTTCTAATGTCGTTAACTATAAATTCCAAGAAAGGAGGATTTCTCGTGCGATTATATGGAAAATTTTTTATGATGCACTTAAAAAGTATTATGGAGTACAAGACCTCATTTTTTCTTTCCTGCATCGGTCAGTTTTTGGTATCTTTTAACGTTTTTTTAGGTATGTACTTTATGTTTCAGCGTTTTAACAATGTAAGCGGATTTACTTACGAAGAAGTACTTTTATGCTTTGGCATTACACTTATGGAATTTTCTCTGGCGGAATCTGTTGCCAGAGGATTTGACACCTTTGATTCTATGGTCAAACAGGGAGATTTTGACAGGGTACTGGTAAGACCACGAAATGAAATTCTTCAGGTTTTAGGAAGCCGCATTGAGTTCAGCCGGATTGGACGCATCCTTCAGGCTGTCGTAATGTTTTCCTATGGATTTGCAGTCAGCAGTGTGAGGTGGACCTTAGGAAAGGTACTCACTGTTCTTTTCATGCTGATGGGAGGCACCATCGTGTTTTGCGGAATTTTTCTTCTTTATGCCTCCCTGTGCTTTTTTACGATAGAAGGGTTAGAATTTGTTAATATTTTTACAGATGGTGCAAGGGAATATGGCAAATATCCTGTCTGTATTTATGGAAAAAGAGTGCTGCTCTTTTGTACCTTCGTAATTCCCTATGGACTCATCCAATATTATCCTCTGCTTTACCTGCTCGATCGGGGAAAGCCTTATTACTGCCTGCTGCCTGCAGCGGCCAGCCTGTTTTTCTTCCCCTGTCTTTTCTTTTGGAAGCTGGGGGTAAGGCACTATACTTCCTGCGGCTCTTAATTTTCGGTCAGTGAATGCACCGCCTGTTATGTCTCTTAACGACTCACAACAGGCGGCAGAATCACTGGCAATCGTTCTATGGCAGGCGGCTGCGGCAGAAACAATAATTCAGTGGCAGGCGGCTGCTTTCCCTACTTGCGCTTAACGGGAATCCAAATTGCACTTTCATAGTCAACACTCTGCATATCCCCCTTTGAATACCACTCCACATTAATGTTATCAGCAATTTCATACTCCGGGTTTCCCGGAAGCCATTCCTTAAAAATCCGAGTATTTACTGTCTGAAGAGCTTCCGGCATAGGCCCGGTACATTTAAACTTCACCCATTCATAAGCAGGCAGTTCATAAACTGTCATGCCCTCTGGAATCTTACCTTCCTTATAAAAACCGGCAATCATATATCTGAACTTATTTTCCTGTGAAGTATCACCAATACAGATTCCAAACAAACCGATTTCCCAGTCCTTAACTGCCTGCTGAAGTTCCTTTTCAGTATGTCCTGACTTTTGCACAGGCTTCATGTACTTATCCAAAAACTCATTCCAAAATTGGGGGATCTCCTGATACCCCGACTCAAAAGAAATTTCTTTCTCAAATCCTATCACCTTAAATGCCTCCATTTTCTCAACAGTGTAATCCATCTCATTTCCTCCTTTAATGACAATCTCAATTTTCAGGGGCAAGAAAACCCTGATCCTGGCAGGCTGCGTCTTAAGCTGCATGGGGGAACATCCATGAAACCGGGAAAAAGCTTTGGTAAAACTTTCAGGCGTATCATATCCATATTTATATGCCAGATCAATCACCTTTTCCTCTCCCTTAATCACGTCCAGCCCTGCCAGATACAGCCTGCGGTTCCTTAAATATTCCCCTACAGAGTATCCGGTCACAATTTTAAATCCTCTCTGAAAATGAAAGGAAGAGATATGAATAACATCCGCCACTTCGCCGGCGCCAACGCTGCATAGCAGATGCCCCTCCATGTAATCAATTGCTGCTTTTAAACTTGATAACCATTCCATGCTTTATCCCTGCCCTTTCATTATCTTTTCACACACAGTTGTTCCATATATTGCAGTCAAAGATCAAAATACACTTTTCGGACCTGCCTCTTAATGATATTCTAAAGAAAAAGAAAAGAAAAATCCTGCTTTTTTATGCGCAGTATTGTCAAAAGTTTAAAATTCTTCCAATCTAATCCTCTTTTCTGTACATTTTTTATACTTTGCCCCATAAAATTCAATAAATTTCTGCACATTGAATATTGTATACGTGAAAGCACATTGATAAAATAAGCACGAAGTAAAACACATAAGTTATTATGTAAGGAGGAATTATTATGAAAATTTATAACATTGATGATGTAGAACAATTTCTGGACACAATTAAAAAATGTAAAGGTACAGTAGAACTGGTTTCCAGTCAGGGAGACCGTCTTAATTTAAAGTCTGAGCTGACCAAATATCTTGCTATTTCCAAGCTCTTTAATGATAATACTTTCATTAATGAAATGGAGCTGGTAGCTTCTGACCATGAAGACGTACAGATGCTTATGAAATACATGACAGATAAGGGCTAAACGTATATGCTTCATGCCGCCACGCTCTGCGAACCATCATTGTATTAAAAAGGCTTATCGTCTTAACCGGCGGTAAGCCTTTTTAATACAGAGATTTCTTTTTCCATTGAAAATAAATGCATGTAATTTCCTTTATTCGTACAATTTTAATATATTTTGATATTTATAGGAACCAATCACTTGAGAAATCTTTATTGCTTTTTCAAGCTCTGGCATATATTTACAAGAAAGCGTCTTCTGTCTATAACTATACTCTGCAACAGCTTTATCAATATAAGTTGAAATAACCCCTTCCAAAGTTCCTATATCGTAATACATATCCATGGCTTCTTTATAAAAGGAAGTCTCTTGATGATTCAATACAATTTCAATCACCATACGATACCTTAATAAAGCAGCCAGCAGCACAAGACTTATACTGTCTCCAGCATCAATATGATCAACAATTTTCAGTATTTCTTTAATTTCATCTATGTTTTTGTATTCTTTATCATTAGATACTATAGAATGTTTTAGCAGTTTCATATAGTTGGACATCAATCTTCCCTGTTTATGACTCCAAAAAGAACATTGAACAGCCTCTTTCAATGACAGTTTACTGTCCGCAATGTCTTTTTCTAAATTATATAAATCATCTGCAAATAACGTATTACGGTCAAGCAATGCTTTCTTGTGATACTCATCTACCCGGCTGTATTCATGGGAGTGAAAATAATGTTCTGAATTTGCTGCTAAATGGTACTCTATGATTATCCTTTTGTCTGAAGTAATTTTTTCTCGAATCGCTTCATATTCATCAAACAATTTTATATTAACTTTATCCACCGCTATATTCAGTTTGTTTAAGAAATCAATTGTGCACATCACCTGCAATTCTTTCGTAATAGATATTCTTCTGCAAAAATGCTCTCTCCATGCAACACTTATTTCATCTTTCGATATAGTATCCGGCAGTACATTATCCATAAAATCCAGACAAACTTTTTTCAAATATTCTGTAGTATTTTCATTTAATGCTTCTACCTTTCCTCGAAACAAACTTTCCGCCTTGACCGTCAGTGCATTGTCATAGCCCTCATGATTACACACATAATTTTTATCTGTACAATCAAATGAATTTTCATATATACGTCTGATAATACTGTTGATATCATATAAATCTGATAAACTATAACCTACAAAAACATTTTCCCTTCCTGCTTTAAAGCTGTCAATAATACGCTTAAAAATCGCCTTTTCTGTAATTTTTGTAATATTTTCTAATGTATTACCCATTGCCCTTCCGCTGATACTTGTTCCATGAAAATGGATAATTTCTGCTCCTTCTTTTGTTTTGTATATTATTTCCTTTTTCTCCTTCTTTCCTTTTCCAATCAAGTTTTCATGGTACAAATATTCGTAAGCTTTTTCAATACACATATCAAAATTTGCCGTAAATATCGTGACACCGCCATGAAGCAGACTGGCCAGCAATATATGATTATAATTAAATTTCATTTCGTTAAAAACTTCAAATCCACGCATGAATTTTCCATCTACCAAATATCTTTCCACAAATGCAACACTTGACAGAAGGAGCTCCATTCTTGGATACTTTACGCACCGCGGATCATCCCCAATAATTTCATTTACTTCTCTCCATAGATTCATTATTTCAAATTTATACATTAAAACCTGATCACAAACAAAATCCATCAATTGTGGACCTGATGGCAAACCAGTGGGGCTGTCCATAGATATACCTGCTCCTGCCCAGATTGACAATTTTTTAAGATTCTTCATACTTTCTTTCTCCCTGCACATTCGCCAACCTACAAATTTGAAAATCAATCTGAATATATCTTAACGCATTGTATATGTTTCCTCAAGACAAAAAACCCGCTTATATTTTCCTTACATTTATATCTCATCATAAGTCGTAAGGTCATACTTAACCAAATAATCATTAAGCAATGACTCTGCATAAGTGATGGACGTTGCATAACCGCATCTTTGCAGGTACCAGCACACAAGTTCTGGATCACCACAGCCGATCACAGGCCCATAGCGCAGGCTATTTCCTCCATCTGTGCTTCTTGTGGCAATATAATTGTTGTGATCCAGTACAGACTGCTCCCAATCATCATAGCTCCGCCATCTGGTATCATCTACCCGATAATAACTTCCATCCGGTCTTTGTTCTATCGCTTCCTTAATATAAACCCGGCCTTTCCAACCGTTTTCCTTGATTCCAAACAGCGCATTAGCCTTACGGGCCAATTCAGATGTCCCCCATGCAGATTCCTTGATTGCCTGCGCAATCACTACGGAGGGCAGCATAATCCTCCTTTCCTTCCAGTCCTTTCTGGCAATTGTTCCCACAAGCTCTATAAAGGCGGCCTGCTTTTCTGTTTTCTCCTGCGCCTTGCCAGCACTTTTGTCATTTCCCCCCTGTCCGTAAATACAATTAAAAATAATTTGGGAAACCGCCTTGGCAGCTCCTGCGTGATAATAGATATCCACATCCTGCTGATTATCGCAGAAGCACACTTCAATCAGCATAGCCTTTGCTTTCGTTTTACGGATTACGTACAAACCGTTACCTTGCTTTACTCCACGATTTATAAATCCAAGCCTTTCCATTTTTTCACAGATAGCTTCTGCCTCTGGATACTGTTTTCCTTTGTAAGTATAAATTTCCACTCCCTGCCCCTTATGGGAGGAGGAAGCATTAAAATGAATACTGATAAACCAGTCAAGCTCTTCCCTGTTGGCAAGGGCTGTGACTTTTGTAAGGTATTCCTGTCTTGTATCTGCCTTATCTATGGTACAATCCACCACATCAACTCCTGCACCTCTTAGTTTCTCCATAAGGGCATATCCCACCAGTCTTGTATGCTCAGATTCCCGAAACAGCCCCTCTGCACCGCTTCCTGCACCACATAAAGTATGACCGCAGTTTACGCCTATTTTCACATCCTTTTCCTCCCTTCCATCTTTTCTATCGCTTTATCTGAAAAAAGTGTCTGTTCTTCTTTCAATTCCGGCAAGCCAGCAATAGATGTCAATAGCGACAAAATACCTGCCAGCAGGGAAGCAGAAGCTGTCATAATCCAGTTCACATCTCCCAATACTGCCGCTGTGCCAATCGTTGCCGCTGCTGTCTGCGCCATTGTTTTTAATGCCCTTACTCCTGCTGCCTTTATCCATCTGCTGGTTTCTGCCGATACCCTTTCTGTCGTTCCTGATACCTTTCCAAAAAATCCCCCGGTGTTTCCTGACGCTCTGACGCTTCCTTCCATGCGGCATTCCTGCACCTTTACGTTCCCTGACGCCTCTCCCGCATATCCTCCGGTCAAATCCTTTCCTGCAAGCGTTCCGGACACGCTGCATCTCGTGATGCTTCCTCCGTTTACATATCCTGCAAGGGTCCCTGCATGGCTTTTCGTGGACTCTATCTCCGCTCCTTCTATCGTCAGGTTCTTAAATGACGCACTGCTGGCCTTTCCAAACAGCCCTGCATAGCCGTCCGCCGATACCTTCAGCCCTCTCACCGCATGGCCGTCCCCGTCAAGGGTTCCGTTAAAGGAGGATGAAGATGTCCCTATCGGCACAAACGCCTCTCCCAAAAGATCAATATCCGCCCCCAGCTTATAATGAGCAGACAAATTATCAGAAACAGCTTCAAGCCCGTCCCTGTCCAAAATAACAAAGGGATTTTCCGCTGTGCCATCTCCCGCTGCAAAAAGTACCCTGTTTTCCTCTAAATTCGTATCCATATCATTACCTTTCCTTTCCATAATTTTGCCGGCTATATAAGAAAGAGGTAATAAAAAGAAATTTGTAAACAGCCAATCATAAAATCTGCAAAAAAATAAAAAGCAATGGATATCATCAGATACCACACTGCTTTTCACATATACAATCTTTAAAATCCGTTGGTTGAAAGTTTCTTTCAACCTTTAACTCTCCAAACATTGTCATTTTCTAATACTGCTTTCATGGAATAAACATTCGGTTCGAAAATAATTTCCGCTGCGTCAGTTAAAGATTCAATATCCAGTACTTCACCCTTATCATAATCTCCAAATGTTACCCAGTATTTTGGGTGAGGTGTAAAAGTGAAGTTATAATTCGGCGTTGCAGGTACTACAAATGCACCGCTGCCAGACATACCAATGCCGACAGATGCTTCTCCATGAGGAACAGTCTGATCTGTATAAATGCCAAGTTTTCCTGCTCTTGTTGTACTGTTTGTTTTTATAAAATGGTATGCACCTGACTCCTTGGTTAAACCGATGGAATTCTTGGCAATATCGAAAGGCTCTGCCTCAATTGTCTGTATTGCATTAAAAGCAGTGCCGGGAGGCAATCCGCTCTCAAAGGACCATGCAAAATTGTAATCAATGTTCCAGTCAAATTTCACTGTAGTACCAGGCTGAGCAGACTTGCTGAACCATACAAGGCTGGCCATATTTTCCGGTTGCTCCGGCAAAGTCTGGAACACACATATATTTCCAAAAGAGTTTGAATTGTTGGTTACACTAAGCGAATACTTCTGCATAAAAAATTCCTCCTTTTTTAATATATAACTTCTCGGAATCTTCAGC
>DKUR01000004.1 GCA_002490775.1 Lachnospiraceae bacterium UBA7199 | reverse complement strand
GACATTTTCAAAAGTTATTGACATGAACATTTGCAGATAGGCGCGGAAATCATTTTTCAGATTTCGATAGGTGTTTTGAATACAAAAAAGCAAAATTACATAAGTATGTAAAAAACAGGCGGAAAAAGGACAATTATATGGTTTCAGAAACAGGATGCAAAACCCAGATTTCCACAATTCCTTATAAGGACAAATTAGTAAAGGTTACGGTGGAATTTCCTGAGCAGTCTGACTTAAAAGCCTGTCAGGAGTTAACTGGCAGGCTGAAAGCAATGTATCTGGAAAAAATAGAAAAAAGCATATCCCTTCTGCAAGTTGACATAGGCGATGCGTCCATAAACATGGAATGGCAAAAGCAGCGCAGAAAAGAGATGAGCCATGAATAAGAGAGTTAGAACATTGCTCCGCGTATCATCAAAGCAGCAGCTTCATGAGGGGGACATTCCAATTCAGCGGGCGGAAGCCGAGCATTATATCGCAAAGCAGCCGGAGTGGATTTTTGACAAAGAGTACATTGAAAAAGCGGTCTCTGCTTATAAAAACAGTGTGGAGGAGAGAGAAGTTTTACAGCAGATCCTTACAGATGCCAGAGCAAAGGAGTTTGATATTTTGCTTACTTATATGTCAGACCGGATTGGCAGGCAGGAGGAATACAGTTTTTATGTAGCGGCATTAAATCAGTTGGGGATAGAAGTATGGACGATTAAGGATGGACAGTTAAAGACAAAGGAGCATACGGATAAGCTGCTGAATTTTATCCGTTTCTGGCAGAACGAGGGAGAAAGTAAGAAAACCAGTATACGTGTAAAAGATGCGCGAAAGGAAATGGTAAAGGCAGGTAAGTTTCCGGGAGGCAGGGCGCCTTATGGATATATGCTGGTGTCCTCTGGTATGGTGAACAATCATGGGCGTTTGTTAAAGAAGCTTGAAATCGTGGAAAAGGATGCGGAAGTTGTCAAAAAGATATACAGTTACGCCACCTGTCAGGGAATGGGATATGAAAAAATAGCCAAAGCACTGAATGCTGAAGGGATTTTGGCAATTGGCGGCGACAAGTGGAAATCCGGCACTATAGCCGGAATTTTAAAAAACCCAATTTACATGGGAGTTTATGCCATTAACAAAAGAGGCGGAATTGAGGGCACAAGACGGACGGACCGCAGGGAATGGATTTATTCTGAAAAGCAGATTCCTGAATTGATTATTATTCCCCAGGCAATGTGGGAAAAGGCACAGGAAATCAGAGAAGAGCGCAAAAGGAAGCTGAATGCCGCTAAAGAACAGTCGCTGAAAATCTATGAAGAACAATACAAGGCACCTTTTACAACCAGGGGTAGGCTTGCTCTTACAGGGCTGGTCTACTGCGGGTATTGTGGAAAAAAATTAAAAAATGGCAGTTATTGCAATCACTGGATGGTCAAGTCAGGAGAAAAGAAAGTGTCTTATATAGGTAGATACATCTGCCCTGGTAAATGTCCGCAGCGTAGCTGCTATGGGCAGGATTATCTGGAAGATATCGTATTTCAAATTGCATCAGCTTGTATAAACCGGCTGAAAGGAATCGATTTTATGGAAGTGCTGACTTGCAGGCAGCAGCAGGAAAGGGCAGGATTTGAAAGGGAACTAAAGAAGATTGAAAAACAGCAGCAGAATTTAAGGCTTGATATAGAAGCCCTGGAGGAAAAAATACCGGAAGCAATCCGGGGAGAGTATTATTTTAGTGCAGAAAAATTATCAGAATTATTAAAAGAAAAGGAAAATCTTGCGATAAAGATAAAAGAAAGAGAAAAGGAAGTCAAAAACAATGCTTTTGAGGCTTTAAAGTATCAGAATGAATTAAAAAAAGCCCTTGAAGTACCTCCAGACTGGAAAAAGGAATTTGAAAATGCAGATTTGAAAGTAAAACGAATGCTGCTGTTTTCCCTGATTGATCAAGTGATTGTTAAGGATGACAATATCAGGATAAAACTTAAAATCGGCTATGAGGATTTGAAACAGGAAACTATTGGCTTTGCTGTACCGGAACAAAGGCTATAATTTTACCATAACGTCTTCCACAGCCTATGATCAAAAATGGATGCGGGGAAGAAATGTTTATGAAAATATTGACCGGGTAGTGGATAGCGTTTTTGCCAATTATCTGTCAAGGCCCGGGGTAAGACAGCCGATTTTTACCTCTTACTGCGATGGAAGAAGAGTTACCTGTGACGGATTAAGCCAGTGGGGCTCCAGGTATCTGGCAGATGAAGGCTATTCTGCCATTGACATTATCCATTATTATTATGGAAATGATATGTATATCAATACGGCCGACAGTATTGCGGGGGTGCCCTCTTCCTGGCCGGGATACGATCTGACTATTGGCTCTTCCGGCGAAAAGGTAAGGCAGATGCAGCAGCAGTTAAACAGAATCGCACAAAATTATCCTGCAATTCCTAAAATTACAGTAGATGGTATTTATGGGCCGGCTACCGCACAGGCAGTAAAAGCATTTCAGGGGATCTTTAATTTGCCTCAGACCGGCGTTGTAGATTACCCCACCTGGTACAGCATTTCCAATATTTACGTAGGGGTAAGCCGTATATCAGAGCCCAGCTGACTGCTTTGATGTTCATTTAGCGTCCTGTCAGCCTGCAAATAGCAGCAGGCTGGCGGGTTGTTCTTTTTTTTGAAGGCTTTGTTGCGAAAGAGGGTAAAATAATGGTATACTAAACTTGGATATTTACGTAAGAAGAACAGGCAGACCGGAGGAAACAAAAGCGTGCAGGATGCAGTAAAAAGAATATTGGAAGGAAATTTTAATAAAGACATTCATGCATTGGATTTTTCAAGTCCTGTGATTGAACTTACCCTGCACGAAGGAGAAAATTACGAGGGAAGTTTTACCATATTTGGTCATGAAAATGAGTTGACAGAAGGGATCGTTTCCTCCAGCAGATTAAGAATGCAGTGCCTGACAAATCAATTTTCAGGTCCACAGGAAGAAATCTTATATTCTTTTGATGCTTCCGGCATGACGGAAGGGGAAACATTAAGGGGAGAATTCAGGGTGATCTCCAATCAGGGAGAGTATTATGTTCCCTATATTGTGACCATTGCCTCCGATAGTTTAGAATCAGGGATCGGGAAAATTAAAAATTTGTTTCACTTTGCCAACCTTGCCAGAACAAACTGGGAGGAAGCAGTTAATTTGTTTTATTCAGCAGATTTTGAACGGGTTTTTGGCGGAGTGGACAAGCAATATTATGGAGCATATAGAGGACTGCTTGGAGGAAGCAGGCGGGAGCAGAATGTTGAAGAATTTCTTTTACAGATAAAAAAGAAGCAAAAGGTTGAATTCCTTTTAGAGGAATCGGAGATACGAATAGAAAATCCTGCGGATATGGCATACTGCAGGCTTGTTATTAACCGGAACGGATGGGGATACTCTGAGTTGAATATTTCCGTACAGGGGGAGTTTCTTGTGTTGGAAAAGGAAGTGATCAGGGAGGAAGATTTTCTGGGAAACTGCTACAGACTGCCTTTTTATATTGCCCAAAAGGGACTTCATGCAGGCAGGAATTATGGAACCATCCACCTGCATAATCCTTATGCATCCCTTAAGGCTGAAATTATCGTCGTAAACAGGCCTGTTACTGCAAGGATACCGGGAATTCGAAGACAGAAAAAGCACATGATTGTGGAACTGATGCAATACTACGAAGCCTTTCGCACTAAAAAGATCAGTGCTGCTTCATGGATGAAAGAGACCGGAGAATTAGTGGATGCATTGATTCAAATGGACGAAAGAGATCCGGCGCCTAAATTATTTCAGGTTCAGCTTCTCATTACTACAGAACGTTACAATGAAGCACAGTGGCTTTTGGATCAGGCCAGCGCCCTGATGGAGGAGAATTTTGATCCAGCGTTGTACTGCTATAAACTTTATTTGACTACGTTATTGAACCGGCAGGAAAATTACATAGATGAAATAGCCGGCCAGGTGGAAAGGATTTTTGCTCAGAACTCTGACAATTGGCGGATTGCCTGGCTGCTTTTATACCTTGCAGATGACTATACCAAAAGCCCTTCAAGAAAGTGGCTTGTTTTAGAGGAACAATTTAAACAGGGCTGCAAAAGCCCGGTGATTTATATAGAAGCATGGAATCTGCTTTTGGCAAATCCCGCTCTTTTGATGCGGCTGGATGCTTTTGAACTGCAGGTACTATCCTATGCCGCAAAAAAAGAACTGCTTTCTTCCAGCGTTGCAGGTCAGGTTGTTTATCTTGCCCAAAAGCAGAAAAACTACACGGAAAGATTATTTTTTATTTTAAGGGAGTGCTATAAGACAGCACCCGGGGATGAGGCGCTTTTGGCCATATGTACCCTGCTGATTAAGGGAAATATAACGGATGAGAGGGCTTTCTCCTGGTATGAGAAGGGAATTGAAAAGGAATTAAGGATCACAAGACTTTATGAATATTACATGATGTCGTTAAAGCTTAGAGAGGATTGCGTGATACCTAAAATTGTTTTAATGTACTTTGCCTTTGACAGCAGTCTTGACAGTTTACATAACTCATTTCTTTATGCGTACGTATACCGGAACAAGGAACAGTTCCCAGAGTTGTATCAAAGCTACAGGGAGCAGATAGAGCGTTTTTTAGTATTTCAGATCATAAAAGGAAAAAGCAACCGTTACCTGGCGTACCTGTATAAAAATTTATTGACACAGATGATGATCACAGAAGAGACAGCCAAGGGGCTTATAACTGTACTTTTTATTCAGCATTTGACAGTAGTCCGGGAGGATATAAAAAAAGTAATTTTGGTTTATGAAAAAGAGTGTCAGGAGTCCGTTTATCCGATGACAGGAAAGGAGGCATATATTCCTGTTTATGGAAGTGATTTTCAATTGCTTTTGGAAGATGGAAGAGGAAACCGCTACTGCAGGCAGGAGGAATATACCCTTGAGAGGCTTCTTCTGCCGGATAAATTTGCCGCTATGATCGCCCCTTATGTAAGCGGATGTGTGCATTTTGACCTGTGGCTCTGCGAAAGAGGCCGGGAAATTGGCGTAGTAAGCAGTGAAAATGTAGAGTACATGAAACGGGTTGCCGCTTCAGAGCAGGCAAATGAGTTTGTTAAGCAGGAAATACGAATGAAACTGATTCATTTCTTCTATGACAATGATAGAATGAATGAACTGGATGATTATTTAAGAGAGTTAAAGCCGCAGCAGATTGAAAACAGCAGCTTTACAGAAGTGATACGTTTTATGGTCATCCGGGGCATGTATGAAAAAGCCTACGAATGGATTAAACTGCGGGGCGGGGAAGGCGTGGAGGCGAAGCTGTTAGTAAGGCTTTGCAGCAGACTGCTTTTTATGGAAGATTTTTCAGAGGATACTGCCATGAAGCAGCTTGCCTTTATGGCATTTAAAGCAGGCAAATATGATGAAAGACTGTTGGAATATCTTTGTACGTACTTTAAGGGAACCAGTAAAGAAATGCGTGATATCTGGAAAGCAGCGGATGCCTTTGGGATAGATACCTATGGGATGAGTGAGCGGATTTTGCTGCAGCTCCTTTATACCGGTGCTTATGTGGGAGAGAGAGAGCAGATTTTTAAAAGTTATGTTTCCGGCGGTGCCAAAACCGAGGTTGAGCTTGCGGTTCTTGCCCAATGTGCTTATGATTATTTTGTAAAGGATAAGCTGATAGATGAGTTTGTACTTGAGGATGTACAGAAGGTAACAGATAGAAGGGAGGAGCTTCCCTTTGTATGCAAGCTTGCCTATACGAAATATTATGCCGAAAATAAAAAGCAGATCAATGAAGTGATCTCTCACTACCTGCTTTTGTTTTTAAGGCAGATCCTCACCCGTAATAAGTATTTTCCTTATTTTCTGGAGTATGTTGACAATATTACTTTCATGAGGACATTTATGGATAAGACCATGATAGAATACCGTGTCAGGGAAGGTAATAAAGCAGTGATCCATTACCTGATTGAAAAGGATGGAGACAGTGAGGGAGAATACATAAAAGAAGAAATGCAGAATATGTTTGGCGGCGTGTGTGTCAAGCAGTTTATTCTTTTCTTTGGAGAACGGTTGCAGTATTATATTGCAGAGGTGGAAGAGGGAAAGGAAAGCCTTACAGAAAGCGGAACCTTAAGCCATAGTGATACCGAAAGGGATGAGAGGGAAAGCAGGTACACAATGCTGAATGATATTTCCATTGGGCGTAATCTACATGACTATGGTACTATGGAAAATCTTCTTCATGAATATTTTGAGACTGATCATGTGGTAAAGGAATTGTTTCACATGCGCTAGAAATATGGGGAGTTTGTCAAGAGATGTTTCAAAACCAAAAAGAGCTTACAGGAAAAAAAAGCAGTAAAAAAGTGGTGGTAGGGTATGATCTGGGATCAGATTTTGCCCAGATCAGCTACTGTGGTCTGGGAGAGGAGCCGGAGACAGTTTCAGCAGTGGCCGGTACGGAACAGTATAATATTCCGGCAGTGCTCTGTAAAAGAAGCGGTGTGGGACAGTGGTATTATGGAAAAGAGGCCCTAAAATATGCAAAAGAGGGAGAGGGAACATTAGTAGAAAAACTTCTTGATCTGGCGGAAAGGGGAGAAGAAGTCATCGTAGAAGGTGAAGCCTTTGATCCGGCGGCACTTCTTACCTTATTTGTGAAAAGAAGCCTTGCCCTTTTAAATATCCGGATTTCCGGAGCGCGGATAGAGGCTTTTATGTTCACGGTTGAACAGCTTACCCCCCGCATTGTGGATGTGCTTGGAAAGGTGGCAGCAGGCCTTAAATTAGAGGCTTCCTATATTTGTTTTCAAAGCCACAGGGAAAGTTTTTATGCATATATGCTTCATCAGGACAGAGAATTATGGAAAGAAGATGTGTTGATATTTGAATATAATAAAAGTCTGAAAGGATTATGTCTGGAATGTAATAATAAAACGCAGCCTAAGGTTGTTTTTATTGAGCAATTGGATTATCCTATGATGGAGCGCAGGGTGTGGAAAGAGGAGGAATCTGAAAAAAAACGACAGATGGAGGAGTTGGATCAGTTGTTTTTTGGTATTGCCCAGGATGTGTTAAAGGAAAAAAATATATCCACAATCTTCCTTTTGGGGGATGGATTTAAGGAAGAATGGGCAAAGGAATCCTTAAAGCTGCTGTGCAGGAACCGCAGGGTATTTCAGGGAAACAATCTATACAGCAAGGGTGCCTGTTATGGAATGACTGAGCGGTTAGAACCAGGTCCGCTGTGGAAGGAATATGTATACTTAGGAAGCGATAAACTAAAATCCAATATCGGGATGAAGGCTTTGCGCAGGGGAGAAGATTCTTATTATGCAATTTTGGATGCGGGCGCAAACTGGTATGAGGCATCAACAGAGTTTGATGTTATATTAGAAAGTGGAAATGAACTGGAGCTTTTGATCACGCCTTTGACAGGAGGAAATGTGATCAGTAGAATTCTTACTTTAGAAGGCCTTCCGGAGCGGCAGATGCGTACCACCAGACTGAATGTGCGCATTGAAATGACTGCGGTGGATCAGGCGGCAATAACGATAGAAGACATGGGGTTTGGAGAATTAGTTCCATCCAGTGGAAAAGCATGGACGCAGATGGTTCAGGTTTGATTTAAGGGAGCGGCATTTATGGGCAGAATATTGTTATGTACAGGAAAGTATGCCAAAAAACCATATTGTTTTGAGAATGTATGTGTGAATGTGTATTGTGTGGAAGAATTGTGTTTTTTATTTGCAAGCAATCCCTTTATGATTGATCAAAGTGTGATGAGGGAAGAGCTTGCACAATGGTTGGATAATGAATGCGGCCTTACAGACCTGAGCCATCAGCTTCTAAATATTTTAGGAAAAGGCAGTCAGCCAGGAATCTTTGTCAGTACAATTATGAGTTATGTAAACTATTGCACTGACGCGGAGATGAAAAAAATTGACGAAGTTCTGCAGGGAAATGTAGGATTAAACGATTTTGAAAGGCAGAAAAAACAGGCGGATTTTCTGCTTAAAAATCATCGTTATATGCTTGCAATAGAGGAGTATGATACGCTGTGCAGAAGGCTGCCTGATACAGAAAGTTCGTTAAAACCTGTTATTTATCATAACATGGGAACAGCTTATGCAGGTCTTTTTATGTTTGAACTGGCGGCAAGATATTTTAAGAAAGCCTACGATATGACGAAAAATGAAGAATCTGGAATAGAGTTTCTTGCGGCCCAGAGAATGTATTTGAGCGAGGAGGCTTATATTGCATTTATCGGAGAGCATGGGGAATATTATAATTTGTCCATGCAGGTAGAAAAAAGACTGACGAAGGCGAAAGAAGAGTTTGAAGCATCTCAGGAAAACAGGATGCTGACAGCATTGAAAATATATAAAGATGAAGGGAATGCTGCCTCATATTATGAGGAAATTGATAAAATTATAGCAAAAAAGAAGGATGAATACAGAGAGTTCGTCTCTTAAGCAAAGGTGGAGTATGGGTTTATTAAAAAAACTGTTGAACTGGAAAAAGAAAACAGAAGATCCTGTCTTTGAGATTGAAGATTGGAATGAGGTGGTTTATGACAGAAGCGATTTAAAGATCAATGATGCGGGACAGCGTAAGGAGTACGTAAAGGGGTGTCTGGAGCAGATTGCAGAGGCATCTAAAGAGCTGGAGGCTTTACAGTTTGAATATAATATGGTGACTTCCTATTTGAAGGATATGGAGGAAATCGAAGCTCTGCCTGAAGAAGAAAAGGAAGGGCTTATGGCATGTGCACGGAAGATTGAAGAACTTGAGGAAAGACAATCCGGTTACAAAACCCGCGCAAACCGAATGAGTGATGTAAAATACCATCAGATTGAGCGGATTGAGGAGGAGGTTCAGGAGGGGTATGAAAAACTGTCCGAGACAGAGGAATATCAGGAGCTGATTAAACGTGATCTGAAAAAGTTAGATGGAGAAAAACATGCGTACCTGTTTCGGAGAAACGAATTGCACAGACTGATAGAAGATACCAGATCTATGACGATTGTCTGTACCGTTGCAGTAATTATATGTATTTTACTTCTTATGGCCCTGCAGTTTGGGTTTAAGATGAACACCAAACCGGGATATTTGGCAGCAGCGGCCGTGGGCGCCATTGCCATTACGACTATTTTTGTGAAATATAATGATTCCGTAAGAGAATTGGCCCGGGTGGAAAATGGAATTGGACATATTATCCGCCTTCAAAACACTGTAAAAATAAGATATGTAAATAATACTCATCTGCTTGACTACTTATATTTAAAATACAATGTTTCCAGTGCAAGTGAGCTGGGCAAGAGCTGGCAGCAGTACCAGGAAGAAAAGCAGGAGCGGCATAACTATCAGATGGCGGAGAGAGAGCTTGACCAGTGCCAAAAGGATCTTTTGCATGTGCTCCGCCGCTATCAGGTCAAGGACCCCATGATCTGGCTGCACCAGACAGCCGCCCTTTTAGATAAAAAAGAAATGGTAGAAATACGTCATAATCTGATTATTAGAAGACAATCTTTAAGAAAGCGTATGGATTATAATAAAGAAGTGATTGCCGGAAAGGCCCAGGCGGAAATCAAGGATCTGGTAGAAAATTATCCGAAATACGCCAAAGAAATATTAACCATAGTAGGAGAATATGAGAAAGATTTTTCTTAGCAGACGCTTTTATGAATGCAGAGGGGCTGAACTGTTTCACTGCCTGGACTGTTTCAAACCACTGCGCCCCATTGCAAAGAAATTCCCTTGACTTCTCTTTGACAGCATGATAGCATGTTGTTCGGATGCAAAAACACTTTATCGTGATAACATGACGCAGTGAAAAAGCAAAATGGTATTTGGTAAAGTTCAAATGAGGAGAAAGGCAAGGTATCAGTATGAAAAAATTTATGGTATTATTAACAGCGGTGTCAATGACACTTTTGGTACTTTCGGGCTGTGGCAGCAAGGAACAGGAAAGTAAAGAGACGACAGTCCAGGAAAATGAAACAGCCCAGACTTTTACAGTAGGTTTTGATGCAGAATTTCCGCCCTATGGATATATGGATGAAAATGGAGATTATACGGGCTTTGATCTTGAGCTTGCAGCAGAAGTGTGCGCACGCAGGGGATGGGAGCTTGTAAAACAGCCCATTGACTGGGATTCCAAGGATTTTGAGCTTTCTTCCGGTTCCATTGACTGTATCTGGAATGGCTTTACTATGAATGGACGTGAGGATGCATATACCTTTTCTGTACCCTATGTGGATAACAGCCAGGTGTTTGTGGTAAAAGCAGATGCAGGAATTGCTTCCCAAAATGATCTTGCAGGAAAGATCGTAGGAGTTCAGAAAGATTCTTCTGCACTGGCAGCTTTAGAAGGAGATGCAGCAGAGCTTGCTGCATCATTTGCAGAGTTAAACCAGTATGCGGATTATAATACGGGATTTATGGATTTAGAGTCAGGAGCAATTGATGCACTGGCTGTAGATATTGGTGTTGCAGATTACCAGATTGCATCCAGAGGTGATGGCTATGTGATCTTAGAGGAAAAACTGGCGACAGAGCAGTATGGGATTGGTTTTCTTTTGGGAAATGACCAGTTAAAGGATCAGGTAGAGGAGACACTTTTAGAGATGGCGGCAGACGGAAAATTCATGGAGATTGCTGAAAAATACGGTCTTGAAGACAGTGTCTGTCTGGGCAAATAGCAATAGTAAACCACATTAGAAATGTCATTTACTATATATAGGAGAACAAATGAGTGTAGGAACTATGTTAATGCAGCTGGGAAAAGGAATGATATCAACCACGGAGATTTTTTTCCTGACGCTTCTTTTTTCCCTGCCCCTTGGTCTTTTTGTATCTTTTGGCAGAATGTCAAAAAACGGACTGCTAAGAGGAATCAGTAAGTTCTATATTTCTATTATGCGTGGTACACCACTAATGCTTCAGCTATTAGTGGTGTACTTTGCGCCCTATTATCTATTTGGATTAAACTTAAGAGGGTATCGGTTTCCGGCTATTATTCTTGCGTTTTCCATTAATTATGCGGCATATTTTGCAGAAATCTACAGAGGCGGCATTGAGTCTATGCCTGTAGGACAGTATGAAGCAGCCAGAGTACTTGGATATAATAAGCTGCAGACTTTTGTAAAGATTATTCTTCCCCAGGTAATTAAGCGGATTATGCCTTCCATAACAAATGAGACAATTACCCTTGTAAAGGACACTTCTTTAGCTTTTGTGCTGGCTCATGCGGAAATGTTTACTCTGGCAAAGCAGATTGCGGCGAAGGAAACAAGCATGGCACCCCTTATGGCAGCGGGAGTGTTTTATTATATTTTTAATTTTATAGTGGCATTTTCAATGGAACGGATCGAAAAAGCTTTGAATTATTACAGATAACTGGTATCATATGTAAGGAAGGGAGCCAGATGGAAAACAATACAAACGTCTTATTGGAAATTAACCATATGTGCAAGGGATTTGAAGGACTTGATGTGATTAAGGACATTTCTCTTTCTGTGAAGGAGGGAGAAGTGGTATCCATTATTGGTCCTTCCGGTTCAGGCAAGTCTACCCTGCTGCGTTGTGCTACCATGCTTGAGCGGATGGAAGGCGGGGAGTTGATCTACCTTGGGAAAAAGGCTGTCTGGGAAGAAAATGGAAAATGCGTTTACGCAGGAAAAGCGCAGCTTAGAGAAATCAGGAAAAACTTTGGACTTGTATTTCAGAATTTCAATTTGTTTCCCCATTACAGCGTTATGAAAAATATTACAGATGCGCCTGTCAGCGTAGATGGAGTATCAAAGGGTGAGGCAAAAAAAAGGGCGGAATCTCTTTTACAGCAGCTTGGCCTTTCGGATAAGGCAGACGCTTATCCTTACCAGCTTTCAGGAGGACAGCAGCAGAGAGTTTCTATTGCAAGAGCGCTGGCCCTGCAGCCGAAGATTCTTTTTTTTGATGAACCTACTTCAGCCTTAGATCCTGAACTGACTGGAGAGGTGCTTAAGGTAATCAGACAGCTTGCGAAAGAACATATGACAATGATCATAGTTACCCATGAGATGCAGTTTGCCAGAGAACTGTCTGACCGTATTATTTTTATGGATCAGGGAGTGATCATGGAACAGGGGACGCCAGAGGAAGTTTTCTCCTCGGACAAAGAGAGGGTACGGGATTTTATTGGAAAATTTCAAGCATAAAAATTTATTGCCGAAAAAGGGCAGAATGGAGGAAATCATGGAAAAATTAGAGCAGATTTATGAAGGAAAGGCAAAGAAGGTATTTGCAACAAACGATCCTGATGTGGTAATCGTGGATTATAAGGATGATGCCACAGCTTTTAATGGAGAAAAAAAGGGAACCATTGTAGGAAAAGGAGTTATTAATAACCGTATGACCAACCATGTATTTAAGCTTCTTGAAAAAGAAGGGGTTCCCACTCATCTGATTGAAGAGTTAAGCGATAGAGAAACAGCAGTGAAGAAGGTTGAGATTGTGCCCCTCGAGGTGATTATCCGAAATGTGGCAGCGGGCAGTTTTTCCAAGAGGCTTGGTGTGCCGGAGGGAACCCCTTTTAAGGAGCCTACCATTGAATTCAGCTACAAAAATGATGAACTGGGTGATCCTCTGATTAATAGTTATTTTGCTGTAGCATTGGGACTTGCTACATGGGAGGAAATTGAAACCATAAAGAAATATGCGTTTAAAGTAAATGAGGTGTTAAAGGCTTATTTCCTTCAGGCAGATATGAAACTGATTGACTTCAAAATTGAGTTTGGACGTTTCCACGGACAGATTCTTTTAGCAGATGAAACTTCACCCGACACCTGCAGGCTGTGGGATGTTAATACCAATGAAAAGCTGGACAAGGACCGTTTCCGCAGGGACCTTGGAAATGTAGAAGAAGCATATAATGAAGTGTTTAAGCGTCTGGGGCTTGCATAAAATTGCAGTCGGCCGGAGAAGCAGGGAGTTTAGATTGAAAATGAAAGACTTTGGTATTTCAGAAAAGCCGAAGGAAGAATGCGGTGTCTTTGGAATATATGATTTTGAAGGCGCAGATGTGGCATCCACTATTTATTATGGGTTATATGCATTACAGCACAGAGGACAGGAAAGCTGTGGGATTGCGGTAAGTGATACCAAAGGGCCCAAAGGAAAAGTAGTAAGCTCCAAGGATATGGGGCTTTTAAATGAAGCTTTTACACCGGAAATTTTGGAAAGACTAAAGGGTGACATCGGGGTAGGGCATGTGCGGTATTCCACAGCCGGCAGTTCTACCAGAGAAAATGCCCAGCCTCTGGTATTAAATTATGTAAAGGGGACTCTTGGCCTTGCCCATAACGGAAATTTAATCAATACACCGGAGCTTAGGCGGCAGTTGGAATATACGGGAGCAATCTTTCAGACTACCATTGATTCCGAGGTGATTGCCTATTATATTGCAAGAGAACGGTTAAATTCCAAAACCGTTGAAGAAGCAGTTGGACGTGCCATGAAAAAAATCAAAGGGGCGTATTCCTTAATTATCATGTCACCCCGTAAGCTGATTGGGGCAAGAGATCCCTTTGGCTTTAGGCCGCTTTGCATTGGAAAGCGGGATCATGCGTATATTCTGGCTTCGGAGACCTGTGCCCTTGATACGGTGGGGGCCACCTTTATCAGAGACGTGGAGCCAGGAGAGATTGTTACCATTTCTCCGGAAAAAGGCATTGAATCGGACAAGAGTATGTGCATCCCAAAAGAGCAGCATGCCAGATGCGTGTTTGAATATATTTATTTTGCAAGGCCCGACAGCTATATTGATGGCATGAGTGTATATAATTCCCGTATCCTGGCCGGAAAGTTTCTGGCAATGGATTCACCGGTGCAGGCGGATCTGGTGGTAGGCGTGCCGGAATCAGGCAACTGTGCGGCGCTTGGTTATGCTTTGTACTCTGGAATTCCCTACGGACAGGCATTTGTGAAAAACAGTTACGTGGGAAGAACCTTTATTAAGCCGGGACAAAAAAGCAGAGAAAGCAGCGTGAGGGTAAAGCTGAACGTTTTAAAAGAGGCAGTGGATGGCAAGAGGGTTATTATGATTGATGACTCTATTGTAAGAGGCACTACTTCGGACCGGATTGTACATATGCTGCGGGAGGCAGGTGCAAAAGAGGTACATATGCGGGTGAGTTCACCGCCCTTTTTATGGCCTTGTTATTTTGGAACAGATGTGCCGGCGAGAGAGCAGTTAATTGCTTACAACCGTTCTGTGGAGGAAATCTGTAAGATCATAGGGGCGGATTCACTTGGGTATCTTAGGGAAGAAAGACTGACACAGATCGTAGAAGGCCGCCAGATTTGCACAGGATGCTTTACAGGAAATTATCCCTTAAAGCCGCCTGTGGAAGATATTAGAGGTGAATATGACACGTAATAATTGAGTAACGGGTAATTGCAAACCAATAATGAATATTCAGTCAATATTTCTGTTCAAATCCTATTGCACCGGGCATTTCATCAAGCCAAGCAGGACAGAAGCCAGCCGGAAAATGTTCCGTCTGTCTTCTATTGTCTTGATTGCATGGTGCATAAGGCTTTTCACAGAAGATATTGTCTGAATATTCTCACTTTCTTTTTTCGCAGTTACCTGGTGGCAAATAAGAAAAATAAGGAGATAGATAATGAGTACGGATAAATATGTTAGCCCCTTATCAGAACGGTATGCCAGTAAGGAAATGCAGTATATTTTTTCTCCCGATATGAAGTTTCGCACCTGGAGAAAGCTGTGGATTGCACTGGCTGAAACAGAAATGGAGCTTGGTCTGTCCCAGGATGGAAAACCTGTAATCACAAAAGAACAGATTGATGAACTGAAAGCCCATGCGGAGGATATCAATTATGAGGTTGCAAAGGCAAGGGAAAAAGAGGTGCGTCATGATGTTATGAGCCATGTGTATGCTTATGGACAGCAGTGTCCTAAGGCGGCAGGAATCATTCATCTTGGAGCCACAAGCTGCTATGTGGGAGATAACACAGATATTATTGTGATGACCAAGGCGCTTTTGCTGGTGAAAAAGAAGCTGGTCAATGTGATTGCCGAGCTGGCTTTATTTGCAGATAAATATAAAGCCCAGCCCACGCTGGCGTTTACTCATTTTCAGCCGGCCCAGCCTACTACCGTGGGAAAGCGGGCGACATTGTGGATGCAGGAATTTATGCTTGATTTAGAGGATTTAAATCATGTGCTTTCCGGTATGAAACTTTTAGGATCTAAAGGAACTACCGGTACTCAGGCATCTTTTTTAGAGCTGTTTAACGGGGATCAGGAGACGATTGATAAGATAGATCCCATGATTGCGGAAAAAATGGGATTTAAAGAATGTTATCCTGTTTCAGGGCAGACTTATTCCCGTAAGGTGGATACCAGAGTGGCAAACGTACTTGCAGGGATTGCTGCCAGCGCCCATAAGATGTCAAATGATATAAGACTCTTGCAGCATTTAAAAGAAGTGGAGGAACCTTTTGAAAAGAGCCAGATCGGCTCTTCAGCTATGGCCTATAAGAGAAATCCCATGCGCAGTGAGCGGATTGCCTCTCTTGCAAGATATGTGATGATTGATGCTTTAAATCCGGCAATTACCTCTGCTGCCCAGTGGTTTGAAAGAACCCTGGATGACTCTGCCAACAAGCGTCTTTCCATTCCAGAAGGCTTTCTTGCAATTGATGGAATTTTAGATTTGTGCCTGAATGTGGTGGACGGTCTGGTTGTTTATCCCAAGGTAATTGAAAAGCATATGATGAGTGAGCTTCCCTTTATGGCCACTGAAAATATTATGATGGATGCGGTTAAGATGGGAGGAAACAGGCAGGAGCTTCATGAGAAGATCAGGGAACTGTCTATGGAAGCAGGAAAGAATGTGAAGGTTGAAGGAAAAGAAAATAACCTGCTTGAATTGATTGCGGCAGATCCGGCATTTCATATGACGCTGGAGGAACTGCAGAAAACGATGGAGCCTTCCAGATATGTGGGACGTTCCAAAGAGCAGGTGGAAAGTTTCCTTGCAAAGGTGGCAGGGCCTGTTCTTGATGAGAATAAGGACCTTCTCGGTATAAAAGCAGAAATTAATGTTTAAGGAGGCGTGACTTTTGGGCGGTTTTTTTGGAGTGGCTTCAAAGAAAGATTGTGTGTTTGATTTGTTTTTTGGTACGGATTATCATTCCCATCTGGGCACAAGAAGAGCCGGAATGGCAGTGTACGGCAAAGAAAGCGGATTTGACCGGGCAATTCATAATATTGAAAATGCACCCTTTCGTACCAAATTTGATAAAGATGTAAATAAAATGCATGGAACCCTTGGAATTGGCTGTATTTCTGATTATGAGCCGCAGCCTCTTTTGGTGCGTTCCCATCATGGAACCTACGCCATTATGACAGTGGGTAAAATCAATAACATGGATGAGATCGTAAAGAAGATCTTTCATTTGGGACATACTCATTTCCTTGAAATGAGCGGCGGCGATATCAATGCAACAGAACTGGTAGCGGCAATCATCAATCAAAAGGATAATTTGATAGAAGGTATCCAGTATGCCCAGGAACTGATTGACGGTTCCATGTCGATTTCACTGCTTACGCCTAAGGGAATTTATGCGGCAAGAGATAAAATGGGAAGAACCCCTGTTGCTGTGGGGAAAAAAGAGGAAGGGTATTGCATTGCCTTTGAAAATTTTGCCTATTTGAATTTAGGCTATGTGGAGGAAAGAGAATTAGGACCAGGAGAGATCGTTATTGTAACCCCGGAAGAGGTGCGGACACTGGCAAGTCCCGGGAGCGATATGAAAATCTGTACCTTTCTTTGGGTATATTATGGTTATCCATCCTCTTCCTATGAGGGAATCAGCGTAGAAAAGATGCGATATAACTGCGGCAGGCTGCTTGCAAAGAGAGATGATGTTACACCGGATAATGTGGCAGGCGTGCCGGATTCTGGAATTGCCCATGCAATTGGTTATTCTAATGAATCAGGGGTTCCTTTTTCCAGACCTTTTATTAAATATACGCCTACCTGGCCCAGATCCTTTATGCCTACCATACAAAGCCAGAGAAATCTGATCGCAAAGATGAAACTGATTCCGGTACATGATTTGATTCAGGATAAGAAACTTTTGCTGATTGATGATTCTATTGTGCGGGGCACCCAGCTTCGGGAAACAACGGAATTTTTATACCAGAGCGGGGCGAAGGAAGTTCATATCAGACCGGCCTGTCCTCCTCTTTTATATGGATGTAAATATTTAAACTTTTCACGTTCTACTTCCGAGATGGACTTGATTACCAGAAGGATCATTAAGGAAATGGAGGGAGAGGGAAAAAATGTGAACTTAAGCGCTTACTCCAACCCGGAAACACCGGAGTATCAGGAGATGATTAAGCGGATCGGCGTACAGCTTAATTTCACATCCTTAAAGTACCACAGACTGGATGATATGATGGAATCAGTGGGAATTGATAAAAGTAAACTTTGTACTTATTGCTGGGATGGAAAAGAATGAAAATAACGGATGGCTCACAATGCGAGTCATCCGTTGTTTAACATAAGAATGGCTCGTGAAGCGAGTCATTCGTTGTTTATGAAAGAATACAAATGTCTAACTGATAAGATTTGCTTTCCCCTTCTTTTAAGATTTGAATATCTCTTTTGTTTACAAAGTTATCATCTTCATCTGCAAAGATTGCAGCACCGTTCCAAGGCTCTACACATAAGAAAGGTGCTTCCACGTCGGAAGGTGTCCAGAAAGCAATGGTAGTAAAATCAGGATAATCCACTTGTACGCCTTTCCCGGTAGAGGGATTAATGAGCTGTACGCTTCTGGATTTCATGTGGGGAAATACCAGTGCATCCATATCAAAAAGAGAATACTTTAAGTTTATAGTGTCGCAATCCTCCAGATAACGCACAGTATTTACAGGATCAAACTGAAGATTCTGCAAATCATATACCGGGCTGTCACAGGTCTCTTTATAAGGAAATTTTAAGATATAATCCGAAAAATCTTCCCCCTCTTCTAATGGACACATAAATCCGGGATGAGCACCAAGATGGTAGTACATATCCTGATTGTCTTCATTGGTGACCAGATAGGTGGTGCAAAGCCTGGGGCCATTCAGTTCATAGGTCTGGCTGAAACGAAAACGGAAGGGATAACATTTTAAAGTATCTTCATTATATTGGCAGAAGAAGGTCACTTTATTGTCGCCTTCTATTTTGTATTCCATGTCAATGTCCCGTACAAATCCATGTTTGGGGATTTCATATTCCCTGCCATTGATTATTGTTTTGTTATTCCGCAGATTTCCGATAGAGGGGAACAAAAGCGGCGAAGAGCGGGGCCAGAAAGCGGGATCAGAATTCCAAATAAATTCTTTGCCGGTTTCATTTTGATAGGACTTCAATTCAGCCCCTACTGTCTCTATCTGGACAGTATAACCTTGGTCTTTTAATGTGAGAAGCATAAAAATCATCCTTTCTATTTTTATTAACATAAGGATGGCTGGCAAAGCCTGGCATCCGTTGTTTAACATAAGAATGGCTGGCAAAGCCTGGCATCCGTTGTTTAACATAAGAATGTCTCGCAGAGCGTGTCATTCGTTGTTTAACATAAGAATGTCTCGCGAAGCGTGTCATTCGTTGTTTTTACTCGTAAGAGCATTTTTATAGTTAATGACATTAGAAATTGTCATGTTATTGATTATAGTGCAGCGGGGCAGCACAGCTTTCGCGTTTGATCAGTTGGAAAGGCAGTTCCACTTTCATGGAAATCCTCTTTCCGGTTTCAATCCGGTCAATTAATATCTTGGCAGTCATAATACCAAGCTCTTCCATAGGAATGTGAATGGTAGTGAGCATAGGAGTGGTATATTGGCTGGTTTCAATGTCATCAATTCCAATCACGGAAAGAGCTTCCGGCACCTTAATGCCGAAATCTTTTGCTGCTTTTATGGCGCCTATTGCAGTCAAATCATTAGCACAGAAGAGGGCAGTAACCTTGTTTTTTGAGGATAAAAGCTTCATGGTTGCATGATAGCCGCCTTCAATACAAAGAGGAGTGTCAATAATCAGCTCTCTGTTAATGGGCAGGGCAAGCTGGGAAATGGCGTCCCAGTAACCACGGTAGCGGATCTCATTTTTGCGTTCGCCAAGATAAGCAATATGTATGTGTCCCAATTCTGCAAGATAACTTACGGCCGTTTTAGAAGCCAGGTAAGCGTTGCATGTAATCTGGTCAAATTCAGACTCAATATTATTAAGGCCGGTGTAGATAATTCTGCTGTAATTTTCCTTTAAAAAAGAACGGGTTTTGGAGTCAGGACGTCCTAAAATAGCTACCCCTTTCACCTTTGTCTGGCGGATTGTTTTCTGAATATCAGGATTTTGAATGTCCTGATAGGAATAAATATATTTTACAATATAGCCGCTGCGCAAAGCTTCCCTCTCAATGCCTCTTGTTATTCTTGAAAAAAAGGGATCTGAGGTGTGGGTGCGGGCTAAAATGCAGCCGATAGTTTTTGGAAGACTGCCGCTTTTGGTATCGAAATTATGAAGTTTTAAATCTCTTGCTGAAGAATTGGGAATATAGCCGGTTTCCCGTATAATCTGCCAGATTTTATCTTCTACTTCTTTTCCAGCGGCCTTAGAGCCGGGATGATTGATCACTCTCGATACGGTGGAGGCAGATACTCCGGCAAGAGAAGCAATTTCTTTAATGGTCACGCTTACCTCTCCATTCCTATTTTATATGATTTATTTTATCATAGGGAAAGAGTTTACGCAAACGTTTGTGTAAAAATTGTGTTCAGGTGCATAGGAAAGAAAATTCGGGTGTGCTACTATGTATAAAGAGAGTTTGAGTTCATATGAAAGGAGCACTGGTGATGGAGGGAAATTTACTTGTAGTGCATGGAGGGGGACCTACCGCGGTTTTGAATGCATCCTTGTATGGTGTGATCAGGCAGGCAAAAGAGTGCCCCGAAATTGAAAAAATTTACGGAGCAATAGGCGGTTCTGAAGCAATACTTACAGAAAATTTTCTGGATATGGGTAAGCTTCCTGATGAAAAAATCGAACTGCTTCTTGGGACACCGGGAACAGCCATTGGTTCCTCCAGATTTCCACTTGAGCAGGAACAATATGAAGCAATGGTTTCCATTTTGAAAAAAAATAATATTAAATACGTTTTGTTTAACGGGGGAAATGGTTCTATGGACACCTGCGGGAAGGTCAGCAGGGTTTGCGAAGGCGAGGGGATTTATGTTGTAGGCATTCCGAAAACCATGGACAATGATATTTCCATTATTGATCATGCCCCTGGGTTTCCCAGTGCGGCAAAATACATAGCCACTGTTACAAAAGAGGTGGGAGCAGATGTAAAGTCGCTGCCTATTCATGTGTGTGTGATTGAAGCTATGGGGAGAAATGCCGGATGGATTACGGCAGCTTCCAGTTTGGCAAGGAAAAATCCCGGTGATGCCCCGCACCTGATTTATCTTCCAGAAAGGAATTTCAATGAAGAGGAATTTCTTGAAGATGTGAAAAAACTGTATGATGAATTAGGCGGCGTTGTGGTAGTGGTCAGCGAAGGACTGCGGAATGAGAAAGGGGAATCTATTGTTCCTCCGATTTTTAAAACAGACAGAGCAATTTATTATGGCGATGTAAGCGCTTATCTTGCAGAGCTTATCATTAAAAAGCTGGGAATCAAAGCAAGGAGTGAAAAACCAGGGCTCTGCGGAAGAACCTCTATGGCGCTTCAGTCTAAGGTGGATAGAGAAGAAGCTATTTTAGTGGGAAGAGAGGCTGTAAAGGCGGCTGTGGCAGGCAAAACAGGAGTCATGGTAGGAATCCGGCGCAAGGAAGGGGAAAAATATGAAATAGAAACACCCCTTATCCCCATCGAAGAGGTTATGCTGAATGAGAGAGTAATGCCGGAAGAATATATCAATGAAAGAGGCAATGATATTTCAGAGCAGTTTGTAACATGGTGTCGTCCTTTAATTGACGGGGAACTGCCTGAGATGGTAAGTTTTAAGGATGAAGCCAGACAGGTATTAAAAAGCAGAATATAAGGAGGGAAGAGATGAAACACATTTACCTGAATCTGAAAAGATTCGACATCCCAAAGGAAATGGGAGGAGTAAACAGTATTGCACCGGTGGAGCAGTGGGGCTCTTACATTGTGGAGCACACAAAAGATGCGCTGGAGGCGTACAGTGAGGATGAGGTGGAATTTGTTATGTATCTGCCGGAAGCACATCTCCTTTCAGCAGTAGGCGCTTTAAAAGGCAGCAGGCGTATTACCATAGGCTCCCAGGGAATCCACAGAGAAGACGTAAGTACAGGTGGTAACTTTGGTGCTTTTACTACCAACCGGACAGGAAAGGCAGTCAGAGCATTGGGCTGTGGAAGTACTTTGATCGGCCACTGCGAGGAACGAAAAGATAAGGCTGGAATTCTGCTGGAAGCTGGAGTGACAGATACCGATGCGGTAAACAGAATTTTAAATCAGGAGATCAAGGCGGCTGTTTCGGCTGGGCTTACAGTTCTTTACTGTATAGGCGAAAATGATACGGAACTTGACAGATGGCAGGAGGTGCTTGGAAAGCAGTTGGAGATAGGACTTAAGGATGTAGATACCTCAAAGGTTGCCATTGCCTATGAGCCCATCTGGTCCATTGGGCCCGGAAAAACACCTGCTGGAAAAGAATATATCCAAAAGATTGCCAGATTTGTCAAGGAGCAAACCGGAGGTATTTCAGTTGCCTATGGCGGCGGCCTTAAGGTGGACAATGCGGCTATGCTTGCATCCATACCGGAAATAGACGGGGGATTGATTGCACTTACAAGATTTCAGGGAGAGATCGGATTTTATCCTGAAGAATATCTGGAGATCATCAGAACTTATATGGGGAGGTAAAGATTAATATGAGATTAGAATTTGAATATGGTCAGGGAACTATGGCTGCCAATCTGCCAGACGATACAGAAGTTTTTATTCCGGGAGAAACCATTCCGGATCCGCCTTATATTCCAGAAGAAGAATTGGAAGCAAAGACGTTAGAATCCATAAGGAATCCTATGGGGATGGAACCTCTTTCCAAGCTGGCAAAAAAAGGCTCTAAGGTTACCATTGTATTTCCTGACAGAGTAAAAGGCGGCGAGCAGCCTACTTCACACAGAAAAATTTCCATTAAATTGATTTTGCAGGAATTATATGCTGCAGGGGTAGAGAAAAAGGACATCCTTCTTATCTGCTCTAACGGACTCCACCGCAAGAACACGGAAAAGGAAATCAGGGGCGTACTCGGGGAGGAGCTTTTCAACGAGTTCTGGAACTGTGGGCAGATCATTAACCACGACAGTGAAGATTACGAGCATCTGGTAGACTTAGGAACCACTGACAGAGGTGATCCGGTTCTGATGAATAAGTATGTTTATGACAGTGATGTGGCCATTTTGATTGGACATACTCAGGGAAATCCTTATGGCGGTTACTCAGGCGGCTACAAGCATTGTGCAACAGGCATCACCCACTGGAGATCCATTGCTTCCCACCATGTGCCTAAGGTAATGCATCAGCCGGATTTTGTGCCGGTGAGCGGCCACTCCCTGATGAGGACAAAGTTTGACGAGATCGGACAGCACATGGAAAAATGCATGGGCAAAAAGTTTTTCTGCTGCGATGCAGTACTGGATACATCCTCCAGACAGATTGCAATTTTCAGCGGTTATGCAAAAGTAATGCAGCCTGCTTCATGGAAGGTGGCAGATAAGAGAACTTACGTACCTTTTGCAGAAAAGAAATATGATGTAATGATATTTGGCATGCCTCAGTTTTTCCATTATGGAGAGGGAATGGGAACCAATCCTATTATGATGATGCAGGCTCTTTCCGCTCAGGTGATTCGTCATAAGAGAGTAATGAGTGATAACTGTGTTATTATCTGTGCTTCTATCTGTAACGGTTATTTCCATGACGAACTGTGGCCTTATTTAAGGGAAATGTACGATATGTTCCAGAAAGACCAGATGAATATCCTGCCGGATATGAACCGCTTAGGAGAATACTTCGCAACCAATGAGGAATATATCCGCAAATACCGCTATACCAATGCATTTCATCCTTTCCACGGATTTTCCATGATCGCCTGCGGACATATTGCTGAGATGAACACTTCCGCTATTTATATCTGCGGCGCACAGGAGCCTGGCTATGCAAGAGGAATGGGATTAAAGACCAGGGCAACCATTGAAGAAGCATTAGAGGATGCAAAGAAGAAATATGTGGGAGAAAATCCCCACATTCTGGCATTGCCGCTTACCTTTAAAAAGAGTGCAGTACATTTGATGATGAAAGACGAAGTTTATAACGGTTAAAAATACGTAGAAGAAAGGAAGGAAAGAAAAATGCATGAGTATTACTATTACACAAAAGAGGAACTGTTAAAAAGTCCCAAAATCCCGCTGATTGTAATGGAGGACAATGCGGCTGTATTCCAGTCAATTGCCCAGGAAATGGCAGATGAGATTGAAAGAAAAAATGCTCTGGGAGAAAAGACAGTATTTATTTGCCCGGTAGGCCCCGTAGGGCAATATCCATATTTTGTGGACATTGTAAACAGCAAAAATATTGATCTGAAAAATGTATGGTTCATCAACATGGACGAGTATCTTACAGACGATAAACAGTGGATACCCAAAGAGCACAGCTTAAGCTTTAGAGGTTTTATGGACAGAACTGTTTACACGAAGGTGAAACCAGAGCTGGTTATGCCGGAAGAACAGAGAGTATTTCCAGATCCCAATAACCTTGGATATATTCCCGAGTTAATTGAAAAACTGGGCGGCGTTGACATTTGCTTTGGCGGTATCGGCATCAATGGACATGTAGCATTTAATGAACCTCAGGATGAATTAAGCGGAGAAGAGTTTTTACAGCTTAAGACCAGGGTGCTTCCTATCTCAAAAGAAACCAGAGCCGTTAATTCTATTGGAGATTTGAATGGTGCTTTGGACGATATGCCCCACTACTGTATCACCATCGGCATTAATGAGATTTCTCATGCAAGAAAAATCCGTCTTGGATGCTTTAGGGACTGGCACAGAAGCGTGGTACGCCATGCGGCCTATGGAGAACCCGAGGCACACTTCCCGGTAAGCCTTTTACAGAGTCATCCAGACATTAACATTAAATTTACGGAATTTGTAGGAAATCTTCCAGAGTAATAAATTTTTTACGGATGTGTCCGGCAGGCTGCCGAAAGCATATGCTTTGGGCAGCCTTGGGCCGGTTATGGGAAAGGAGAAGGAAAAAATGGAACAATATATTGTAAATGGGAAAGTATTTTTGGATGGGGGTTTTCAGGAGAAAACTATCGGAGTAGAAGGAGGATGCCTTCATATTCTTCCAAAAGAAGAAAAACCTGTTGATGGAGCAGCAGTTTATGATGCAGAGGGAAAAAGAGTAGTTCCCGGTTTTATTGATGTACATACCCACGGGGCAGTAGGCGTGGACGTAAATGCTGCTTCAGCGGAAGAATTAGAAAAGATCGGTCATTTTATGGCTACTCAGGGAACTACCTCCTGGCTTTGCTCTGTGCTTACTGATACCAAAGAGCAGACACTTTGGTGCATTGATGAATTTAAAAAGCATAAAGAGATGGAAAATAACGGTGCGAACCTGTTGGGAATTCATTTGGAAGGTCCTTTTCTTGCACCTGAATTTAAAGGCGCCATGCCGGAACATCTCCTTCGGGATGCGGATGTGGAGCTTTTAAAGGAATATCAAAAAGCAGCGGAAGGGAATATCAGATATATAACGGTGTCTCCTGAAATTGAAGGCATTGTGGATGCGATTCCTGCCATGAAGGAGCTTGGAATTGTAGTAGCAATCGGACATTCAGGGGCAGACTATGATACTTCCATGAAAGCCATCGAAAACGGAGCAGCATCCTGTACCCATATTTTTAATGCCATGAAGCTGCTTCACCAGCATTTCCCGGCAATTATGGGTGCTGCTATGGAGTCTGATATTTATTGTGAGGCAATCTGCGACGGGCGTCATCTTCATCCGGGAGTTGTACGTCTCCTTCTTAAGACAAAAGGACTGGATAAGGTAGTTGCAATTACTGATTCCATTATGGCAGCAGGGCTTCCTGATGGTAATTACAAGCTTGGCGTAAATGATGTGGTAGTAGTGGACGGAGATGCAAAGCTGGCATCTAATGGCGTCCGGGCAGGAAGCACATTGACCACAGGGCAGGCGTTAAAGAATATTATGAAGTTTACAGGACGTCCTATTGAGGAAATTTTAAGGCTTCTTACGGAAAATCCGGCAAAACTGATCGGCGTATTTGACAAGAAGGGCTCCATAGAAGAAGGAAAAGATGCCGACCTTGTTATTCTGGATGAAGAAAATAATGTAGCAGATACTTTTGTAATGGGAAAACAAGTTATCAGATGAAAGGAGATCTATTATGCCATTAGTACCTTTAAGACCGTTGTTAGAGGCAACGGATAAATATCATTATGCACAGGGTGCGTTTAATGTTAACGCAGTTGCACAGGCGAAAGCAGTAATAGAAGTACATGAAATGTTCCGTTCAGCGGCAATTTTACAGGGAGCAGATCTTGCCAATGGTTTTATGGGAGGAAGGTGTGATTTTATAAATGCCACCTTAGAGGATAAGAAGATTGGCGCAAGAAATATTGCAGATGCGGTTAAAAAGTACGGGGAAGGCTCTCCGGTACCAGTAGTGCTCCATTTGGATCATGGCAAAAACTTTGATTCTGTAAAGGCGGCTGTTGAGGGAGGCTATACCTCTGTCATGATTGATGGTTCTTCTCTCCCTTTTGATGAAAATGTAGAGCTTACAAGAGAAGTTGTCAAATATGCCCATGAAAGAGGAATTACGGTGGAAGGTGAATTAGGGGTTTTAGCCGGCGTGGAGGATCATGTATTTGCCGCTTCATCCACCTATACAAATCCCCTTAAAGCAGTAGAATTCTTTAAGAAAACAAAAGTGGACTGTCTGGCTATTTCTTATGGCACTATGCATGGACCTTCCAAGGGAAAGGATGTAAAATTAAGGAAAGAAATTGCAATTGCCATTAAAGAGTGCATGAATCATGAAAATATGTTTGGCGTTTTAGTATCTCATGGATCTTCTACTGTGCCCAGATATATTGTGGATGAGATCAATGCCTTGGGTGGTGATGTGCAGAATGCTTATGGAATCTCTGCCGATGAACTGCAGAAGGCAATTCCCTGCGGAATAGGCAAAATTAATGTGGATACCGATATCCGCCTTGCCGTAACAAGAAATATGAAGGAATTTTTTGCAAAGCATCCGGAACAACAAAACAGTCCTTCCATTGGGGCAATTTATGAGCTGTTAGAGAAAAATAAGACACAGGTTGATCCCAGAGTATTCTTAACACCTATTATGGAAACTTTGATGAAAGGAACGATTCCTGATGAGGATGTGGCAGCAATTGTGGGCTGCATTGAAGCTGGTGTAAAGGAAGTAGTGGGAACACTGATTATTAAATTTGGTTCTGTAGGAAAAGCGCCTTTGGTAGAATGTGTTACTTTAGATGAAATGGCAGAGCGCTATAAAAAAGCTGGAATTTAAAATGAGCCAAAGAAAGATGAGAGGATGAAATTGTTTAAAAGCAAAAAGTCAAAAACATTAGATTCAAAGGCGATAAATAATGGAAGAAGTAATCCCAAAAAACTTCTGGAACAATTTACCCCCCAATTAGAAAACTTAAGTCAAAACATTCTGGAAATGAATTATATTACAGATGGCATGAATGTGGAGATCAATAAGGTTGGAAACTCCATTGATACACTCAATGAGGGGAATGGTGAGCTCCTGTCCCGGACAAAAGAAATTAACAACATTACCATTGAGATGGGAAAAGCAATTGAGCAGACCAATGATTATGTGGGTGAATTGGACAGTATTGCCAGAAATATGCAAAACAGTAATGAAGAGGTTGTGGGAATATTTGAAGAACTTCTTGCTGAAAATGCCAACACAGAAAACTGCATTGAAGAAATTTCAGAAAATACATTGGACACCAATCATGCAACCCATGATATCCGTCAGGCAATTGGTATGATTAACAGCATTGCCAGCAAGACGAATCTTTTAAGCTTGAACGCCTCAATTGAAGCTGCAAGGGCAGGAGAAGCAGGAAGAGGATTTGCGGTGGTTGCAGGGGAGATACGTGCCTTGGCAGAACAGAGCCAGAAGAGTGCGGAGGTAATTAGAAGCATTATTAATGCACTGGAGGAAAAATCCAATAAATCAGTGGAGAACATAAAAACAGTGCAGGAGGCATTTAAGAGACAGACACAGAGCCTTGAAAAAACCAGTTCTTTGATGGAGCAAACTAACCGGCTGATACAGAATACGGCAACGAAAGTGCGGCAGATTGATACAAACTCCAAAGAAATGGATCGTGAAAAAAATGTTATTATCGAACATATGCAGTCTTTGGAGAAACTCAGCGGCAGCAATTATTCGGCAGCCGAAATGATAGATTCTCATTTTAAAAGTATCGTTGACCAGTCTTTGGGAATTGGGAAAAAAACCTTTGCTGCATTTGAAGCCTATGGACAAGTGAAGGAGCTTTGTGAAAAGGAAGCAGCAGATACTACAAAAAATGCAAAACAAAAGACAGAAAACATACGTGTGGCCTATATGCCTAACTACGGGAGTTTATGTTCCATTGTTCCTGCAATGCGGATAGGAGCCTTTGAGAAAGAACAGTTAAATGTGGAACTTTTCGAGTTTGCTAATGGACTGCAAATCATTGAGGCAATGGAAGCAGGGAAAATTGACTTTGGCTATATTGGCAATGGCGCCCATAAGTTTTGCATCAAGGGCAGGGCAAGCATTGTGTTGATGTCTCATCTGTCCAATGCAGAGGCGGTCATAGGAAACAGATCCCATGATGTGAGGACAATTACGGATCTTCGGGGCAAAAAGGTAGGAAATGTTGAAAATGCTTCCAGTGAGACCATTTTACGGATTGCTATGGAAATGGCAGAAATCACCCCTGACGAGATGGAAATTATCAATATGAAGCCGGAGGAAGTAGTGGAAGGCATGAGAAAAGGGGAACTGGATGCTGGTGTGATCTGGTCTCCGTACACGCTGGAAGTAAGAAAAAAACTGGGCAATGATGCGGTAATTCTTGCTAATAACATGACCTGTTCAGAAAAAACAGCTTCTATCTCTTCCTGGATTGCGCTGCCCGGATATGCAAAGGAACATCCCGACATAGTGCTTCGGTTTACCAGAGCAATTTATCAGGGAATGAATTACAGGGCAATTGAAAGTAATGTGAAGCAGGTTTCTGACTGGATCTCGGAGATTACTAAAATTGATAAGAACAGCGCCTACGAACAGCGTAAGGATGCACAATGGCTGAGCAGCGGATTTGTAAGCATTGGAGCGAAAAGAGGCGATGTGGGCAGATTTTATGAGATTCAGCAAAAAGAGTTTATACAGTCCGGTGCGGTAGAAAAAACTGTTCCGGTAAATCAGTATCTTTTGCTGGATAACATGATACAGGCGGCGCGGTAAGCATTGGAGGCGGTAGTGATGGAGTATCTGATTATTATAGTGGTATGCTTTCTATCTTCGGCGGTAGGAGCAATCTGTGGAATAGGAGGCGGAGTGATCATTAAGCCGGTGCTGGATGCGACGGGCGTTATGGCGGTTACCACAGTCTCATTTCTATCAGGATGTACTGTGCTTTCCATGTCGGTGGTTTCTCTTTACAAAAACCTGAAAGCCAAGCATGATTTTGTATTTGATAAGGTTTTTGCAACCGTGCTTGCCCTTGGCGGCGTAGTGGGAGGCGTGACAGGAAAGGAACTGTATCAGGGAATCATCGGACGCCTGACCAATGTAAGCAGAGTTGGGGCAATTCAGGCTTTTGTGCTGCTGCTGCTTACAGCGGGAACACTGGCCTATACCATTTTTAAAGAAAAAATCCATACCTGGCAAATAAAGAATAAAGCTGTTATTTTTGGAATTGGCATTGTACTGGGAATTTTATCCTCCTTTTTGGGAATTGGCGGGGGGCCAATTAATCTGGTTGTGCTGTTTTTCTTCTTTTCAATGGCGACTAAGGAAGCAGCAATGTACTCCATTTACGTGATTATGTTCTCCCAGATATCCAGTCTTTTATCCACTTTGCTGAAAAGAAATGTTCCACAGTTTAAGCCGGAAATATTGGCTTTGATGATTGCCTGCGGTGTTGTTGGCGGACTGGTGGGAAGTAAAGTGAATAAGAAAATGGATAATAAAATGGTGGATAAGCTTTTCATGGCGCTGATGATGCTGATTATCTGTATCAATATATATAATATTTTCAGGTATATTTAGGGCAGTTGAAGCTTTTGGCATTCTCATTGCATGCAGAAATCCAAAAAAGAAATAGAAAACAAAAAAATGTGCAAATGATATAAAAAAAATAGAAATGTGTTTTAAGAATATAAAACATGCACAAAGGGAATGAAAGTATTTTCATAGAGTTTGATTTGCTTGAAAATAATTTCGAAAATGTTATAATAAAAGGGGATGGTAATAGATTAAAAAAGCTTGGCTGTTTAAAAAATTTTTTTGCGCCTAAAACAAAAGTATAAAATTTAGAGAAGGAGGGTGTAGTTAAAATGGGCAATGAAAAAACGTCAAAAAAGAAAAAAGTTACTATTAACGAAAAAGTCTGGCTGCTGATTTCGCTTTGTGCGGCATTGGTTGTGTGGTATTTGCTTTCACTGGGCAAGGCTACGGGAAGAAGCTTCCCCTTTGCAAACAAGGTAATTCCGGCAGTGGGGACAATGCTTGAGAGGGGAGTATTTTGGAAGGATATTAAAAGCAGTTTGACCTGCGTGGCAGCCGGATTTGGATTGGGGTTTGTTACGGCGCTTCCAATTGCATTTCTCATGGCATGGTATCAGCCTGTTCAGAAAATTATTGAACCGTGGATTAACTTTATCCGTAATATTCCTGCACTGGCATATGCTCCGCTTTTGGTTATCACCTTTGGCGTAGGACAAAAACCTGCAATTATTTTGATTTGGATTTGTACATTTATGACTATGAGCATTACGATTTATCAGGGAATTAAAAATATTGATGTAACATTGATCAAGGCAGCCAGAGTGCTTGGTGCAAATGATTTTGACATTTTTGTTAAGATTATCTGTCCTGCTACAGTACCGTTTATTATCACTGCTGTCCGCCTTGGACTGGGTGCTGCTCTTACAACACTGCTTGCAGCGGAATCTACCGGAGCACAGGCTGGTATTGGTATGAGAATCCGTTCTCTGTCCAACTCTTTTGAGTCGGCACCAATGCTGATGTACATTATTCTGCTTGGTATCATTGGATTAATTCTGGTAAAGATTGTAGATATTATTGAAAGGAAATTAACGGGATGGCAAGAGACGATAAGTTAGTAAAATTAAAAATTGACAATGTTTATAAGGAATATGAAGGTCGTAATGGAAAAATGGTTGCCTTAAACGGCGTAAACCTTGATATTATGGAAAACGAGTTTATCTGTGTAGTTGGTCCTTCGGGATGTGGTAAGTCTACACTTTTAAATATTATTGCGGGGCTGTTAGAACCTACAAGCGGTGCAGTTTATCTGGATGGAAAACAGATTGAAGGCACCGGAGTAGAGCGTGGCGTGGTATTTCAGCAGTATGCACTGTTCCCTTGGCGGACAGTCATTAAGAATGTAATGTTTGGTCTGGAAATGAAAAAGGTACCCAAGGCAGAAGCAGAGAAGACAGCTCGTAAATACATAGAAGCAGTAGGGCTTAAGGGATTTGAAAATTCTTATCCTAAGGAGTTGTCCGGTGGAATGAAGCAGCGTGTGGCAATTGCCCGTGCTTATGCAGCCAATCCGGAAGTACTGCTTTTGGATGAGCCTTTTGGAGCATTGGATGCACAAACACGTGTGCAGCTTCAGACAGAACTTTTAAATACCTGGGAGCAGGAAAAGAAGACGTGCTTTTTCATAACCCATGATGTGGATGAAGCAATTATTCTTGCCCAGAGAGTCATTATCATGAGTGCCCGTCCAGGACGAATTAAACGTATTGTAAATATTGATATTCCTTATCCAAGAACCCAGGAAACCAAATCTGAGGCACGTTTCCTGGAGTTGAAAGCAGAAATCTGGAATCAGGTATATCAGGAATTTTTGGAAGTGCGTAAATAAGCGCAATTTTCCGGTTTATTATGGTTTTGGCCGCAAAGCGGTTAAAATAAATTTTTTAAGGAGGAACATTAATGAAAAAGAAAGTATTAGCCCTGGTGCTCGCAGCAGCAATGACATTGTCATTGGCAGCCTGCGGAAAGTCAGCGGATGAGCCGGCAAGCACCACAGAAACAGCAGAAACTACGGAAACCACGCAGGCGCCTGCAGAGCAGGAAGCTACAGAGGCAGAGCCGGCTCAGGAAGAAGCAGAACCGGTAGAAAAGGTATCTCTTAACGTTGCATATATGCCTAACTATGCATCTTTATGGTCTGTGCTTACAGCAATTGATCAGGGATATTTTGAGGAAGAAGGTCTGGAAATTACCCTTTGGGAGTTTGCAGATGGCCCTTCAGAAATAGCTGCAATGGAAGGCGGAAGTATTGATCTGGCTTATATTGGACATGGAGCACACAAGCTTTGTATCAATGGCCAGGCAACAATTTTTGCGCCAAGTTCTGTACATAGTACAGACAGAATCATTGTTCTGCCCTCTTCAGGAGTTACTTCTGTAGATGATATTGCAAACCTTGCTGGCAAGAAGGTTGCTTACAACGCTGGTTCTTCTTCTGAAACAGCATTGAATGGCGCATTGGCAGCAGCAGGCCTTACAATGGACGACATTGAAGCTTATGAAATGGATGCTACCAATATGGTTGCAGCAATGTCTTCAGGTTCTGTAGATGCTTGTACCGCATGGAATCCTTACAGTGTTCAGATCATGAACAACTGTGAAGGTGCTGTTGAACTTGAGTTTGCAACAGATTCCGTTAACCTTTCAAGCTGGATCTGCCTGCCTGACTATGCAAAAGAAAACAGAGATATCCTGCTCCGTTTCAGCCGTGCATTATATAAGGCAATGGCATATGCTTCTCAGGAAGAAAACTGGGATTATGCAGTAGGCCTTTACGCTCAAAAGTGTGCAAAAGACAAAGAGGCTTGTCTTGTAGAAACTGGCGACGCAACATGGTTTAGTGCTGATGATGTAAAGAATGGTATTGCAGACGGAACAATGCAGGCATATTATCAGAGACAGCAGGAAATGTTTATTGAAAGTGAAGCTGTAGAAGGTGAAGTGCCTTTAGAGAATTATGTATTGTTTGATGTAATGCAGGAAGCATTAGGTAATTAAGAAAAAAACCCTGTGGGCGGCAAAAGTGTCTGCTCATGGGGTTTTTTCATGTGGAGATTTATATGAAGATATTATATCAAAAGGATGCATCTGAGACGATTATATTTGCAGCAAAGGAGCTGGAAATGTATCTTAAAAGGATGTTGAAAGATATGCCATTGATTGAAATATGGCTTGAAAGTGACAAAAGCTGTTTTATGGAAACGAAAAAGGACAGCTACAGGATATGTATTTCCCCCAAGGGGGGACGCATAGTAGGTGTAAACGACAGAAGTGTTCTTTTAGGAGTCTATGACTATCTGTATACGCTTGGCTGTCGTTTTCTGATGCCATTAAAAGAATGTGAAATAGTCCCTCCTATTGAAAAGGACAAATTATGGGCAGACTATGAGAAGTGTGCTTCTTTTTATCATCGGGGGGTGTGTATTGAGGGAGCGGATTCCTTTGAAAACATTATGAATTATATTGAATGGCTGCCTAAAGTTGGATACAATAGCTTTTTTCTTCAGTTTAAGACTCCTTATGCGTTTTTATCGCGCTGGTATGAACATAGGGAGAATCCCTATGCGCAAAAGGAAGCTTATACACCTGAGGATGCGTTAAGAGATAAACATTTGTTGGAGCAGGCAGCTAAAAAGCGGGGGCTTATGCTGCATGAGGCAGGACATGGATGGACGGGGGAAACGTTGGGGTACCAGACCGTGTCATGGGATTTGGAAAATGCACCTTTAGAAAATAAATTTGTACATAGAATGGCTGAAATCAATGGAAAAAGGGCTCTTTACATGGGTGTGCCTGCAAATACCAATCTGTGCTATCAAAATAAAGATGCAGTTGACACATTTGCGGGGCTGGTAGTGAAGTATGCAAAAGAAAATCCAAGTGTGGATTATCTTCATGTATGGCTTGCTGATGAGTATAATAATGTCTGCGAATGCGCTGAATGCAGGAAGACAACCATTTCAGACCAGTATGTGGATTTGTTAAATGAAATTGATGAAAGACTTGATAGAGAGGGACTTGATACCCGTATTGTTTTTTTGCTTTATCAGGAGCTTTTATGGCCGCCTGTTGAAAAAAGGCTGAACCATCCGAAACGATTTGTACTTATGTTTGCGCCAATCAGCCGGACTTTTGAAAAGAGTTATGAGATGGATGATAAGGAGCGGGAACTTCCTGAATATAAAAGAAATCATATTACACTTCCTGTAAATCTTGCGGAGAATCTGGCTTTTTTGAGAGGCTGGCAAAAGCAGTTTCAGGGAGAGGGATTTGTATATGATTATCCGTTGGGGCGGGCGCATTATGGAGATTTTGGGTATGTGCACATTGCAAATGTAATTCATTCCGATCTTCAAAAGATCAGCCAGATGGGGCTTGACGGATATATGAGCTGTCAGGAGCTTCGGGCGGCATTTCCCAATGCATTTCCCAATTATGTGATGGGAAGAACACTTTTCCAAAAGGAATTGACGATTGAGGATTTGACGGAGGAATATTTTTCCGCCTGCTATGGAAGCATCTGGCCGCAGGTATTGGAATATCTGACAGATTTGTCCGATTTAAGCAGCTGCGATTATGTGAATGGAAAAGGAGAGAGGGAAAATCAGAATATTGCCATACGTATGGATAAAGTAAAAGAACGCTGCACAGAGTTTGGCGAGACAATACTTTCCCATAAAAAGGATGCAGGAGAAGAAGATTCAATTTATTGGAAGGTATTGAAGTACCATAGGAATTACATTATTCTGTTTTCAGAGGTACTTTCTATGCTTGCTATGGGAAACAATGCCCAGGCAAATGAAAAGTGGAAAAAATTCAGACAGTACATTTGTGATATGGAGCCGGAGTATCAGCCATTTTTGGATGTGTACCGTATTCTTGAAGTGACACAGAAATATACAGGGATAAAGGATTAGAAAATCCTTTCTATTTTTGCTGCTATGTTGTATAATCTCTATGTGTAAACATTTCAGATAACAAATCGTAATAAATTCCCGAAAGAAAACCCAATGATTTAAATTAGTTTAAATATTACGTGGCAGAACAGGAAAATGGAGGATTTTATGAGAGAAAAGTATGAGTCTTTGGCGCTTGCAGATTTAAAAGCAATTGCAAAAGCCAGAGGACTAAAAGGCACATCAACGATGAAAAAAGCGCAGATCATTGAGTTGATGCTTGCAGAGGATGAAAAGGACAAGGGGAAGGCGGAGGAAAAGAATATTGCGCAAAAGCCTGCGCCTTCAAAGTCTGTTTTATCAAAACCTGCTCCGGCAGGGAAACCGGAAGGAAGAAATGAGCGTACCGAAAAGGAAGGCAGCATCAAAGAGGCTAAAACAGAAAAAACGGAATACAAGCCGGAGCGGACGGAAGGACGGGTAGAGGAACCAAGGGCTGATGAGGACAAGTTCCCGGCAGAGTTGGACAGCGGGGTTGCCGCCAGTGGTATTTTGGAAGTAATGCCGGATGGATATGGATTTATTCGTTGTGAAAATTATCTGCCCGGTGATCATGATGTATATGTAGCACCCAGTCAGATTCGAAGATTTGGGTTAAAGACGGGTGACATCTTAGAGGGAAATACCCGTGTGAGAACCCAGGGGGAAAAGTTTGCTGCGCTGCTTTATGTAAAAAGTATTAATGGATACACGCCTGAGGTGGCTGCCAGGAGATGTAATTTTGAAGATATGACGCCTATATTTCCAAATGAAAGACTGCATTTGGAAATGCCAGGGGCCAGTGTTGCCATGAGAATTATGGATTTGATCAGCCCGGTTGGAAAAGGCCAGCGTGGCATGATCGTATCACCGCCTAAAGCAGGTAAAACTACTTTGCTGAAAGACGTGGCGAAATCTGTAAAGCGCAATGCACCGGAAGTCCATTTAATCATTCTCTTGATAGATGAACGTCCTGAAGAAGTTACAGATATTAAAGAGGCAATTGAAGGACCGAATGTAGAAGTTATATATTCCACTTTTGATGAACTGCCTGAACACCATAAACGTGTTTCGGAAATGGTAATTGAAAGAGGAAAGCGCCTGGTGGAGCACAAGAAAGATGTAATGATCCTGATCGACAGTATTACAAGACTGACCAGAGCCTATAACCAGACAGTGCCGCCAAGCGGACGGACTTTATCAGGTGGTCTTGATCCAGCAGCATTACATATGCCCAAACGGTTTTTTGGTGCTGCGAGAAATATGCGTGAGGGAGGTTCTCTTACCATCCTTGCAACAGCGCTGGTGGATACCGGAAGCAAGATGGATGATGTAGTTTATGAGGAATTTAAGGGCACCGGTAATATGGAGCTTGTACTGGATCGAAAGCTTTCCGAAAGGAGAATGTTCCCTGCTATTGACATTCCCAAGTCAGGAACCAGAAGAGAGGATCTGCTTCTTTCCCAGGAAGAATTAGAAGCGATGAATATTATGCGTAAAAGCCTGAACGGATTAAAACCGGAAGAATCTGTGGATAAGATTCTGGATATATTTGCAAAGACCAGAAATAATCAGGAAGTAGTAAATATGATTAAAAAAATAAAATGGTTTTAAAAATACTTGCATGATGAGATAAGCTATGATATAATGAAAAAGCTGTTTCAGATTAACATGTGAAGACAAAATGATTAAGTTATTATAGAGAGGTGAAAGCATGAAAGAAGGAATTCATCCTGAGTTTTATCAGGCAACTGTAACTTGCAACTGTGGCAATACATTTGTGACAGGTTCAACCAAAAAAGATATTCACGTTGAAGTTTGTTCGAAATGCCATTCATTCTACACAGGCCAGCAGAAAGCTGCAAGAGCTGATGGACGTATTGATAAGTTCAACAAGAAGTACGGTGTAGGAAGCAAATAATTTTGCAGGAAAAGGTTGGGGTGGTCACATCTCAACCTTATTTTGTGCGAGCAATGAGTCAAGCGCGTATGCAAAGCATACGCGCAGCATTGACAGTGACCATGTAATGCGTGCTTGCATGCAATTACATGAGCACTGTCAATGTGGAGTGGATGCTGCGGCATCCACATTTGACGAATGCCGCAACAGACATATAAATACGCAGTTATGCGTATTTATATGTCTGTTGCCATTACTGGTATACTTGCAATGCCTGTTAAAGCGGGCAGATAGGAGCAAAGGTGAAAAAGAAAAGACGAAGCCGCTCATCGGGAATTGGCGGACAAGCCGTTTTAGAGGGCGTTATGATGAAAAATAAAGATGACTATGCAGTAGCCATCAGAAAGCCAAATGGAGAAATAGAAGTTGAGATGGATGTATTTCATGGCTGTATGCATGGGAATATACTTACGAAAACTCCATTTGTCAGAGGAATTTTTAATTTTATAGATTCTCTCAGGCTTGGGATGAAAACCCTCAATTACTCTGCTTCTTTTTATGAGGATGAGCAGGCTAAGGAGACTAAGTTAGATAAAGCACTTGATAAAATGTCAGGAGGCAGAGGGGAAAATGTGCTTATGGGAATTACAACGGTAATTTCTGTTTTATTGGCTGTATGCATTTTCATTCTGCTGCCTTATTTCATTTCCTCCTTTTTAGTTGGGTATATCAGAAATGCTTCTCTACTTACAATTATAGAAGGAGTGATCAGAATACTGATTTTCTTTGCATACGTGGTGGGAATCAGTCTTATGAAGGATATCCACAGACTTTATCAGTATCATGGAGCAGAGCATAAATGCATCAATTGCATTGAAAAGGGAAGGCCGCTTACGGTACACAATGTGATGAGAAGTTCAAGGATTCATAAACGCTGTGGAACCAGCTTCATGTTTTTTGTTATGTTTGTAAGTATTGTGCTGTTTTTCTTTATCAGGGTGGATAATGCAGCACTTAGAATCTTGCTTCGTATAGCGCTTATTCCGGTAATTGCAGGAATTTCATATGAGATCATCCGTCTTGCAGGAAGAAGCGACAATATAATCGTGAAAATTATTTCAGCACCAGGAATGCTGCTTCAACGTCTCACTACCAAGGAACCGGATGAAAGTATGGTAGAAGTGGCAATAAAGTCTGTAGAAGCAGTGTTTGACTGGAAAGAATATTTAAAGGAAACTTTTGGATATGAGGTAGATGATTCCTGGATGGTTGATGAGCCGGGAGAAAATTCAGAAGAGGAAGAAGCGGCCGGTGCAGGTGAAGCAGACTAATGGAATATGGAGCATTATATCGTTTGGGAGTAGAAAAACTAAAAGAGGCACAGATCAAAGAGGCCGAGTTAGATGCACGCCTGCTTTTGGAAGAGGTTTGTGGAACGAACAGAAATGATCTTTTGGTCCATGAAAAAAATCCTGTATTGGAGGAAAATTATAATTGTTATGTAAACTATATTGAGAAGCGCAGCCAGCATATTCCCCTCCAGCATATTTTAGGATATCAGGAGTTCATGGGACTTCATTTTGTAGTAACGCCGGATGTGCTGATACCGAGACAGGATACCGAAACGCTGGTGGAAGAGGTTATGCGGTTTCTTCATGATGGGATGCGTATTCTGGATGTATGTACCGGTTCCGGCTGTATTTTGCTAAGTCTTTTAAAGTATTCCAATGACTGCAAGGGAACAGGGTGCGATTTGTCAGAAAAGGCAGTTTCAGTGGCAGAGGAAAATGCCAGGGCGCTTGGAATAAGTGCGGAGTTTGTGCAAAGTGATTTGTTTGAAAATATAACAGGCAGATATGAAATAATCGTCTCAAACCCTCCATATATTGCCAGTGAGGAAATTCCTGCTTTGATGGAGGAAGTACGGGAGCATGATCCGCTTATGGCTTTGGACGGCGGAAAGGATGGGTTGTATTTTTATCGTGAAATTATTAAGCAGGCAGGTGATTATCTTTATCCCGGCGGTATGCTTTTTTTCGAGATCGGCTGCGGGCAGGCGGCAGATGTAAGTGGATATATGAGGCAGGCAGGCTATCAGGATATTACAATCTGCAAAGATTTGTCAGGGCTTGACCGGGTGGTATCTGGCGTATACAAGGGCAAAGGCTGAACAAAACGTATTTCCTTCGGGAATCTGCGCTGTGACGAATTTCAAAGTTATCATTGAGGAAAATGCCGCATACGCGGCGGAATGAGAGGAATTATGTTTGATAAGTTAGAAGATTTATTAAATCGATTTGAAGAGATCATGAGCGAGCTGAATGAGCCCACAGTTGCAAATGATCAAGAACGTTTTAGAAAGCTGATGAAAGAGCAAAGCGACCTCACTCCTATCGTGGAGGCTTATAAAGAGTATAAAAAGTCAGGTCAGGATGTGGAGGATTCCCTGGCTATGCTGGAGGAAGAATCTGACGATGAAATGCGTGAGATGCTGAAAGAAGAGTTGAATACAGCTAAGAAACGTATTGAAGAGTTGGAGCAGGAATTAAAGATATTGCTTTTGCCGAAAGATCCTAATGATGAAAAGAACGTCATCATTGAAATAAGAGCAGGTGCAGGCGGTGATGAAGCAGCGCTTTTTGCAGCAGAAATCTACCGGATGTATGTGCATTATGCAGAAGGGCAGCGCTGGAAGGTGGAAACCATGAATGTGGATGAAATCGGTATTGGCGGCATGAAAGAAGTTCAGTTTACCATTATTGGACAGGGCGCTTATTCTAAGATGAAATATGAAAGCGGCGTTCACCGTGTGCAGCGCGTACCAGAGACAGAAAGCGGCGGACGGATTCACACCTCTACCATCAGCGTGGCGGTTATGCCTGAGGTGGATGATGATATTGATATTGTGATTGATGATAAGGATATCCGGATTGATGTGATGCGTGCTTCAGGAAACGGGGGACAGTGTGTCAATACCACTGACTCTGCGGTGCGTCTGACACATTATCCTACAGGAATCGTTGTATACAGCCAGACGGAAAAGTCGCAGCTTCAGAATAAAGCCAAGGCATTTGCCCTTTTAAAGGCAAAGCTTTATGATATGGAACAGCAGCAAAGGCATGATGCAGAGGCGGAGATGAGAAGAAGCCAGATTGGTACAGGGGACCGTTCTGAAAAAATCCGCACCTACAATTTTCCCCAGGGAAGGGTGACAGACCACAGAATAGGACTTACCCTTTATAAGCTTGATAAGATTATGAACGGTGATATTCAGGAAATCATTGATGCATGTATCGCCGCCGACCAGGCCGCAAAGCTGGTAAAGATGAATGAAAATTAAAAACCTGACGGGACCTTATTTGCTAAGGTTCCGTCGATTTTTTTCATATAAATAATTATATCCTCTTACAATAAACTCTGTAACTATGATTGACAAAAGTGCAAGAAGCCAGCATTGATAACTCTTAAAACTCTCATAACCATTTATTCCAAGAACAACTAAATATACTGGCACATGTATGGCATAATATTTTGATATATGTCTGCTGTAATATAAAAGCTGCCTTGCAATAGGATTCTTTGGTTCGCATGGTTTGCCGGCTTTTCTGCTAGCTTTGTCAATAAAGAAAAAGAATATGGCAAATATGAATATATGCGCCAGACTTGCTATCACATGCCAAAGGTTGGGCGTTGTATACGCATCGCTAAGCACAGCGCTCATTTCTGAAATATCTGAACCATATTTCAGAAATATCAGTACCCACCATAAAAGAACAACCGCGATACTAGGGACAGCCAATATTTTATAAAATTTTACTTTATCCTTAACATGCTGCAGAATGCTGCCAAAAGCAGCTCCCAACAGCAGCTCCCAACAGCGCGTAGGAGAGAAAATAAAGGGGCGTGAAAGAAACAAAATCTGCTTCTCCAATCAGAAGCGTTACGATATACCCAAGTATCGGTACATTTATAGGTGTTCCATAGAGAAATGGAGCAGCTATGCTAACTACAATACCGATGATTACATATCCTATCGTTTTTACATTCAGTTTTTTAAGCAATGCTAAGATAAGATAAATAATTCCGGTAATAAAAAAGATATTCGTATATTGTATGTATGATTTTGACAAAAACTTTAAATTTTCAATTCCGTTCTCCGACAGGTTTTTGTGGACGAAGGGGAGAGGGAGCAAAAGTGCGGCTACATAAGCAAGGTTATTCAAATACTGATAGATTACCATGCGGACGCCGCTTTTTGCAAATCCTGCCGGCGTTGCATTCCTGCTGTAAACAGTTCCAATTCCCATGACGAAAATGAAAATTGCGGCACCGGACATAGTTGCAAACATATAAAGCCCGCGGGTAAAGGTATCTTCCAGGGATAAGGTTGCCTGAAATGCATGGATCAGGAAAATAAACAACATGAAAATACCTTTTAGATAATCGAACTCCTGCTGCCTTTTGGTATTGATCTTTTCATTTGTAAAAACTGTATTCATTTTATACCCATGCCTTTCCCGCTTGGGCTTTTCCTTATTTGGAAGTTTATTCCAATTGGGAAAAGGCTCAAATACGTAAAAAAGTTAAATTAGGACGCTTTATTTCTTATTATAGGCAGTAAGTTAGGTAATGGCAACAAAAAAGTGTGTTGAATCAATAAATTTAAAACCATTGCCAATTAAGCCGGCGGCACAGGAGGGAAAAAGGCGCCGGAAAAGATGGAGCAGTGGACGCAGCGCAGGCCGGCAGAAGGATGAAATGATTAAATCAGATATGTGACAGATTATTGCAGAAAATATATAGAGTTTTCCTCCTGCCAAAACTATTATTATAAATATGAAATATGATAGGTGTTTTGACAGGAGGTGCTACGGTGAAAATAGAACATAAGAAAGTAAAAAAGATAAAGAAGTATGTTCCTTTTTATGTGATGCTGATTCCCGGTATCATATATCTTATTATGAATAATTATATGCCAATGGCAGGACTGCTTCTTGCGTTTAAAAAAGTGAATTATTCAATCGGGTTATTTCAAAGCCCCTGGATAGGGTTTTCAAATTTTAAGTATCTGTTTAGTTCTAATGACGCATTTATTGTTTTCAGAAATACAATTTTATACAACTTAGGATTTATTATTTTTGGCAATATTCTGGGAATTGTCGTTGCGATTGCACTGGATAGTCTGAGAAACAAATTTTTTAAAAGATGCAGTCAAATTATTATTCTCATTCCCTATCTGCTTTCGATGGTTATCGTCAGTTACGTTGTTTATGCTTTTTTGAGTGCCAAAACAGGGTTTATTAACAATGCAGTGCTTCCGGCCTTGGGAATTGAAAAAATCAACTGGTACAGCGAAGCAAAATATTGGCCTGTAATATTAAACATTGTTTATTTGTGGACACATTTCGGCTATAGTTCTATTTTTTATTATTCTACGCTTATTGGGATAGACAAAACTTATTATGAAGCAACTGTTGTGGATGGGGCAGGTATCTGGGCGCAGATCCGGCATATTACGCTGCCTATGTTGAAACCAACTGTGATTACGCTGGTTCTTTTGGCAATTGGACATATTTGTTCTTCAGATTTTGGCTTGTTTTATCAAATTCCTATGAATAGTGGTCTTCTTTACAGCACTACACAGACAATTGACACATATGTTTATCGGGGGCTGCTTGAATTAAATGACATTGGACGTTCAACAGCAGCCGGGTTTTTACAGTCAGTTTTCGGATTTGTATGCGTGCTTGCAGCAAATAGGATTGTTTCTAAAATAGACCGTAACAGCGCATTGTTTTAGAAGAAAGTGGAGGGAAAAATATGATCTATAAAAACAAACTTTTTCAGATACTGGCTGGTTTTCTTATGCTGATCCTGGTTTTATCCTGTATTATGCCGCTGCTTATGCTGCTGGCAAGTTCCTTTTCTTCTGAAGAACAACTGCTTACGAAGGGTTATTCCTTTTTTCCACAGGGAGTCAGTCTGGATGCATATATGTACTTGTGGAAAATAAAATCTTCTTTGCTGAAGGCATATATGATGAGTGGTATTATTACAGGAGTAGGAACAATAGTGAATGTGACTATTACATTGTTGTTTGCATATGCACTTTCACAGAAGGATTTGCCGGGAAATAGAATGATCTCTTTCTTTTTGTTTTTTCCCATGTTGTTTAATGGCGGTTTTGTTTCCACTTATTTGGTATATACACAAATATTTCATATCAGGGACAATTTGATTGCAATGATAGTGCCATATCTTCTTATGAGTGGATTTCATGTAATTATTATGCGTACTTATCTGACAAATACAATTCCGGTTGAAGTAAAAGAGTCGGCACGAATGGATGGAGCCGGTGAGTATTCTGTTTTAATGCATATTATCATTCCCATGAGCCGGCCAATTATTGCAACCATTGCGCTGCTGGCATCTATTACTTATTGGAATAACTGGACCAATGGAGTATATTTTTTAAATACAAGAACGGATTTGTTTGGTATTCAAAACTACCTGAATATGGTTCTTAGCAATATTTCATTTCTTCAGGCACAGCAGGCAAATGCCCTGCAGGGCATAGAAGCTCAGATTCCCAATACAAGTATTCGCATGGCAATTGCCATAATAGCCATTATTCCTATATTGGCAGCCTACCCATTTTTTCAAAAATCCTTTGTAAAAGGAATTACAATAGGATCAGTAAAAGGGTAAAAGCGTGGACATAAATTTACTGGCAGTAACGATAAAAGTGGGATAAAGCCTTAAATGGCCTTATCCCACTTCAACAATTTTATTTGATTGCAAGTCTTCTGACAAGCAATCTTCTTTTAGCATTAGATTTTTTAAAGTCCTTTATTTTGCAGGTTCATCTAAAAGCAGATCTGTGATCAGATCAGCCATAAATAAAGAAATTTCGCTGTGGTGGTCTGTAACATAAACTACATCGCCGCAGGAGGATACATGCAGATCAAATAAATATCTACAGAACCATTCTATAGAAACATACAAATCTCCGCTGTGGTATTGGGCTTCACAGTACATGCTTCTTATTGTATTATCTGTTACACATCCGATGGAGCCTTGTGCAAACTGTGCAGTACGCTTGTCTATGAATTTAAGTGTCACGGAAGCCCCGGATGCGTCTGGGCAATATTCTGCATCAAACATCATGGCAAGGAAGGAGAGGGGAACACATAAAAATTCGCCTCGTACACGTTTGGCGCCATTTAAGCCATGATATTTTATTTTCTGCCAGCAGCGTGCTGGAGCCTTCATTCTTTGAATTCCATTTTGTGTCCATGCATTTTGACAATCCTTTGCAACAGCAATAGCAAATGCATCCTTTTCCCATTTTCTGGCTGTGGCGGTAGAAACAATACTGCCATCCTTTTCCCTTCTTAAGCCGGAAAAGAAGTAATCCCATATAAGTGAAGCATCATCAAAGGTTTGTCCATGATCTCTGTTTTTGATATCCATATAAACCAGATCAGCTTTGGCACCCTTGAAATATGCAATATTATGTTCTCCATGTATGCTGATTTCGGGGATGGGATGGCATTCGTTTATTTTTATCCAGTAAAGGCGGTTATACTTGTTTACCTTTAGCTCTCTGCTTTCCAGTTCAGGGGCACGGTTCCGCTCGGGCCTTGACTGCCATACAGGAATATGGCCTGCCTTGTTTTTAATATGCATATTTTCATCATACAATAATGACAGGTAGGCAGCAGTTCCTGAACCTGCTGCACCTGCCAGTACATTTCCGAATTCCCTTGCAAAGAATGAGGTCATGGCATTCCCCATAGACATTCCCTGCATAAAAATACGTCCTTCGTCAATGTTATATTTCTGTTTCATAAGCTTTATTAATTCAAATATCATTCTTACATCCCGGTTTTCCTGTACATTTTCAGGAGAAGGTTCGGCCCATTCAGGTGTCCAGGCATATTCTTTTCCATCAGGATGATTGGGATTCCAATCCCATTTCCCTCTGGGAAGCTGCCAGCCGCCGCCTACACATGCATTGGGGAATACACAAATAAATCCGTCCCTTTCAGCCATTAAAGTCCATGAGGTATAAATCGCCTGCCCCCATCCTGTCATAATGCCGCCATGAATGGAAAAGACTAAAGCACATTTTACTTTCGGATTATAGCTTTGAGGGACATATTCATACCATACATTTTCGTAATTATCTACCAGATTTGCTTTATATTCTTTTAAATTTTTAGGATAGGGCTGTGAATTATTTCCACTTTCATTTACCACAATGTCTGTTCCCATAAGTGAAAGGGGAAGGTAATCACGATTGTCGTCATCTGGTGTGCCAGGTAATAAGGTAATTTTATTTTCCATGAAGACCTCCTTCAGTCAGATCAAATGATGTTATTTTATTTTTTCACTTCTTCCATCAGGCAGACGACGGAAACTGCTGATATAGTTCCAGCCTAACCATGCATCTTCAGGATTGCAATCATGGCCTTTGCCCTCTGCAAGGGTATAGTTGTAGTAATTTACAGGCTCTTCATCATTAGAAAAGAAGCGGTGTGTAGTATATTTTCTTGAGGGATATCTGGGATTAGGCGTATACTCTTCCACAAGATCCCCTGCAACACCCACATCAGGAGCGCCGGGTTCATTGATATAGGGTGTCAGCTTCCATGTGATATTATTATAGGCTTTCCAGAAGTCATACTGAACCTGCTGGCCGCAGCCGCGCACTACTGGGTATTCCTTATCCCTTGTACCATAAATATACCATACCGGCATACGATAATCATATAGAAGCTTTTCCCTTCCGGCAATGGCAAATGGTTTTGTGTTTCTGTTTTTGATAAAGCCGGTATTGTTGGCAAGAACTGCTGCAATCAGGCCGGGATTGGTCATGGCAAAAATTTGCGCCATAGCAGATCCGTTTGAAAAGCCTCCGATATAGATTCTTGTTTCGTCAATGGGATATTTTTCTTTCATATAGTTGATCAGTGCCTTTAAATAAGCGATATCGTCATATTTATCGTCTTCCAGATCTAGATTCCAGCCCCATTTTGCAGAGCACCAGGGATAAACAACAATAAAACCTTCTTTTTCAGCAACCTCATGAACTTTTAAGGTATTGCATATGTTGCCTGGAGTGTCAGCACCGCCATGGTTAAACAGAAGGAGAGGAACTTTTGTTTGGCTGGAGGCCTTGACAGAGTCGGGAATATACTCAAACCACGTATGGGGCAGGCCATTGTTGTCGCCAAGAAGCGTGTCATCTTCATGGATATTAAACTTGTAGCGGTCACGCACTGTCCGCGGGCCTACATCACCATATTTGCTGGAGTTCCAGCGGCATACTTTAGCACAAAGCTGTTCCCATACAAAACGGAGTGTTTTGACAGTAATGGAATTGCCTGTACTTTTTTCATCAGACAAATACACGAACTGGGTGTCATTTGTTTTATTGTAAAAATATCCGTCGCAGCCGCTGTCTGTCTGGTTCAGGCGGCAGAAAAAATCCTTTGTCATTTCATTGGTATTTTGTAAAATTGCCGGGACAGGAGAATTAACACAGGCTGCTGCTGCTTTTTCTGAGATGGTTCCGCCTATGGTGAAAATTCCTGCAACATTGACAGGATTACAGGAAGCAATCGTATGTACCATTGACGCCCCGGCGCCTGTGCCTATAAGATAGCGGGCATTATGCATAATATGATAGATTCCTACGTCATCCATTGCAGGCTGATAATTAAATTTGTGAATCATTGCAGGAATATCTGACAAATCATCTGTCAGGCTGCTGTCTAATGTCCAGTTCCAGTTTTTGTTAACCGGATTGGGAAAAAGAAGGATGATTTTCTGATCATTGATCAGTTTACAGAATTCCTCATCTGCAAGCAGTGCAGAAATGTCATCATAGGAATCTGTATCCCTTAAAATAGTGATCAAAGTATACTCGTAACAGCAGATTCTTTCGCCGTCAGGATATAGGGCATACATACTTCTTTGAAGATCGTCATAATGAATAAGTTCAGTTTTCATGGTAAGCCTCCTTAACTAGTTTTCGTGCTCGAGCACGTTATGTATATTTATCATATATCAGATAGGGAGATTTGTCAATATATTGTGTTAATTCCAGCTTTTTATAATATCATATTTTATTCTTTCATATGAAAGTAGATAGTGGTATAATAAAATTTAGTACGGGCACGATAATAATGTCCCGGCAGAATAGGAGAAACAGATTGCTTACAATAAAAGAAATTGCTCAAATAGCAGGCGTATCCCGGGGAACCGTAGACCGGGTAATTAATAACCGGGAAGGTGTAAATCCCCAGACGGCAGAGAGGATAAGACAGATTCTGGACTCGCTGAACTATTCCCCCAATGTTGCGGGACAATCTTTGGCAGCAAGGAAGAAATCCCTGAAATTCGGGGTGATACTTTTTAATGGAGTCGGGTTTTTCAGCTCCATTGAAAACGGAATCCAGCGTAAATGTCAGGAACTTGCCAATTATGGAGTTACAGTTTTTCAGCGTTATATTAATTATAATGATGTTAACGGGCTTCTTAAGGCAATGGAGGAATTGAAAGAAGAAGGGGTATGCGGGATTGTTATACCGCCTCTTGCTGATTTGCGGGTTGCAGAGCAGATTGATCAATTTTATGAATCCGGGATCAAAACAGTGACATACTATTGCGATATAGAACATACAAAAAGGCTTGCGTATGTGGGAAGTGATAATTATGAATGCGGACGTGTGATTGGAAATGTGATGGGCCTGATTGCTCCAGATGGTGTTTTGGCTATTGTTTCCGGACGCTGGACAAATGCAATCCACCCGGAAAGAGTTGAAAGCTGTATGCAAAAAATGAAACAGGACTATCCTGATACTCGTATCATTGCCGACATTGTATGTGATGAGGATGATATCAGTGCATATAATGCAGTTACAAAACTTCTTGTGGAACATCCGGAGGTCAACTTATTGCTTTTGAATGATCTGGGCTCAAAAGGAGCATTGAGAGCGGTACAGGAGGCGGCATTCCCTGTTCGGGTGGTATTACATGACAGGATAAGTCCTTTTCGAAATGAGCTGAAGCAGGGGATGGTTTCAGTTATTATTACTCAGCAGCCCTGGGTGTTGGGAGAACTGCCGCTTGATATTCTTTTTAAATACTTTGCGCTGGGAGTCTGTCCATCAAAAGATTGCTATCTTACGGATGTTGACATAAAGGTTGGAGAGAATATTCGTTATGATTTGTAAAGCAGAGGCGGTTTCCTTAAAAGCAACTGCTCTAATTGCTTCCATTTGACAGGAGATCATCATGAAAAAGGGAAAGTCCTTACAACAGATAACCAGATTTAGTTTTGCCGCATTAGTTTGTTTTGTCGTTCTGCTGCTTGGGGTTTCTATTCGCGCCACATCCAGAATTTGTCAAAAACAGCTTGAGTACAGCAATAAAATATCTTTAAACTTATATGCACACGAGTTGGAGGGAGGCATGAACAGCATGTCGTCATTTTGCCAGTCTGTTTATTCTGATAATCATGATTTTTATCTGCTGGCATCAAAAACTGCCGATATTCCTTCAAAAGTAAGTGCGCTGCGTCAATTGTCCGCATTGCTGGATTCAGGCGTTTTTTCCGCAGGGGCTTTATTCATTTATGACGTGGATGACTCTGTTTGTCTGTATCGCTTTGGTTCTTCCTTTGTTTTTGATAAAAAATGCCAGGAACTTGCAGGCTCATTAATGTCTTATTGGAGCAGTCTGCCGCCAGAACAGTTTGGAACCTGGAATATTTTATGTGATGATACCCATTCTCTTTTATTGTACAATTACAGAATGCATAATATGATCATAGGGGCTATGATCGACTTGGATAAAATTATTGTAGGCAAAGAAGACCTTCCTGGGGATTATTTACAGTTTGCCTTTTGTACGGATACAGAAATTCTGACCAACCGCAGTTATATGAGTTCCATTTCAATGACGCCTGAGGAATTGGTGATGCACCGGACAAACAACGGGTTATTTCCGTATGGATCCAGGTATATGGTCTGGCAGGTTCCCGTATCGGCAACTCAGCTAAAGCTGTGTTGTGTTATGCCCTTACGGTATTTTTGGATTTATTCAGATTCTGCTTTGTGGCTGATTCCAGCGTTATTTATTCTGCTGATCGGGGTAATCATTATTCTTTACTTTTTGCTTAAAATTCAGTTGGAAAAGGACAATATGTATAAAGCATATGAAACGGAGCATGCTATGCTTCAATATTATCAGCTTCAGACCAGATCCCATTTCTTTTTGAATTGTCTGAAAAGCCTGTATAATATGCTGGAAAGTAAAAATTATGAGAGAATGAAACTTATGATTTTTTCATTTTCCAACCACTTAAGATTTGTCTTTCATGACAATGCTTCACTGGTTCCGTTATCGGCTGAACTGGCAGAAATACAGGATTATTATAATATTATTGCACTTGACAGGACAGTTCCTATTTTTATTGACCAGAATATTGACAGCAGTGTAAGAGAGTGCCTTGTTCCTCCGCTGCTGATACAGACATTTTTGGAAAATTCATATAAATATAATGAAAACGAGGGGAAGCTGCTTAAATTTTCCATAGATATTGACCGTATTGAGCTTTCAGAACAGAACTATATACGGATTCAAATCAAAGATAATGGGGTGGGATATCCAGAGGATATATTGAATCAATTAAATAACCTTACAGAAATATATTTTGAAACGCACCACATAGGCATAGCCAATCTGATCAGACGGATACAATTAATTTTTCATGATGAATACAAAGCTGCTTTTTTTAATAGTTCGTCGGGCGGGGCGTGTGCACTGATATGCCTGCCGCTCTGTATGGAAATAGGAGATACTACATGAATATATTATTGGTTGACGACCAGCAATCAGTAGTGAATGGATTGATAGAAAACTTAAATTTTAAAAAAATTGGAATAGAGAAAGTATTCAGTGCCTTAAGTGCAAAGCAGGCAAGAAAAATCATGAAAAAACAACAGATAGATATTCTGCTTTGTGACATAGAGATGCCGGAAGAAAATGGTTTGTCTTTGAATCAGTGGGTGGTTGACAATTATCCTTCTATGGTAAGAATTCTGCTTACTTCTCATGCTGAATTTTCTTATGCACAGCAAAGTATCAAACTGGGGTGCTTTGATTATATCATACAGCCGGCGCCTTATGATGAAATTGAAGAATGCTTGAAGAAAGCAGCTTTAAAAATACAGCAGGACCGAAATATAAATACGCTTTATGATTATGGAAAGCTTTATTTATTTAATGAATTGGAAAATTTAGACAGGATTATATATAATTTGTTTTCTTCCCACCAAAGCAATGTGACAGAGGCTGTTCTGTATTTGAACAAGGTAGGATATCCATTGCAGCGAGATTCCCAGATCCAGTTGATTATGGTTGATATTTTCCCTTTTCACAAGCAGGATGCCGGATATCTGTCCAATCATTCCATTAAAAAAAATCTGATAAATGCACTCCGTGAATCAGCTCTGCCCGAAAGTGTTTTTATATTGATAACACTAAACAGATATAAAATGTTTGTTATTCTTTTATTTGCCAACACAAATATACTGAGTACAATTACCGAGGATTTTTATAAAGATTTCTATTTAAAAATTACCGAGAATATATCTGACCAGACGGCCTGTTATGTAGGTAAAATATCAACCTTTGATGTTTTGCATGATGAGGCTGTTTATATTCATTCCTTTGTAGATAATAATGTAACAGAAAAGGCAGAACTGGTCTTTTGTGAACAGGAAGCCAGTGCCGATCTGCCCCTCAAACTTACTTATCAAGTTGACAGATGGGAAAAAATGTTAAGGTCAGGATATAAGAATATAGTCATGTCTGAGATATTAAGATACATTGATATGATAGCGGCTTCTGATACTGCTAATTTTAGAAATCTCTGCATACTGCATCAATGTTTGACACAGATTTTTTTCAGACATCTTTATGAAAGCAATTTAGAGATTGAAAGTATATTTTCTGAAAGTTATTGTTACTCAGAATATATGGATGCTTTTAAAAGTGTTCCTGCGCTAAAAAAAGCAGTCTGCTTTATGGCAAAAGCAATGGATGATGCGCCAAAGCAGCTTTCAGCAGAAGAAGATGATATTGAAGTTGCCAAAACTTATATTATTACAAATATCAATAGAAACATTACTGTAAAGGAAGTGGCTGATCATATACATCGTTCGCCGGAATATTTCACGAAATTATTTAAAAAGGCGACAGGCATGAATGTAAAGGATTATATAACAAGGAAAAAACACGAAATTGCAATTGATTTATTAAAAAATTCCAGTCTGCCGGTAAGCATGGTGGCGCTTGAAATTGGATATACCAATTTTTCCCATTTTACGCAGATATTTAAAAGTATAGAGGGAGTGACGCCTACTGCATACCGGCAAAAAAATACTGATAACTAGTTCTCAGGCATTTTTTTCTTCATAATAAAAGCAAAATATAGGAATGCAGCAGCTAATAACAGGCCGCATAAATCAAACATGAGCTGATACCCCTGATTTTCTGCCAGATTTGCTAAAATCCAGCCGCCTGCTATTGGTCCTAAGCCATGTGCAATATCTCCGCCAAGGTAATAAGTACTGGTAGCAACACCGCTGGACTTTCTGCCAACACTATTGATACAGCCGGCCTGCAGCGTAGGCTGTGCCGCCCCCTGGCCTACAGCCCGGAGAGCGCATGAGATCAATACCATTACCAAGGTGGTGCTGCGGCCTAACAGAAACATTGAAATGATGGTAAGAATCAAACCGGGAAATACGGTGTATTTTAGTCCAAACCGATCCATTATTTTTCCTGACAGAGGTCTGATGAAAATAAGCATTAAGGCATACAAAGTAAAGTAAAGGCTGATCCGGTCTATTTGCTGATTAAGTGCAAAAACAATCAGGTAGGAAGAAATGACGCCGCTTCCGAAAGAAAAGGCAGCATACACAATCGTAAATGGAATTGCCGCTGGAGCAAAGATATCCTTAACTGTTACTTTTTTCCTTCCTTCTGTTGTTTTGACGGAAGTATCTGTTAAAAAGAAAACTATTGCAAAAGCAGCAAGTGCCATTGCAGCAGCAGCAAAAAAGGCAGTCTGCATACCATACCGTTCTTCCAGTGCACTTCCCAATGCGGGTGCAACTGCAGAGCCGATGATGTTTGACATTCCCATATAACCAATTCCCTCACCAGTTTTATTTTGAGGAATGTATTTGGATGCCATACTGATCTGAGAAGTACTGTTGATTGCGAAACCTACACCATTTATGATTCTAAAAAGAATAAGGAGAGGTACGCTTTTAAAAAATGCAAATCCCAGCAGGCCGGCAGCCATAAGAAGATTGCCGATTTTAAGAAGTTTAATGTTGTCGAAGCGGTCAGAAGTAATGCCGCAAATAGGGCGGCATACCAGCGAGGTAATAGAAAATAATCCTACAATGAATCCTGTCATTGAAAATCCGATTTCAATATTAAGCAGATGCTTTGATAATATCGTAGTGATCAGATAAAAGGAAAATGAACTTAAAACGCTGGTAAATAGTATTAAAGTATATCCTTTATTCCAAAGTTTTTCAGGTTGAGTTGTAATTTGATTTATCATGAATTTATTCCTTTATTTGAAAAGCCGGCGGATCATAGTAGCTGTTCCGCCGGCTTTGGCTATTGATTTTATTTTCTTATTGTTCTGAAAGCCATTTGTCAAGCTGGGCTTGCTTTTCGCTGATGATCTTATCAATCCCGGAATCTTTCAGTGCCTGTTGGAAGATAGGTAAAGTAGAATCAATATCCACTTCGCCGTACATTAAAGGTAAGTAGTATTGTGCCACAACATTGGCGCATGCAGTCATTTCATCTACTACGGCTGTGGAGTCAAACTGGAAGCCTAATGCCAATGATTTTGAAGCGTTGTTTTTCTTTTCTTCCATTTTTTCATATAAGTCTTTTGATTCATAGTCCCAGGTCATACACAGGGTAGAATTGGGCCATACAGTGTTGCTTCCTATCTGCCATCCTAAGTCTGCTGCTGAAGTTACGCCTTCAGGAAGCTGCATCTGTCCATCGCTGTTGATTACGTAGTTGCGGCCTTCAATACCGTTGGCAAGCAGGTTTGCAACAATTGGATCGGTATACATTACAACAAGAACTTTCATGGCTTCTTCAGGATGCTTGCAAAAAGCACTGATATGCCAGAGGTAGTCAGTTACATTTCCGGTGGTAACCATAGAGCCTGTAATGGCGCCTCCTGTCAAGTCAAGATTCTTCTGGATTTCGATGTAAGAAATATTAGAAGCGGAATCCCATGAAAATCCAGGTGTGCCATCGGTAATGCCATATTGCAGATTAACTAAAGTGGCATTTGAGTTGCTTAATGGATCAGGACTGATCAGGTCTTTTTCCTTCCAAATCTTAACATGCTCAAGGAAATCGATAAAAGTATCTGATTCATAATAATTTTCAACGGTTGTGCTGTTAAGTGGATCAGTTAAAACTGCAAACATGTTATTATCACCAAGGCAGTCAATATTTTTGGGCATCCAGTAAGTCTGTGTTGAGCCTGGGATAAAGTAGCTGGCAGGGCTTGCCTGTTTCATTGCAATCATTGCGTCTGTCAGGGTATCAAGATCATTCACCTTACTCCAGTCAATGTTAGCAGCCTTTGATACATCTTCTTTAACAACATAGAAGTTTTCGCTGCACCATGCACCTATGCTGGGAATACCATAAAGCTGTCCATTCACTTTTCCGCAGTATAAAAAGTCTTCATAACCTTTATAGAGGTCTTTTAACTCCTGCCCGTATTGATCAAGCAGTTCATCGAGGGCAATTACCTGTCCATTTGCAACAAGGTTGCTTTCTGACGTATACCAGAAGGAAGTAAATACATCCAGGGAATCATCGCCGCCTGTCAGCAGCAGATTCATTGTGGTCTGATAGTTTCCGCCAAGAACAGGAATCAGGTCAATTTCTGCACCGGCTTTTTCGCGCATGATTTTATTGATTTCTTCTTCTACAAGAGTTTCATCAGCCATTTCTGATAAGGTGGCGTAATTTATTTTTATGACAGGGTATTCTGTTTCCGTATTTGTTTCAACTTCAGTTTCTGCTTCCACAGAAGTATCTGGTGCAGAGGCTTCCTGTTCTTCAGATGCAGAATCTGGTGCTGGAGCAGGATCATTGCTTTTGGTTCCACATCCCCCCAGTGTACATGCAGCCAAACATACGGTTAAACATATGGCTATTAGTTTTCGCTTCATAATAAGTCCTCCTTTATGTATAATGATTACAGTTTTATAGTAGCAAAGAGAGAATGTAGTATTCTATCAGATTTCTGCGAAAAGTTATCATAAATATGCATCTTTGGAAAATTTTATTTCTTTTTGACTTTTTTATTAAGCCCTTCGTTATACAGGGTAGAGGAGGTGGTCCTGTGCTTGAGAAAATCATAAGAAAGTATTATGACGAAATCTTCCGTTATTGCTATCATCATGTAGAAAGTTCTGCCTTGGCGGAAGATCTTTGTCAGGATACCTTTGTCAGTTTTATTGAGCATTATGGCAGGTACCGGCAGGAAGGCAGGACCAGAAACTATCTCTATACCATAGCCAAAAATAAATGCATTGATCATTATAAAAAGCAGCGCCCATTTATTATGGAGAAAGTTCCAGAGCAGGAGGCAGGGACATGTATGGAGGAAGAAGTGGTGGTGAAGCACATGGTCATGTGTCTGCCGGAAGAGCTTAGGGAAGCAATTGTCCTACGGTATTTTCAGGGATTAAAATATACGGATATTGGAGCTATCCTTAAGATCAGTTCCTCACTGGCAAAATACAGGGTAAAAAAAGGACTGGAATTGTTAGCTGAAATGGAAGGAGGAGGCCATGAAACAAAAGGACATTAGAAAGAAATTAAAAGAATATGGAGTATTGTCCCGAAGCATTTGTCCAGAAGAAAAAGAAAGCAGGATAGAGAAGCTTCTTTTAATGGAACCTACCCTTTATACAAGAGGAAGTCTGTGGGATTTTATATTGGAACAGGCCGGATATCTGGAAAGATACTGTTTGATTTGGCAGATACTTTGGATGCTGCTTTTTTTGATTCTTGTACAGCTTGGCGGGATGCAGCTTCAAGAAAAGGAAAGCAGGGAAGGGGTACTGGTTTTATTTTCTTTGCTGCCCTCCCTTCTTGTGCTGCTTACAGTGGAGGAGATCACAAAGGTTTATCAGAAAACCATGCTGGAAATTGAGTATGCCACAAAATATTCTTTAAAAAGCGTTGTTATGATTCGTATGGCGGTACTTTGTATTTTTAATTTCCTGATTTTAACAGCCGGTATTTTTTGGGGAAATATGTTTGCTGCTTTCAATATAACAAAGCTTCTTGTTTATAGTTTTACACCTGTGATTCTTATAATGGGAATTATGCTTAAGCTGATGCAGTACTGCCAGGGAGAAATACTGCGGAATGCGGTTATCGGTGGGTATGTGCTTATGGCCGCGCTGGCGGTATTTAACTATGTGAAGCAGTTGGGATGGTATCGGCCAGAGAGTTTTAGAATATGGTGTATGGTATGCATTGCCGGCGCTATATTTGCACTGCGGCAGTTTGTACTTTTAAACAGGAAACTGACAAATTGTGAGTATATCCTGCGATAAGGCTTTAGAAGAAAGGAAAATTCAGAATGGAACTTGTAATAGACCGGGTGACAAAACAGTATAAGAATAAGATTGCAGTGGATCGCTTGAGTACGGTGCTGAAAGAAGGCGTGTATGGCCTGCTGGGGGCAAATGGCGCAGGGAAAACCACATTGATGCGGATGATATGCGGTATTGCTAGGATAGACAGTGGAGAAATCAGGTTTGATGGGGAAGAGATTGAGGCGATGGGGGGACGGTATCGGGATTTGTTAGGATATCTGCCCCAGGATTTTGGGTATTATCCTAATTTTACGGCGATGGAATTTATGTTGTATATTGCCTCTTTGAAAGGACTGGACAGAAGGTTTGCCAAAAGACAGAGCAGCCTTTTGTTACAGAAGGTGGGGCTGATGGGTGAAATGCGGCATAAGATTAAAACCTTTTCCGGGGGGATGCGTCAAAGACTTGGAATTGCACAGGCTCTGTTAAATGATCCCAGGATTCTTGTTTTGGACGAGCCTACCGCGGGGCTTGATCCTAAGGAACGGGTGCGATTCCGAAATATGATTGCAGAGCTGGGAAGGGACAGAATCGTTATTCTGTCCACCCATATTGTGTCGGATGTGGAGGAGATTGCAGACTGGATTTTTTTAATGAAGCAGGGGCAGTTTATTGCACAGGGGACTATGGGAACTTTGAAAGAACACTATTTTAAAGAAACGCAGGCAGATAAGACAGAAGCTTTTCATCTGGAAAAGCTGTATCTGTATTATTTCAGTGAAGAGTCTGACAGGGAAGGGGAGGATATACCTTCTGGAAAGGACAGGGCATATGATAGGGTATGAGTTGAAAAAAATTTTTGAACGAAGGCTTAATAGAATTGCTATGCTATCAGGATATATCTTGCTTGCAGGATGTGTGTTTTCTTTTATCAGTGGAGCAAGCTTTTATGATAAAGAAACGGACAGCTATGTAGAAGGGATTGAGGGAATCCGCCTGGAACAGGAGAAGGCAAAGGAAAAAGAAGATAAGATTTCTGAAGAATACATTACCCGTATAGTAGAGGAAATACAAGATTACGGAATGGATTTGGAAAGTGACGAAGCATACATGGAAGTGATTCGAAAAATGGGGGACATTTTCTATTTTATAGCTAAAAACTATACGGATATGAGGGAAAGGTATGCAGACAAAAATGCAATTATGGAGATTGATTTAACAGATGGCGCCCAGTTTTACAAACAGCGTATGAAGAAAATTACGGATTATCTGAATATGGATTTTTCTTATGGAAATTATTCGGAAGCAGAAAAGGAATACTGGATACAAAAGGCGGAAAATACGATTGTTCCATTTGCATGGGGGGATAAATGTATTATGGACATGGTATGGAATACTGTTGGCATAGGATTTTATTTATGGTTTGTGATTGTGATCTGCGTAAGTTCTGTTTTTGCTTCTGAGCATGAATCAGGGGCAGCCAGCCTTTTATTTACTACCAAATATGGAAAAGACCGCCTTATCTGGTCTAAAATTGCTGCTTCAGTACTTTTTACGGCAGGATACCATTTCATGGGAACTGTGTGCGCCCATAAGTCACC
>DKUR01000045.1 GCA_002490775.1 Lachnospiraceae bacterium UBA7199 | reverse complement strand
TTCGATTCCCATCACCCGCTTTATATTTTTAAAGGGAAGCCTTGATTTTTCAGGCTTCCCCATTTTATTACCTGATTTTTAATGGTTACACCGGATTACGCTTTATCTCCATTATATACCTTCGTAAACAAAAATGGCATAAACACAATACCATTGATGACCAACGCTGTCAAAATATCCTGCCATCTATACACCTGATTCCCCAAATCTGCACTTTGAGTCAACACTACTGCCATATTATTGTTTATGTAATGAATCACAATAGGAACCCATAGATTACCGGTTTTACCATAAGCATAGCCAAAGAAGACTGAAAAACTAATACAGGTAATCTGATGCAGCAAAATACTGTAAATCCATGTATCTGGGCTATAGAAAAATACATTAAGCGGCAAATGCCACAGCCCCCAGATTACACCAAGTAAAATTACGCCGCCCTTTAACCCAAAACGACTTTGGAGCATAGGCTGCAGGAAAAACCTCCATCCATACTCTTCTCCAAAAAATGCAATAAATGATAAATAAAAATTAATAACTAAAACCACCACTGTAATCCATGTCTCAGGTGCAATAAACACTGCCTTTAACTCGCCAAGTCCATCCGGAATGCTTGCTAAAACTAAACGTAGTATATATAATACTAAAAATAAAAACATCATCAGAAAAGACTGCTTCACATTATGTCCCCCAAATCGAAGACCAAAGTCATCTCTTACTTCCTTCTTTTCCCAAAGCAGCATAATCCAGGCTAAAATACTTCCTAACATAAGCACATAGTTTTCAGCCCAAAAGCACATCTCCGAAGAGAAAAATACACTACTTATTGTAAGCAGCAAAGCAAGCCCCGCTGTTATCAGATAAGTTACAAAAAATTTTTTAGGCATCTTTTTGTCTTTTCCGGCTGTTAGCATCCGTGCAAGTATGACTGCTGCGGCAGGATACATCATCTGTGCTGATGCAAATATAGTAACATCATTTCCTTTCCGGCTGCTGAACCCCATCAAAAATCCCATAATAATCGTCATGCCAAAATTTACAAACAAAAAAATTTTTAACTGCTTTTTTTCATCATCTGTCCATTGTTTCATCTTCTTCATCCTCATCATTTTCTACATCCTCTGTCTCTTTTAAGGCTAACTTCTTTTCTCTTATTTTAGCAATTCCCCCTCCGATTAAAAAGAAAATAAATGTTATACCAAAAGTGTAGATTGCTGTTATAACTGCATTATTCAAAATCATCTCTATATTTTCCGAGTTATCCCTTACATCACCTAATATTCTTAAAATACCAGCTATGATTGCTGCCAAAAAGCTATATGCCAAATAAGATTTCACCCCCGGCACTTTCCTTGACTGATAACTCCAAACACCTTTCCATGCCCATCCAATTGATACAAATACTGCTACGATCATAAAGACAATTCCTTCACCTAGAATCTTATCTCCTCCATCTAAAATAATTCCCTGAATGATCATTTCCGCTGTAAGCAGCCAGAACATCAGCCAGAAGCCATAATGTTCTATACTTAGCAGATCCATTCTCTGTCTTTCATCTACCTTTTCCTCAAACAATCTTTTAAATTTGCTCATTTTAAGCCTCACCTTCTTCCCAAAATAATTCATCCAACGTTTTCCCTAATGCTCTGCATATAGAAAGACAAAGCTGTAAGGAAGGATTAAACTTTCCTGACTCTATCATGCCAATTGTCTGCCTAGTGGCCCCTACCAGTTCTGCCAGTTGTTCTTGAGACAAATCCTTTTCAATTCTGGCTATTTTCATTTTCTTATTTTTCAAACAATTCTCCTTTCTCTAATTTAGGTTTATTATTTAATACTTTTATATTTCTGTCACCCACTGCCCATCTATAATATATATTATATATTGCTTTTTGTCAATTATATTTGACATCATAGGCAATATTTACAAAAGAAAAATAAAATTGCACAAAATAATAATTATGTTCTAAAAGGACTCATCAGTGCTCTTCTTCATCTGGCCCCCAATAATATTAATTCAATAAAAATTAACAATCCAATTGAATTAAGCAGTTCGGTTGCCAGACTCACTTTACGCCAACGCAAACTGGCTGTTATACAACTCTGCATAAAATCCCTGCCTCGCAAGAAGCTCATCATGATTTCCCTGTTCTATAATATGTCCATCTTTCATCACCAGAATTACGTCTGCATTCTGTATAGTAGACAAGCGGTGGGCTACGATAAAACTGGTTCTTCCCTCCATCATTGCCGCAAATGCTTTTTGAATTCTGATCTCGGTTCTTGTATCAATGGATGAGGTTGCCTCATCCAGTATCAGCATAGATGGCAGTGAAAGCATTACCCTTGTAATACAAAGAAGCTGCTTTTGCCCTTGTGAAAGGCTTCCTCCATCCTCACCAATTACCGTATCATATCCATCAGGCAGACGCCTGATAAAGCTGTGGGCATGAGATTTCTTAGCCGCTGCAACAATTTCTTCTTCCGCAGCCTCCGGCTTTCCAAAGGTAATATTTTCCCGTATAGTTCCCTTTTTCAGCCATGTATCCTGAAGAACCATCCCATAAGAAGCCCGCAGAGATTTTCTGGTAATATTACGAATATCCTCGCCTTCAACTTGAATGCTTCCTTCATCTACATCATAAAACCGCATTAACAAATTGATGATCGTCGTCTTTCCGCATCCAGTTGGCCCCACAATCGCTATCCTCTGCCCTGGATTTACGTGCAAATTTAAATTTTCTATCAGCTTTCTATCAGAAGTATAGGAAAAAGCTACATGCTTAAGGTCTACCTTTCCCTGCACATTTTCAAGTACTACTGCATCGTCCTTATCTGGTATCTGAGGCTTTTCCTCAATTAGTTCAAAAATTCTGGCCGCACAGGCCAAGGCATTTTGAAGCTCTGTTATTACACCTGAAATCTCATTAAATGGCTTGGTATACTGATTGGCATAGGAAAGAAAACAGGTAAGCTGTCCTACGGTAAGGCCGCCTCTTATTACAGCAAACGCACCGGTAAGGCCGACACCTGTATATACAAGGCTGTTTACAAATCTGGTACATGGATTCGTAAGAGATGAAAAAAAGATTGCACGAAGAGAACATTTTTCCAGTCTTTTGTTAATCTCATCAAATCGCTTTAAGGTCTTCTCCTCCCTGCCAAATGCCTGCACTACTTTCTGATTTCCCACCATCTCATTAACAAGATCCGTCTGCTCCCCTCTGGTCTGGGCCTGAAGTCTGAACATATTGAACGTCTTTTTTGCAATAAAACTGGCTACCAGCAAAGACACCGGCGTGATTACCACAACTACGATGGTAATTCCTACATTAACAGACAACATAAATCCCAAGGTTCCAAGAATTGTAATGATGCCTGTAAACAACTGAGTGAAACCAATCAAAAGCCCGTCTGCAAACTGATCCACATCTGCAACCACCCGGCTGACAATATCACCATGAGAATGAGCATCCACGTACTTTAAAGGTAGAATTTCCAGTCTTCTGAACGCCTTTTTCCGGATATCCTGTATAATATTATACACAATCTTATTATTGCAAATACTCATGATCCACTGGGCCAGGGACGTTAATAAAATGATGACTGCCATTTTACCAAATAACTGATACAAAGCCTCCCAAAATCCGCCTTTCCCTGCCTGCTTTAACAAATCCACCGCCTTGCCTGTAAGCACAGGAAGGTATAAGGTAAAAGCAACACTGACTATTGCCATTACAATCGTTACAGCCATAAGGCCGCCATATGGTTTAATATATTTCAGAACTTTGATTAAGGTTTCCTTTTGTCTGCTGTCAAATTTCTTCCCCATATCTCATCCCTCTCACACATTACAAGCTTTCTTTTCATATTGTGAATAGTAAATTTCCTGATAAATCTCACAGCGCCCAAGAAGCTGCTCATGGGTTCCTATTCCTACAACAAGTCCATCATCCAATACAATAATCTTGTCCGCATGCATCAAAGAAGATGCTCTTTGAGATACAATAAATACCGTCGTATCTCCTTCCATTTCTTTCAATGCTTTCCTAAGTTTTGCGTCCGTAGCATAATCCAATGCCGATGCGCTGTCATCTAAAATCAGAATTTCCGGCTTTTTCACCAGTGCCCTGGCAATAGCCAGCCTCTGCTTCTGCCCGCCAGAAAGATTTCTTCCTTCCTGTTCTATCGGTGCATCCAGCTTTCCACTCTTTTGTATTACAAATTCCTTTGCCTGAGCAAGTTCCAGCGCCTGCCACAGTTCTTCATCACTTGCCTTGTCATTGCCCCAGCATAGGTTATCGCGAATAGTTCCTTTAAATAAAACCGCCTTCTGCATAACAATACCGATCTTATCACGAAGCTCTGACAGCTCATAATCCCTCACATCCCTGCCATCTACTTTTACCGCTCCCTGCTCTACATCATAAAAACGTGGAATCAAATGTACCAAAGAAGTTTTCCCGGAGCCTGTTCCTCCTATAATGCCGATTGTCTCCCCTTTTCCTGCATGAAAACTAATGTCCGTTAAAGCTTCCTCTCCACCTTCATGATAGCGCATGGAAACATGATCAAAACAAACCTCACCTATCTGGCCGGAAGTTTCCGCTCCTTCCCTAATAATATCCTGATTCACTCCCTTTTCTCTGCCTGTATCACCACCCGCCTGCCTGCTCATGCCTGCTGGTATCTGAAATACGTCAGCTACTCTGCTTCCACAAGCTGCCGCCTTTGTCACTGTTATAATCAGGTTTGCCAGCTTCACCAGCTCAACCAGTATCTGAGACATATAATTTACCAGTGCCACTACCTGTCCCTGGGTAAGAATTCCACTTTCTACCCTTACAGCTCCAGTATAGATCAGCCAAATCAAGCCGCCATTAATAATAATATAAGTAACCGGATTCATAAGCGAAGATATTTTCGCTGACATTACCTGCATCCGCTTAAGTACGTCCGTCTGCCTGTCAAATTTTTCTATTTCATCTTTCTCCTTGCCAAATGCCCGGATTACCCTGATACCTGTTAGATTTTCTCTGGTAGTGCCAAGCACCTGGTCTAAATGTCCCTGCACTTTTCCAAACAGTGGAATGCTAATCAGAAGAATCCCAAACACAACAATAGCTAAAAGCGGAATCACTACCACAAAAATAAGCGCTGCCTTTACATCCACCGTAAAAGCCATGATCATTGCACCAAATACAATAAAGGGCGACCGCAGAAAAAGGCGCAGCACCATGTTAACGCCGGATTGAAGCTGATTAATGTCACTGGTCATTCTGGTGATCAGGGAAGAAGTACCCTGTTGATCCATATTAGAAAAAGAAAGACTCTGGATATGCTCAAACAATGCATGACGAAGCTTTGTGGCAAACCCTACTGCTGCTTTTGCGGCAAAAAATTGAGCTGTAACAGAGCTGACCAGTCCGGTAACTCCAAGCGCCGCCATGACCAGGCACATTTTAACCACGTAACTCCTATCATTATTTGCAATTCCCACATCAATCATGCTTGCCACTACCAATGGCACAATTAGTTCAAAAGAGGCCTCCAGTAATTTAAACAGAGGCCCCAGTACCGTTTCTTTTTTATAATCTTTTAGATATACCAACAAACTTTTCACAATCTTATCCGCCCATCGTTTATTTTAAAAGATATCAGTTCAAAAAGTTCTCAATGATCACAGCTTCCGCTTCTTCTCCATTCAGTCCGAACGTATTCAGCTTGATCAATTGTTCATTGTTGATCCTGCCAATTGCCGCCTCATGTATGATAGCAGCATCTACATGCTTGGCATCAATTTCAGGAATCGAACACACCTGCGCATGGTCCATGATAATAGAATCACATTGAATATGCGCATGACAAAGTGCATTCCCAATTGCTTTGGGATGAAAAATCTGTGTTGATTCTCCTCTGGCAACAGACCTTGAGGTGATCTGGGCAGAACTGCCTGAACCATTCAAATGAACATCCATATTAGATACCGCACTTTGCTTATCATGAGTCATCAGTTTTTCCACCACAAATAATTTGGCACCTTCCCCCATCACAACCTCAGTTTCTCTCTTCGTAGAGTCTACTCCTTTGATCTGTGCTGTATCCAATGTAAAAGTAGAGTGAGCTTCCATGATGATCTTTGTCACTGGATTTAATATTCTTGCCCCGGTTCCTTCTCCTTCACCATAATGCTTTTCTTCATACCGGACATTCGCACCTCTGCCCACATGGAAAGTATGGATTCCATCATGTCTGCTGTCATTGCATCCACTGTTATGAATGCCGCATCCGGCTATAATGGTTACTTGTGCACCCTCTTCTATATAAAAATCATTATAAACTTCATCTGTCATTCCTGACACAGTCACTACCACTGGAATATGAACCAGCTCTCCCCTGGTCTCACCACTGATATAAACGTCAATTCCCTGCCTGTCCTCTTTGCGCTTAATCGTAATGTGTTCCGTATTTCCATGACACAGAGAATATCCGTTATATCTTAAATTATATGCCCCTTCCTGCTGAAATCCTTCACTATCTATCTTTTCTAAAACAGATTTTGTTATCTCATCAATATCTGCCACTTTTCTCTTCCTTTCTTTTGCCCGTTTTTCCTATGCTTTATGTGATGAATTCATACAGATACAGCCAATATCTTCATTTATCAGATTAGGCAGAATCTTTTCTTTTTTGCCAAAAGATTCTATCTTTCCATCCTTAACCACCATAATCCGATCTGCCATTTGTATAATCCTCTCCTGATGTGAAATCAGGATCAGACTCTCTTTTTTATCTGCATGGAGCTGTTCGAACTGCTTTACCAACATGGAAAAGCTCCAAAGATCAATCCCTGCTTCCGGCTCATCAAAAATACATATTTTATGAGGTTTCGCAAGCACTGTAGCAATTTCCAGCCGCTTCATCTCACCGCCTGATAATGTGTTATCCACCTCACGCTCCAAATATTCTCTGGCACATAGGCCAACACCGCTTAAATAGTCACAGCATTTGCTTTCCGGCAATTCACATCCTGCTGCCAGAGAAAGCAGCCTTTTCACAGTCATTCCCTTAAATCTGGGGGGCTGCTGAAAAGCGAAACCAATTCCTGCATTTGCCCTCTCATCAATACTGTAATTACTGATGTCCACACCATCCATAATAATACTGCCGCTGTCAGGAGTTTCAATTCCCATCATCAGCTTGGCAAGAGTGGACTTTCCTCCTCCGTTAGGGCCTGTAATCACCAGCATTTCCCCATCTTCCACCGTAAAGCTTACATCTTCTATGATACTTTTTTCTATTCCATTTTCAAGCGGATGAAATATCAAATTTTTAACTTCAAGCATAATTAATTCCTCTATTTCAAATACTCATCATATTTTTCATTTGTCTCATTCAGGAAAACAATCCCAAGAATTCCGGGACCTGTATGTGCACCAATGGCACATCCCACTCTTCCTTCCAAAAGCCCCTTTACATGATATCTTTCTACCAACTGCTGCTTGATATAGTCGTAAGCCTCTTTATCCATTCCATAGCAGACGCCTACCACCTGATTTTCTAAATTAGCTCCCTTTTCACCCACCATGTCAAGAATTCTTTTTTGTGCCTTTTTCCATCCACGAACCTTCTCTACTGCCTTCAGAGAACCATTTTCGTCCACGATAATAATAGGCTTAATGTCCAGAACAGTACCGGCTAAGAAAGAAGTCCGGCTAAGGCGCCCACCTTTAAACAGGTAATCCAGTTCCATAACAGTGACTGCATGTTCCATATGCTCACAGAAAAAGCGCGCTGCTTCAATAATAAGCTCTTTCGGTGCTCCGTTTTTCTGCATGCGCAGCAGCCTTTCCACCACCAGACCATAACCTACGGACGCACATTTTGTATCAATAATAGTAAGTTTAAATTCAGGATATTGTTCAAGAATCTCTTCATAGGCTAGAGTTGCTGCATTAAAAGTTCCTGCAATTCCTGTAGAAAAGCACATATACAAAACTTCGTCTGCCTTTTCCGCAAAAGGACGAAAATGTTCCTCAAACATAAACTGACTTACATGATAAGTCTTTATCTCCTTTCCAGATGCCTGAATTTCATAAAACTGATCTGGAAAAATCGTATCTCCATCAAAATAATCCGTCCCTTCTATGGTGACAGGGGTTGGGATTACATGAAGATTATACTCTTTAATTACACTTTCAGGTACATCGGATGCTGAATCCGTAATAATACAAAAAGCCATTGTTATCTCTCCTTAAGTTGTAGCTATGTCAATTTTCCAATATAACTATACTACATTTATAAAATTTATGCATCTTAAAAATTTCTAAGCATAATATAATGAAAAACCACAGGACTTTACTATGTATACAGACCAAATTACCCCCAGAATTAATTTTACACAGCTTTTACTTTATGAGCGTCCAAAAGCGGCGGCCTGGATCACCGGAAACACCGCTAATCCAAACCTCAGCGGTCTGGTAAAATTTTATCAAACCACCTATGGCGGCGTGCTGATAGAAGCAGAAATTTTCGGGCTGCCCAATATTGCCACTGAAGGCTCCAGCGACTTTTATGCTTTTCATATCCATGAATTTGGAGACTGCTCTGATAATTTTCAAAAAGCCGGCGGCCATTATAATCCAAAGGATACAGCTCATCCTTACCATGCTGGTGACATGCCTCCCCTCCTTGGCAATCAGGGTTATGCCTGGACTTCTTTTTATGACAAACGTTTTACAATCAATGAAATTATAGGAAAATCTGTTATTATACACGAAAACCGCGATGACTTTACCTCTCAGCCTTCTGGTGATCCGGGACCAATGATTGGGTGCGGTGAAATAAGGCGTACCTTATAAAACAACGGATGCCAGGCTTTGCCAGACATCCTTATGTTAACAACGAATGACACGCTTTGCGAGCCATTCTTATGTTAAAATACAGGAAGGCCCAAATCACTATTGATCAGGGCCTTCCTGTATTTTATTATCCAATTCATTTCTCAGTATCTGTATCTTCCAAATCATAAAGATGTCCTGTTGCAAAGGGGCTTCCCACATCACATCTCCCATGATGATAAGTTTTCTCTGCCGCCCCTTCCGAAACAGTTTCTGATGTTTCCACCTTAATCCTGCTGATTCCTGCATCTGTCATGGAATCAAGCATTCTAATTACTTCATCTACATGGTCCATCAAAATCCCCCTTATCATAAAACTTAACATCTACATCTTGAGCCACAGGAATCAGTGATGGAACAGCCTGATACCGGTAAATGCCATCACTATATCATACTTATCGCAGCATTCAATTACCAGATCATCCCTGACGGAACCGCCGGGCTGCGCTATATATTTCACACCACTCTTATATGCTCTTTCAATATTATCGGAAAACGGGAAAAATGCATCAGAACCTAATGTCACATCCGTATTTTTGTCAAGCCATGCTCTCTTTTCTTCTCTGGTGAATACAGGAGGTTTTACTTTAAAACGTTTCTGCCATTCCCCTTCCCGAAGCACATCCTCATACTCATCCCCGATATATACATCAATAGTATTATCTCTGTCTGCACGCCCTAAAGAATCTACAAACTTAAGCTCTAATACCTGAGGGGCCTGACGTAAGTACCAGTTATCTGCCTTCTGGCCCGCAAGCCTCGTACAATGGACTCTTGACTGCTGCCCTGCTCCAATACCAATTGCCTGTCCACCCTTAACATAACAAACAGAATTTGACTGGGTATATTTTAGCGTAATCAGTGAAATCTTCATGTCAATCACCGCTTCTTCCGGCAGTTCTTTGTTTTTTGTCACAATATTAGAAAGCAGACCGCCATTAATATCCAGTTCATTTCTTCCCTGCTCAAAAGTGATGCCATATACCTGCTTTCTTTCAATTTGTGCAGGCACATAAGAAGGCTCCATCTGAATAATATTATAGCCGCCTTTTTTCTTGGCCATTAAAAGCTCCATAGCTTCATCCGTATAACCCGGTGCAATCACGCCGTCGGAAACCTCTCTTTTGATCAGTCTTGCCGTATCTGCGTCACATACATCTGATAAAGCAATAAAGTCTCCAAAAGAAGACATTCTGTCTGCACCTCTTGCCCTTGCATAGGCACATGCAAGGGGAGACAATTCCCCCAGATCATCCACCCAGTAAATCTTTGCCAGTGTGTCTGTAAGTGGAAGGCCAACTGCCGCACCTGCCGGCGAAACATGTTTAAAAGAAGCTGCCGCCGGCAGTCCTGTTGCTTCCTTTAATTCCTTCACCAACTGCCATCCATTAAATGCATCTAAAAAATTAATATATCCGGGCTTACCATTTAAAACCGTAACAGGAAGATCACTTCCATCCTCCATAAAAATTCTGGAAGGCTTCTGATTCGGGTTGCATCCATACTTTAATTGAATCTCATTCATATTCTTCTCCATTTCTAATTAATCTACACTATCAGCCTGTCTCCAATGACAGATTCTCTGTTTACTTACCAGCTTCCAATTATTGATTCTTATTCATGATCCGGGTTTCATACTGCCCTGCGGCAATATCAATGTACCTCACAAACAAGGAAACTTTGTTTTCATCATTCAAGCTGTTCCAAATCATATCAGTAAATTCATCAATATCATCTGAAATACCTACCAGCTTCGGCTCCCCTTCAAAACTGGGAAGGGGATTTCCATCATGCATATAGGTATGAATAAAATGTCCTTCTCCTGCCACAGGATTTTCATAAGCATAAGTAAATCTATTACATGCATCAGGGCTGCCATTATTGCTTTTTAAAATAGACATGACATATTCATAATTTCCATCTTCCACCTGCATCATACCAGATATGCGGGGCGTATAGTTTGGACCGTCAGGCTCAAATTCCCTGCTTCTTAAAGACTGCTCAAAGGTTAATCCCTCTTTCATTCCATCATAAACCGTGTCAGTCTGATCCCCGTTCGTCACAATTGTTTTATTCTCCAGTACTCTCACCGGCGCATAAATAATCAGGCTGGGATCCTCAAGCTTAGAAGGATCAAATGCTTCTGTCCTGATTCCTTCTCCTTCCACCGCAAAAATACGGTTACGGCTGTTTCCGCTTCTTCCCATAATAAAATAGGCTGTTACTGCTTTTTTTCCATCCGGTGATTTCCCAATCACGATGCCTCTTCCCGGATATGTGTTTTCTTTTAGTTCCTGTGCAAGCGACAACATCTTCATTTCTCATTCCTCCATTTATAATTTTGCATATAAAAACCGTCTGGGCACACTGTTACCATGCTGCCCAGACGGTCGGCTTATCATTTCCAATACACTTCCTGTAGGTTCTCCTACATAGGCTCTCACCCATTTCCGTCAGTCGTGTATCTGCTTATATAATAAATGAAGTTTCCATAAATTGCAAGGCTATAGTAAACGACATAATAAAATATTACGCTCTGCATGCACCATCTACAGATAAAATCTCTCCTGTTACATACCCTGCAAGATCACTTGCCAGATAAAGGAATGCATTTGCAACCTCTTCCGGTTCTCCCGGCCTTCCAAATGGAATCTTAGCAGAAATTGCATCCACTGTCTGCTGTGGAAGCGCTGCTACCATGTCCGTCTTTGTTACGCCTGGTGCAACCGCATTTACTCTAATGTGATCTTTCCCAAGCTCTCTTGCCAGGGAAATCGTCATTCCGTTTACAGCCCATTTACTGGTAGGATAGCCCACGCCTGCCGGCTGTCCTGAAATACTCACCATAGAACTTGTATTAATAATACATCCTCCTCCCTGCTCTTTCATAATCTTAGCAGCAGGAAGAATTGCATAAAACAATGCATTGACATTTAAAGCAATCGCCTTGTCAAATTCTTCTGGTGTATAGTTATAAAGTGGCGTATTTTGGGAAATTCCTGCGTTGTTAACCAGAATATCAACCCTTCCAAACTTTTCCTTTACTGCAAAGATTGCCTTCTCAACATCTGCGGCATCTGTCAGTTTCGGAAACATTCCATCAACTTCCCACTGATCATTTTCTTCTTTTAGCTTTGCCAATGCTTTATCTACTGTTTCCGCTCTGGAGCCAAATAAAACAACTTTAGCGCCATTTGCAAGATATTTACGGACGATTTCAAATCCAATTCCTCTTGTTCCACCTGTTACAATTGCAACTTTTCCTTCTAATAACATAAGTAAACACCACCCTTTTCTTTTTTAAATATTATAACACCCTAAAGCGATTTTAGATACCTTTATTTTCCTGAACCCCAAAATGCAGATGATCCTCTGTTACTTTTCACAAGATAGCCAGTAACGCAGCACAAGACAGGTAAATAACTACAAAAGGAGACCTGGCAAAAGCGCGTCGACGTTGTAATATTTACCTGCCTTGTGCGAACTCTGCCTCCATAAAATAAATACATGAGCCAAAATCTGGAAAATACCTTACCTGATTGTTATATCCAGTACCTGCAAATGCCTGCTTCAGACAGACGCCTGCATACATTAGCGTATCTCCATAGCACCATAAATCCTCTGTTTCCCCATCCATCTTTACAAATCTCGCAATCATATTGTGTACAAAAGAATCCTGCTTTACATGGATAGGGGAAATGGTATTGACCAGATCTCCAAATTCCTTGACATTTATCTTTAACTGCCTGTTATAAAAATGATACAGCGCATCTGGAAGAAGCCCTTTTGCTTTATAAGAATGAAATCTGCTGTTTGGCACTGCCAGCTTCTGCATCAGAAATCCTACTGCCTTTTTACCATCCTGGGATACACAGGTCCATTCCATGTAATTCCCCTCACTGTTATCTAAACAGCTTGCCATGCCGCTATGTTCTCCAAAGCTTCTTCCCCTGTAAAAATTACCTGTCTGCAAAACCTCCCGCCATCTTTTATACAGCGTAATCTGCTCTTTTATCCTGTCAAGCTCTTCCTTTTTCATGTCACATAAATTACATTCATATCCACAGATTCCAAAACAAGCCACATGAAATCTTGTTTCCAATGGTGTCATACGGAGCGTCTGATGATTAGGGCAGGCGGATACATGGGCACTAAGAACAGACATGGGATATCCATAGCTGTAACCATTCTGAATTTCCGCCCGGCAAAGCGCATCCGTATCATCACTTGCCCAAATCTGCGGAAAATAGCAAAGAATTCCCAAATCAAACCGGTTTCCTCCAGCAGAGCACCCTTCAAATAAAATATGAGGAAAACGCTCTGTCAATTCTTTCATACACCGATACAACCCCAATACATAACGATGTGCCACTTCACCCTGCTGCTCCGGCAAAAGCGCCCCAGAAAAATAATCTGTAAAGGTTCTGTTCATATCCCATTTTACATAAGAGATATCTGCCGAAGCAAATACTCCACTCATTTTTTCAATAATAAAATCCTGTACTTCCCTTCTGGTCAGATCCAAAATCCTTTGATTACGCCCTTCCCCATGAGGCTTTTCCGGAATCTGAATTGCCCAGTCAGGATGTTTTTCATAAAGCTGGCTTTTCACGCTCACCATCTCCGGTTCCACCCAGATACCAAATTTTAGTCCTAGTTCTTTGATTTTTCTGCATAGTCCATTTAAGCCGCCGGGAAGTTTTTTAGGATTTGCATCCCAGTCCCCTAAAGAGCTTGTATCGTCATTCCGCTCGCCAAACCACCCGTCATCCATAACGAACAATTCAATTCCCACATCTTTCCCTGCCTTTGCAAGCTGCAAAAGTTTCTTTTCATTAATGTCAAAATAAGATGCTTCCCAGCTATTTAGCAGGATCGGGCGCACCTTATTTTTCCATGCGCCCCTTACAATGTGCTCTCTGATAAATCGGTGCATCTGCCCGCTCATCCCATTATAGCCTGAATAAGAATAAGTCATCACCGCTTCAGGCGCTTCAAACTCTTCTCCCGGCTTTAATAAAAAGCAGAATGATTGTGGATTGATTCCCATTACCAGCCTTGTCTTTCCAAAACTGCTTGCTTCTACTGCTTCATAATGATTTCCACTGTAAACAAGATGAAATCCATAGCAGTCTCCAAAATCCTCTGTCGTTCCTCTTTTACTTAACATGACAAAAGGATTTGCCCTGCTGGAAGATGTCCCCGTATAAGAGGAATTAACATGTTTTCCTGCTTTTACTGACACATCCGCTTTCCGCATTTCCCTTGCCCAAGCTCCCTGAAAAGTAGTAAAAGTATAATCAGAAGTATGAAAATCCAACTGCATACTGAGAAGTCTATGCAGCTTTACACTCTCCTTGCTTTCATTGATCAGTCTGGCGCTTCTGGAAATCACATCACAATCAGGATAAACATAATAAAATAATTGAAGCATAAGCCCATACTGTCTGTCCTTAAGAACCACACAAAGCTGCTCTACACTGCCTGTTTCATCATAAGATCCCGGCAATGTCCTAAAATCATCCTTCCCCTTAATGATTCGTGCGTCTTCAAACAAAAAATCAGAAGTATAACTGCCATCTCCATGAACCACCTCTATAAAAGGCTCCCTGATGTCTCCTTTTCCGTATGAAGACATTTCAAGACAGACATCCTCAAGAGAAAAATTGTTATGTGTTTTATCATAAGCATTCAGATTTCCAGGAAGAAAAACCTGCTTTTCCACAAGAGCTTCTGCTCCTCTTGCCTTTGGCAGAGAAATTTTCCGTCCATAATATAAATGCTCCAAATGCCCCGTCTCCATCACCCGGAAACAATACGTAGTATTCCTTGTGTCTAAAATAAAATACTCTTTCTCACGTCTAATCATAGTCATCTCCCTATTTAACCCTTTTTCAGTTCTGCCATGATTTCCTCCAGCCTACCTTCCGTCAATCTATATTTTTTATAAAAAACAACTACTGCAATTACCAGGCCGATAATCGGAATAAGCGCCATTGTCATACGAAGTCCCACAATAGAAGAAGATGCATCAACTACTGCCACCCCCTGTGAGGTATCATTACTTAAATTGCATACTGTCAGGCAAATGGACGCAATCAATGCAGCCAGACCTGAAGCAAGCTTTACCACAAATGTCTGCATGGAAAAAATGACACTTTCATCCCGCCTGTTATTTTTTAACTCTCCATAATCAACCGTATTGGCAAGAAAGATCGTTGTAAGTACTGTCGACATCCCAAATGCAGTAAACACCAGAAAACCGGGTATAAATAACAGATATATGCTGGACATATTGGTAAATGACAAAATCAGCAATACCCCATAACCTGCAACTGCCATTAGGATACTTAAATAAAATACCTTTATGGTACTCATAAACTTTCGCAGCAGAGGAAAAAACAACATCATGGACAAAATCTGGATTGCACCGCCAAAGGTGTTAAACAGGGTATAGCTGTTATACCATGTTTCTCCCCCGAAATCGTATTTAAAAAAGTAAATCAACAGATTAGACGTGATATATAACGCACAATTAATCAAAACAATTGTAATGACTACTGTCATTGCCTGGTCATTTTGTACCAGTGCCTTAAACATCTGCTTTACAGAAGGAGAGTCCACGTCCACTGTAGATTTTTCCTTAATCGTAAGACAAGCAAACACGGTAAAAAGAATAAACAAAACTGCAATGACAAGGGCAAACCATTTAAATCCGTCCCGTTCATTTCCCTGCCCTAATACATAAACACATTTCATGGTAATAATAGTAACGATTGCTGATCCTACACCTGCACAAGAACGGGCAAGTGTAGTAAGTCCTTCTCTTTCTTTACCCCCATCTGTAAATGCCGGAATCATAGACCAAAAAGGAATATCCATCATTGTATAGGTAATCCCCCATAAAATATACGTAATTGCTGCATATGCCACAAGGCCGCTGCCATTTAATGCAGGCGGTGCCGCAAACATGACATACAAAACAATTGCGTTGGTTACGGTTCCAATAAAAAGCCAGGGCCTGAATTTCCCCCACCTTGTTCTCGTCTTTGCAACCACTACACCCATGATAGGATCATTAAATGCATCAAACACCCTCGCCGCCATTAGAATTATTCCCATTGCAATTGCACTGACACCCAGAATATCCTGATAATAATATAAAATATAGCTGGCCGAAAGCATATAAACCATATCCTTTCCCACTGCCCCTAATCCATAAGAAATCTTTTCCACCCCTGATAGTTTCATTTTCCTTCTCCTTCCTTAAATCTTTCTATGGTGCTTTGCTTCCCCGCAGAAAAACCAGTTATCCTGATGATTTGTTTAATCGTTACTTGGAATTTTCACTGTAAATTCCAGCCTGATCCCCTCTGCCTGCCCACTGTTTATAATTAGTGCCGCTCTGCCTTCTTCACCCGTTGTTTTTAAATAGGTTCCTGCCATACCGCCCTTGAATGCTATTATTTCTCCTCCAATTAAATTTACAGGACCTTCTGTTTTCAGCATGATCGGTTCCTGAAAGAAATTCAGCAGATTTCCATTTTCATCCAACATACGAATTCTAACTGCCGCCACATCATAGGAGTTCTCCTCCATCAGCTCTGTGTGATCTGCTTCCGCCCAAAGCTGCATCTGTGTCATTGGCTTTTTGATTACTGTCTTTACCACTTTTCCATCTTTTATCCCTTCAAACCGGTACTCTGTGGATGCTCCTCCCCAATCGCCAATATACTGTGTAAAAAGGCGGACTGCCTCTGAAGGCTTCATGTGATGTATTAGTACCATTTTTAGTGCTGTCAGATATACTTTTTTAGGCATATGGGAAAGTCCATGCAGGGCAGTCAGATTTAATGCTTCTGTAATCTCTTCCGCCAGTTTTTTCTCAAAATGTTCTTCCTTAATGATGGCATCCCCAATAAAGTCATCTATCAAAATCGCCCCATGAAGTAAATGCGGGTAGTCAGAATTTTCCTTACCATATTCCTTAAGGAGCCTGCCATTTTTATACATGCGAACCCTGTCCGCATTTGTAAATATCCATATTTTTCCTCTGCTGCCTCCTGGATGCTCTCCAATATCCATAGTGGAACTAACAGATAGAACCGGTCTTTCCTCCTGCTGACAGGCGTAAACGTCGGCTGCCAGCTTCGGATTCCTAAACATATCCATTACTCCATGATAACAAATCCTGTCTCCACTTCCGAAATCTTTATGAGTATTATAGTCCGTCATGCACCAGCCAAAGCTGCCTGAAATATCTTCCTCGCCTGCTATGGCATTTAAAACATTGGCATGACGGATTGCCTGCTCAGCCCTGTGTTCCTCCCAGTCAAAAACTTTGGCAGGATACATATGTCCGTTATATTCACTGACCAGATATGCTCTTTCCATGTCAGGCGTAACTTTTTTCTTGGGGAGGCATCCTTTCGCCTCACCGTCATGGGAAAAATCATTATACGTATATACATCCTCCAGAAAGCTGCTCTTTTGATGAGCTCTGACTCCCCCTGTGGGCCTGTAGGGATCTAAGGCTCTTGCTACAGCATTCGTTCTCTCATAAAATTCATCATCATCCTGGGACTCATTAATACGCACGCCCCATAAAATGATAGAAGCATGGTTCCGATACTGCTGTACCATATCTCTGGTATTTTCCACTGCCTGCCTTTTCCATTCTTCATTCCCGATATGCTGCCATCCGGGTATTTCCGTAAACACTAAAAGACCTATTTCATCACATCTTTCCAAAAAATAATGAGACTGGGGATAATGTGATGTCCGTACTGCATTTACACCAAGTTCATATTTTAAAATATCTGCATCCATACACTGCATGGATTTAGGCATTGCATATCCTACATAAGGATAGCTTTGATGGCGGTTCAAACCACGAATCTTAACCTTACGGTCATTTAAATAAAACCCATCCTTTAAAAACTCTGCTTTTCGGAATCCAAAGCATGTGACGATTTCATCCAGTACTACATCCTGCTTTGTCAGTTCTGTTTTCACTTCATACAACACCGGATTCACAATGTCCCAAAGCTCTATCTTACCGGCTTCCCATTTCAACTTTGCTTCCTTCTGTCCGGCACTGACCTGCATTTCCCCCAACAGTCTGTAGCTTTCCTGACCTTTCTTCCTAATAAACTGACGCAGGATAAGTTCATCCTGTTCCCCCGCTATCTGGATCTGTGAAATCAACGCTGCTGAATCATTTGCAGTATCTCTTTTTATCTCCGAAGCCAGAAACACATCCTGTAGATGTGTTTCATTCCTGACTTCTAAATAAACATCTCTGTAGATGCCTCCATAAGTCATGTAATCGATCACAAATCCAAATGGAGGAATATTTAAACTTTCTCTGCTGTCTACCTTCACTGCCAGCACATTTTCCTGCTCATAAAGCAGTTTTTTACTTAAATCTATAGAAAAAGCCGTATAGCCGCAATGGTGCTCCCCAACCTTTTCCCCATTTAGAAATACTTCACTTTCATGGGCAGCCCCCTCTAAAGTAAGTACCACACTCTTTCCCTTTAAGCGTTCCGGCACTTCAATTTTCCTGCGGTAAATGCATACCATCTGATAAATCTGTTCATCAAAATAATGATAAGGCACTTCCTGACAGGTATGCGGCAGCCTGACCTCTTCCATATTCTCATCATTAAAATCTGGTTTTAACATTTCTCCGCTGTATTTTTTACTAAACCGCCAGCCATCGTTTAAATAAATACGTTCTCTGCATTTTGTTCCCATATCCATCTCCCTGAATTATTCTATCGCTCACTTCAATTATGTACTGCAATTCCATCCATCAAAATTCCCACCACTTCTTCCAAAGCTTCCGTATAGGATATTTGATGACAAAGTAAAATATCTCTCTGAAAAAATTCTTCCAAAGTTGCTTCCAGCATTGTCTTTAATATTGGAATTTTAACAGGACGAACCACTCCTTCCTCCATCCCTTTTTCTAATAGTTGAATAGTGGATTCCCATCCTGTTTCCAGACGCATTTCCAACTGTGCATAAATTGCCGGATATTTTTCTTTTAATGTATAGAGCTGCCTGAAATCTATATCCTTGTATACATCCGGCATAACCCCAAGAATGGCACGTATTTTTTCTATTGTGGTCAGAGAAGCATCTTCCACTATCTGCCTTTCACATTCCTTAATCGAATCAAACAAGTAATCCACCATCGCCAAAAACAATGCATCTTTATCCCGAAAAACCGTATAAATGGTTTTTTTGCTCATTCCAAGAAGCCTGGCAATGTCATCCATAGTAAATTTTAATCCCTTCTGCCGGAATGCCTGTAAAGTTCCTTCCAAAATAATTATTTTTAAATTCAACCTTATACCTCTTTATACTTTATAAGTTATATTTTTCATATAGGAAACTATATTTTAATTTTCAGTTTCCTATATTGTAGCATACTGGAAAAAATTTTTATAGAAACTATTTACACAAACTTAGTTTCCACTTTTTATAAAATACTACCAATTTATTTAAGTACCTCTCTCTTTGTTATACATTCCAAGCTCCTTTATTTCAAAACAATTGCTGCATAAAAAAATTTCCCTTGTAATTTATCCATAAGGACAAAAAACAAAGGAAACATAATGTTTATTTATGAAATATATGATTACTCATACTTAAGCACAATCGCTGAAGTCTTAGGAAGATTCAATGTAATTTTCCCTGAGATAACCGGATACTCACGTGACTGTGTGGAAAAACCTTCTGCTGTAGTTAGAATTAAACTCCTTACTATACTCTCCTTAGGAATCCCCAAATGCCAAATGGTCAGTTCTCTCACTATTTCATGATGATTATTATTTATCACTACCACAATTGCAGATTTTCTATTAAATCTTCCGTAGCTGATAATATTATAATCCTTATCCACAAATTTAAGTGAACCTGTTAAAAGTTCTTGATTTTCCTTATGAATACGAATCATTTCTTTATGAAACTGTATCAGTTCTAAATCTTCATGTCCCCAAGGATAAGTTCTTCTGTTATCAGGATCAGTAAACCCACAGACACCCGCCTCATCGCCATAATAAATGGTAGGCGCTCCCGGCCATGTCATCTGCATAACCACTGCTTCACGCATGACTGCTTTATTAACGCCTTCGTCCGCTGCATATGCACCTAACGTATTGGTTCTGCCTACCTTTCGGCTGGTTCTGGTAAGAAATCTGGAGTGATCATGATTAGACAGCTCATTCATGGCAATCTGAAGTGATGGGGTAGTAAAACTTGCCATGTGATGAAGCATTGCGCCAACAAAGCTGTCAGCATTTCCATACATATCTTCCCTGTAATCGTCACTGTGCTTCTGCATACCAGTAAGAAACCAGGTGATCGGTTCCATAAATGCATCATAATTCATTACCGTATCCCATTCTTTGCCATTCAGCCAGCTCTTTGGGCTTCCATAATGTTCTGCCAGCACAATTGCATCGGGATTTGCATTTCTGACCGCCTTCCGAAATACCTTCCAAAAATAATGATTAAACCCAGGCGTTTGCCCTAAATCTGCCGCCACATCCAGACGCCAGCCATCCACATTATAAGGCGGCGATACCCACTTGGCAGCTATATGCATCACATAATCAAAAAGATCTTTTGATTTTTCATAATTTAATTTAGGAAGAGTATCATGTCCCCACCAGCCATCATAGGTTGTGTTATAGGGCCATGCCCCCTCATCATGAAACAGAAAATAATCAGAATATGGGCTTTCTTTACAAATGTATGCTCCCTTTTCGTAGCCTTCTGCATTTTCATAAATTCTTTCTCTGTCCATCCATTTATTAAATGAGCCACAGTGATTAAACACACCATCTAATATGACCTTCATGCCCCTTCTGTGTGCTTCTTCCACTACCCTTGCAAACAACTCATTACTGGCATCTAAATTCTTTTTATTCGTCACCCGGTCAATGTACCTTGACGCAAATCTATTTTCTTTCTGATTATGAGGAAGCAGTTCGCCCTCATCACTTACGATTTTTCCAAAGTGTGGATCAATATTATCATAATCCTGAATGTCATATTTATGATTGGAAGGAGAAACAAATAGAGGATTAAAATAAATTACATCAATTCCTAAATCCTGCAGATAATCCATTTTGTCCAATACTCCCTGCAAATCTCCGCCATAAAACTCTCTGACTCCCATAGCGGCAGGATATTTATTCCAATCTTCCACTTTCACTGTCTTATCGCCAATATACTCATACTCGGAGGTAAGCACATCATTGGAAGGATCACCATTATAAAAGCGGTCCACATAAATCTGGTACATTACAGCACCCTTTGCCCACTTGGGTGTCTTAAATCCAGGAATTATCCGAAATGCATATTCAGGCGATGTCTCGCTCACTACACCTCGAATATCATAAAGGCAGGTAATTTTACCTACTCTGACTTCAAAATAATAAGAAAATTCTTCTGTACCTAACTCTGCCTCGCACGCAAAATAGTCAAAGTATTCATCATGGCTTTCCTTTTTCATAAAATACCGCTCTTTGTGGCTAATCATAATTACCCTGTCAATATTATTAGCCGCCGAACGAAATCTGATTGTAACCTTTGAATAAGGATTTGGCTCAGCAGGAGACAAGTAATCTTCCGTAGTGTCACTAAACAAAGCTTTTCGATTAAAAACAGGCCGCATGTTTGCTATATACTGACTGTTCTGTTCTGCTTTTATTAATCGATCAAAATCCATATGTAATTTACTCCGTTTCCATAAAATACAACTCATGTCTATCTTATACTATCCCCAATACTTTATCAAGATATTCTGGGCAGTAAAAAAGACAGTAACACGTTACTGTCCTTTTTAGAGAAGGTATTTCTTTCTTATGGGGTATAGCAAAAAACTATATAATGTATTGGGGGGGTTACAAGTAGTATAATAGCATACACCCCATTTTGCGTAAATACTCACGATTCATAAATATTACAATTTTTATCTCTTATTTTTGTGCAATATATACAATTACTCATTGAAAAACGCTTCCGGAGACGTGTCCTTCTGTTCAAATAACGCTTCAAACTCATCTCTTCCAATTTTTTCCTTCTTAAGAAGTTCCTGTGCGCACTTATGAAGAATCTCCATATGCTCTAAAATAATTGCTTTTGCCTTTTTATAACAATCGTCAATGATTTTCTTTACTTCCCTATCTATCTCACCAGAAACCAATTCACTATGACTCTTGGTATGAGCAAGATCCCTGCCAATAAATACTTCATCATCATCACTGTTATAATTTATCACACCAATATTTTCAGACATACCATACCTTGTCACCATATCCCTGGCCGCTTTGGTTGCCTTCTTAATATCGCTGGATGCCCCAGTGGTAATATCACCAAAAATAATTTCTTCGGCAATTCTTCCACCCAAAGATACCATAATATCCTGCAGCATCTTGCCCTTCGTGATAAACATATCATCATTTTCAGGAAGGGGCATCGTATAACCTGCTGCTCCTAATCCTGTAGGAATAATGGATACAGTATAGACAGGCCCTACATCAGGCAGTACATGGAACAAAATCGCATGCCCTGCTTCATGGTAGGCAGTAATTTTCTTTTCCTTCTCTGTAATAATACGGCTTTTCTTTTCGGCTCCAATTCCCACCTTGATGAAAGATTTTTTAATATCCTCCTGAATCACATAACTTCTGTTTTCCTTGGCGGCTGCAATGGAAGCCTCATTTAAAAGGTTCTCTAAATCTGCTCCGGTAAATCCGGCTGTTGTCTGAGCAATCTGTTTTAAGTCAACATCCTCTGCAAGAGGCTTATTCTTTGCATGTACCTTAAGAATATCTTCCCGGCCTCCCACATCCGGCCTGTTTACACTGATTTTTCTATCAAAACGCCCAGGACGCATAATAGCAGGATCTAAAATATCTACCCGGTTGGTAGCTGCCATTACAATAATGCCTTCATTTACGCCAAAACCATCCATCTCCACAAGGAGCTGATTCAAGGTCTGTTCTCTTTCATCATGACCACCGCCCATACCGGTTCCCCGGCGTCTTGCTACAGCATCAATCTCATCTATAAATACAATACAGGGTGAATGCCTTTTTGCTTCTTCGAACAAATCGCGTACTCTGGATGCACCCACACCCACAAACATCTCAACAAAATCTGATCCTGAAATGCTAAAAAAAGGCACTCCTGCTTCTCCTGCAATCGCCTTTGCCAGCAGCGTTTTACCTGTACCAGGCGCTCCTTCTAAAAGCACACCTTTGGGAATTCTGGCACCTACTTTGGTAAATTTGGCAGGCTCCTTTAAAAATTCCACGATTTCTTCCAGTTCTTCCTTTTCTTCCTTAAGACCAGCTACATCCTTTAAGGTAATCTTTCCGTCTCCCATAGAAAGCTTTGCCCTGCTTTTTCCAAAGTTCATCATCTTGCTGTTACCGCCTGAACTCTGGCTGTTCATCATTACAAAGAAAAACACCATAACGATAATGGCAAGAAGTACTGGAAACACACTAGTTAAAAACCAGCTTTCCTCCTGCACTTTCTTAACATCCGGATCCAGTCCGTAAGAAATCAGGAGCTGTTCTATTTCTGATACATCTGTTACATATAGTGTTTTGCCTGGTCCATCACTTAAAACAAAATCAACTTCTCCTGTAGGTGTTTCCCTGCTGGGAGAAATGCTTGCATATACTACCCTGCCTGCCTCTAAATCTCTGATCAGCTCTCCTCTGGTATACTCTACCCGGCCTCCATCCAAAAGACTTGGTATAATCAACAATGCCAGTAAAAGCAGTACAAGCACAAAATATGCATTATAACCTCTACTTCTCTTATTCAAAATTTTTACCTCTCCTGCCGGAATGATCCGGCCCTATCTTTCTTTACTCAAATTCTACTACCCCAATATAGGGAAGATTTCTATATTTCTGATCATAATCCAGACCATATCCCACCACAAACTCATCAGGGATTTGAAAACCAGTATAATCCACATGCACATCTGCAACTCGCCGATCCGGCTTATCCAATAAAGTACAAAGCCTTAAGCTTGCCGGTTCCCTATTCTTAAGCATTTCAAGAAGATAGCTTAAGGTATGCCCGGAATCCACAATATCCTCTATTACAATCACATCCTTGCCTTTTAAAGGCTCGTCAAGATCCTTTACAATCCTGACCACTCCGCTGGACTTTGTATCACTTCCATAACTGGAAACTGACATAAAATCCAGGGAAACCGGCACAGTTATCCTTTTTGCCAGTTCACACATAAAAAAACTGCCGCCTTTTAAAACACATACCAAATGAACCTGACGCCCCTCATAGTCTTTACTGATTTGCTCTCCAATCTGTTTAATCTTAGCATCTACTTCCTCTTCGGAAAGCAAAACCTTAATTTTTTCAGCCATTTTCACAGCTCCTTTCGTTACTTTAATCTTTATCTAAAATACATACCTGTAAAATTCTCTGAGTGTTTTCCTGTACCTTATAGTACTCACTGATCCGCAATCCTGGTATCCAGATGATATGCGAGCCTTCTGCAAGCAAATATATCTTGTTTCTTTCCTCTTTAGGAATTTTTTCATTCACAAAATAATCCTGCAAAGACTTGTGTCCCATTTTCTTGTTTATTGTTAAAAAATCTCCCTCTTTTCTTGTACGCAACATTACAGACGAAGTTATTTTATCATAATCAAACCATTTCGTATATGTTTTTTCTGGAATATTTTGAGAATCTGTTTGTGAAAATATTGTGAATTCTACTCTTCCAAGCCCTTCCACCTCTATAACTGAAGGTAACGTCACATAATAAATCTCTTTTCTTTCTTTCTCACATAGACTTCCTCCCCGAAGCGCCTCTTCTCTTTTAATCATTCCCATATCATATTTTTTATAAACCGTAATGTGGTAAGGAAGGTGAATCTCCTTACTTCCTGTCCCTTCAAAAAGTTCTCCAATGCTCCTTATGTGTGCTGCTGTAATATCCTTTCTACAGCCTGCGGTCTGTTCTATACAGGAAAGCAAAATACGGCTGCGCAGATATGCATCTTCTTCAAGAAATTCTGGTATTTTGATTACTATTCCATCCTGAGTTGTTTGTGTGCATTTTATTACCGCTGCTTTTGTCTGCCTTGCCACAAACTCCTCTGCTTCAAGCAGTTGATCCGCCGCCCGGTTCATATTACCCACAGCACCCTGACAGACCTCTCTTTCAGCATATGCTAAAATATGGTGCCTGATGCGGTTCCTGGTATAATCGTCCTGCGCATTTGTACTGTCAGTGCAAAAAGGTATTTTTCTTTTCATCAGCCAATTTTCTATCTCGTTTCGTTTCAGGCATAAAAGAGGCCGGATTACTTTCCCATTGACTGGGCGGATACCGCTAATACCTGTAAGCCCAGTACCACGAAAAATATGAAATAGCATAGTCTCTGCCCGGTCATTGCTGTTATGGGCTACTGCGATCTTTCCTCCTTCCGGTAAAAGTTCGCTTTCAAATGCTTCATATCGGATACGCCGCCCCTCTTCTTCCTCAGACAGGCCATTCCGCTTTGCACTTTCCTTTACATTTTTTTTCACCAGCTTAAAAGGAATATCTTTTTCCATGCACAGCTTTCTTACAAAATCGGCATCTTCAGCCGCCTCTTTACGAATGCCATGATTTACATGCACAACTTTTAACGTAAAGGGGATTTGTTTTCTGATCTCCAACAGCACAAAAAGGAGGCAGACAGAATCTGCGCCCCCTGATACTCCGGCTACTATGTTATCTTCCGGCTTAATCATTTCATATTGATTTATATAATTCAGTACTTTTTTGATCATACTTTATAATATAACGAAATTAAAAGGAAAAGTCAAAGCTAGTCCTCTTTTTTCCATATTCCAATCACCAGAATCGTCATATCATCCCTAATATGCCCCTTGCACTGATGAATACAGAAATTTAAAATTGCATTGGCCATCTCACCTGGATTTTCCAAATTGGTACTGCCAATTAATTCCGAAAGCATGTCCTCTCCAATCCCTTGAGAAAGTGCGTCTAGTACACCATCTGAAACCATAATAATATAGTCTCCATCCATAAGTGTTCTTCCTACTGCTTCCATATCCGGCCTTTGAAAAATTCCTAAGGGAAGATTTCCCGAAGAAATCCGATCCACCAAATGCTGCCTTTTAATATAAGAACATGCACTCCCCACTTTTACAAAACGACATTCTCCACAATATAAATCTATGCTGCACAGATCCAACGTAGACATATTGGAATTATCTTCTCCGGTAAGCAGCGCACTGTTGATCATCTGGATTGCCATCTCCATCTGAAATCCTGCCTCCAGAAATTTTTCCATTAATTCCACTACCATAGTACTGTCATTACAGGCTTTATCCCCTGAACCCATCCCATCGGAAAGAACCGCTGTAAGATTTCCCTGTTCTGTTTCAAAAAATGCATAATTGTCTCCCGAAATTTTCTCTGTCTCCTTTACAGCCTTTGCAATCCCTGTAAGTATATGAAATCTGGCCTCTTCCACATAATAAAAAGTTTGCCAGTCTTCCCCTATAAAAAAAGCATTATCCTGTGCACCGGTCAGGCGCATATTCAAAAGTACAGATAATAAATCCCCGAGATCTTCTGCTGAAAGTGTATTTTTCTTTACTGTTCTTATGGTAAGAGAAATTTCCATCCGCCCTGCTTCGTTCTCTATTAAGTACAGACTTTTAATCTGTATATCCACCTCTCTAAGCGCATGTGCAATCTGTTTAAACCGGCGCTCCCCTAATGGGACACATTTTCTGGTCTCATCGGCAAGCTGTGTCATGATCTTTGCCATTTCCTCTAAATGTTCTATCATCAAATCTTTATTCTCATTCAGACGCTTCTGCCATATGTAATCTTTTCTGTCTGTTTCCACTGTCCTTTTTATTTCTTCTCTGTTACTTTCCGTTTCCCTGAAGCTTTCTGCCAGTTCCCTGATGGAGTCTGCATAAGTGAGCAGCTTTCTCCTGCCATACTCCGGCAGTATGCTGTTAAATTCTTCCTTTTCAACTGATATCTGCTTTTTCATAATGACTGATTCCTCCTAATTACAGTTCAGCCCTGCATTCGTAAAGGCATACGCAGCTCATCTTTATCATTTAGCTGAATTGTAACGAATATTATACAAAACACTGGACAAACAGTTTGTCAAAAGCAGGCAGAAAAAACAGAAAACTTTTTGACAAAAAGCAACAGATATCCCATCTTGCCAGCCATCCTTATGTTAAACAACGGATACCAGGCTTTGCCAGCCATCCTTATGTTAACAAAAGCAGACACATTACATGTCTGCTTAATCCTCATCTTTAAATAAAATTTCTCCTTCATACACTAAGCCAAGTTTATCTCTTGCCACTTCCTCAATGTATTTCTTGGTATGTGTATAAGTTTCAAATTCCTCTATTTCCTTTGCACGTTCTTCCTCTGCTGCAATCTGCTCCTCTAAAGCGGCTTCTTTCTGCCTGTAGGTTTCTCTTTTTGCCATTAATTCCACGCTGTTACAGGCTACCACGATCAGCATCATGATTACAACAATAGAAACCAGAAACATGCCAAAACGATTTTGACGTTTTTTCCTGTATGCTGCTTTCTTTGCCATATTTCTCCCCACTTCTATTTCATATCCTATAAAGGATAACGAATAATTTACCGTTTACATAATACTATTTTAAGTAATTTAATTCTGCCCGTCAACTTGTTTTTCAAACATCTGCATATCTTCCTGCTTTTTTTAGATGAACGCCTGCAAACATGAAACACTTTCTTTCCCAAAAACTTAAATGGTTTGAATAAAAAAGAAAATATACGCTTCAGTACAGAAATAATACGCTCAATAAGCTTTGACACCACATTAACAATTACAGCGCTAATACTTAATTTATAAGCAATCATCCCCAGAGATGCGCCAAATACTGCAAACCAGCGTAAAATCCCATTGTTTTCCTCATAGAGCATGTAAAACACGCCTATGGCACAGGCAATCCAGAAAATTAAATCTTCAATTGAAATTAAAAACAGGCTGTGGCGGATCAGCCGGCGCAAAATCAAAAATCCATCATACACAAAGGTAATAATGATTCCCATGAGAAAAGAATGCAGTAAAAAGGTCACTTCATTTACAATATTCTGGCTCATATGCACCTACTTAAATAATCTGCTAAGCAGGGATTCCCCTTTCGATCCCAAACTGGACTGCTCCGAATAAGTAAAGCTGTCGATTCTTCCGTCCACATCTACTTCTCCCTTATCCAGCGTCAATCTGTTTACATGGAGTTCATTTCCTTTGATCATCAGCATTCCCTGATCTGTTTCCAAAATTATTTCATTTTCGTCAAAAGACAAGACATCACTGACTCCCGTCAAATTACATGTCCTTCTATTATTCAATATCAGCTTATGCGCCCGCTTACTTGCATTTAAGTCTTCCATATAATCCTCCTTGTTTTGCAAAGCAAAATACGACTGCCATTGCAGGAGCAGAAGCTTTACCTCTATCTCCTATAAAAGATTATATTATAAAAAAGTAATTTATAGACTAACATTTTCAACTTATATATAACGGAACAATTCTTTCGCTTCTTCTTTTTTTACCGTCTCCTGTACACTCAAAACTTCCACCTTCACATCCTTATTGCCAAATGCAATGGTAATAATATCTCCCTGCTTTACATTTGCAGATGCTTTTGCAGGCTTATCATTTATCATAACTCTTCCCGCATCACAGGCTTCGTTTGCAACTGTCCTTCTTTTGATCAGGCGGGAAACTTTTAAATATTTGTCAAGTCTCATATTTATCCTTTCTCATTATACGCAAAAGGACCTGCAAAATGCAGGTCCCTAAGATGCCTAACTTATTCGTTAATCATATCCTTTAAAGCCTTGCCAGCTTTAAATTTAGGAGCTTTGGAAGCTGCGATAGACATAACCGCACCAGTCTGAGGGTTTCTGCCTTCTCTAGCTGCTCTCTTGGATACTTCGAAAGTACCAAAACCAACTAACTGAACCTTTCCATCTTTCTTTAATTCTTCTGAAACAACATCAGTAAAAGCCTTTAAAGCCTTTTCTGCATCCTTCTTGGATAATCCAGCCTGATCTGCCATAGCAGCTACTAACTCTGTTTTGTTCATTTCGAACTCCTCCTCTTAATTATGAGTGTTTTTTCGTAGATGTCTCTTTTGAAACGTCTGTATATATATATATATCGTCTTTACTTATGTTTGTCAAGGTAAAATTGTGCTTTTTTATGGATTTTATGCGGTTTTCGGGATTTTTCACCATTCCCCATCCAAATCATCCATCTACTTGTTGGTGCCTGAAGCAGAATTACCACTTACCGAATTGCCGCTTACGGAATTACCGCTTACCGTATTATTACTTCCACTTCCATTTGTATTTCCATTTTGACCATTAACGGAATTATCACTTACTGTATTATTCTCAGGATCTAACTCAGGAAAAGCATATGTTACATCATTTTTATCATCTACCACAGTAATCCCGTAGCTTCTTGTAATATATCCGGGTTTTCTTAAGGTAATCGTATGATCTCCGGCTGTCTTGTTATAAGTAACCGGTACAATTCCCATATACAAGTTATCCTGATAGACTTCTGCCCCTACAGGTGCCTCAATCGTAATCGTAGGTTCCTCTTTTTCACTGGAAAAAATATCATTTCCTGAAATGTCAGACTCCTCTTCCAACGTCATTTTAACTGTATTTACCCCATCCTCTATCTGGAAATACTGAGAAAGAGAATCATATCCGGAAGCTGTAGCAGTAACAAGATGAAGTCCTAAAGGCAGCCTGACTGTGCGGCTGGTGTCTATCTTCGCCTCATCCACATAAACTGATGCTGTAGATGGTGTGATAACAAATTTCACAGGCGCATCCTGAATTTTTGCCACTTCAATATCGCCAAGATCCAAAACCGTTTCTTTGTTTCTCTCTATCTGCACTTCTCTGGACTCGTCAATTCCTTCTCCGATAATCCTGACTGTGTAATTTCCCTCCGGAACCGTGATCAACATATCAGGGGCTATCTGCGATATTACAGTTTGTCCCACTTCGATAAAGCTGCCCAAAACTGCCTCATCATTTTTAATATCAAGATATCCATGCCCTTTTTCCACAGTAATGCTCATAATACTATGCCCTTTTCCACGAATAGTAAGCACATCCTGATTAATTATCTGAGCCGGATTGATCACATGACCATCTGAAAAAACCAATACTTTATTGTCAATGCTGAATGTCTCATCCCCAATAGAAGCATTTCCATTTCCAATATTCAAATTGTACTTGGTTACACCTTCGTAACTCCATGCATCTTCTGAAAGCGTAATAGAACCTGCCCTTTCAAGCTCGCTGTTATAAGTGATTTCAGCAATATCTCCTGGCTTTAACTGGGCAATAGTCATTGCACTTCCATACTTATCCTGCACTACTGTAGCGCCATTATAACCCATATCCCTGTTTTCATTTCGGTTGAGCAGATACATGCTGATCTTCTGCTCCTCTTCATTTACAGAACGTATAATTACAGATGCTGTGGAGGTATATATATTCACTTTTTCTTCTTCCACACCGTTTTCATAGGCGCTTTCAAAGGTCGATTCCTGTGCCATACTGGCAGCACTGCATCCGGTAAGCACCAGACAGATGCCGCATAAAACTGGTTTGATTATCTTTGGTATTTTATCTTTTAAATTCATTTTCTTTCCCTATACCTTTAAACAATACTCCACCCTCATTGTCAAGTATATCACGTAAATGCAAAGAAGAAAATATAAAACTACACTCCATACTTGTTTTTAAATTTTTCCAGAAAGCATTGTTTTTCTTTTTCCTGATTGATCACCTTGACCAGCTTCTCCAGATTTTTTCCGGGAATCCATGCCTTACCGGAATTATAATAAAAATTAACTATCTTCCAGAATTTTTCAGGGTAAGCCAAACGGTAATATAACTGACGGTATTCTTCTTTTTCCATGTTTCTTTCCAAATGATAGGAATTTATTATTTCAAATCCTGCATTCTCATCCCAGTTGCTTTTTTCCAACAGCTTTCTCATAAAAAGATACAGGTCCCTGACAGGACTGTCAGGAGTACATTTTTCAAAATTAATCAAATTCATCTGCCCATCTGTCAGAATAATATTATGATGCTGATAATCCCCATGACAAATAAAATACAACTTCTCTTCCTTTTGATAAAAACGCAGTTCTTCCGTAACCTGTAGTGCCAGATTAAAAAAGTAGTCATAGCTTTTCATAAGGCAAATCTCAAAATCCGTTTTCTGGCTTCTTCCCTTTATAAACTTTCTGACTTTACGTAATTCCTTATTATGCTTTTCAAACTCCAAATGGGCAGGATGAAGCACAACGCCTCCCAAGAAGTCTTCTGTTACCTGTGAAGCTTTATGCAGCTTTGCCAACGTCTGTACAGCCTGCCTGCATTCCTCCATATCTCTTACATTACATTCCCTGCCGTCAAAATAAGTCTTAAGAATATAAGAATTACCCTCCTGATCCTGCGTAATCAACTCCTGTTCCTTATTCTTAAGAATACTTTCCACATAATTAAATCCATTTTCTTTCACCAGGGTAAGCAATGCATCCTGAAAAACGGCTTTTTCCTTATGTCCGGCATATTCCTTTAATACAAGGATCCCCTTCCCCGTTTCACAAAGAATAGCGCCCCGTCCCTTCCAGGTCCGAAGCACCTCTATATCATAATTGTCCAGCAGACTGACGCTTCTGTCATTCACAGTGATTACCCCCAATTTGTGTCATATCCTATCATATGAGTAACCACTATAAAGTATTACTTAATTTGTCTTGCCAACTTCAACAGATTTTCTCTCTCATTCTGACCGGGCTCTTCTATCACTATATCCAGCAGCCGGTGCAGTATTTCTCCAATTTCAGGACCGGGCTGCATGTCCGCTTCTTTGATCAGATCTTTTCCTGTTACCGCAAGGGTTTTTAAAGATACACACTGTCCCTTGGCAGTCACTTGTTCATAGACGTTTATAACCGCCTTCAGTTTTTCTTTCTTTTCCTCCCGAAGATATGCGCTTTGTGCCTCCAAATCTGCTTCTTTAACCTGAAGCAAAAGAGGAAAGATATCTTCGCCAATTTTCATAACTGCACGCCTTACATTTTTTTCTTTTGCCTCTACCTCATAATCATGATATCTGACCAGCTTTGCAACCATATGGATTGTATAGTTGTCAAATTTAAGCCTCTTCAATATTTTCAGCGTCATTTCCTCAGAAACTGTCTGATGTCCGTGAAAATGGCAAATCCCCTTATCATCCATCATGATTGTTTCAGGTTTTCCAATGTCATGAAACAACATGGCAAGACGCAGGATTTTATCCGGCTTTACCTTCTCCATAGATTTTAAAATATGCTCTCCCACGTTGTAGCAGTGATGCGGATTGTTCTGTTCTGTTTCCATGCATACATCAAACTCCGGCAAAATCACCCTGGTAATTCCTGTTGCATAAGCAATCCTTAAATTTTCAGGATGAGGTGATGTAACCAGCTTGACCAGTTCCGTCTGAATCCTTTCGGCACTGATACAGGCAAGCTTCGGCGCAAGTTCCCTGAGAGCAGCTTTTGTTTCCAGTTCAATCTCATACCCCAACTGTGCTGAGAACCTTACTGCGCGCATAATCCGCAGAGCATCTTCCATAAACCGCTCTCTAGGGCTGCCCACACAGCGGATCACTTGATCTTTTAGATCCGCCATTCCTCCGAATTCATCCACCAGTCCGGCATCATCATTATAAGCCATTGCATTGATAGTAAAATCTCTCCGTTTTAAATCCTCCGCCAAGCTGGCAGTAAACATTACCTCCTTGGGATGTCTTCCATCCTCATATGCGCCATCAATGCGGTAGGTGGTCACTTCAAATCCTTCCCGGTCAACCATGACTGTAACTGTCCCATGTTTCAGTCCCGTATCAATGGTATGCTGAAACAACTCCTTTACCCGATAGGGAGATGCCGAGGTGGTAATATCCCAATCATCTGGTATTCTGCCCAAAATAGAATCACGAATGCAGCCGCCTACTGCATATGCTTCGTAGCCGGCTTCCATAATCGTATTTATAATATATGTTACCTTTTCAGGCAACTGAATCATAATTCCATTCTGCATTCGTTATTCCTTACATACTGTGTTTTTAATACGCTTTTCCCCAGTATACCATTTTTTTAGCGCTCTTTCCACAATAAACACAGGTGTCTGACAGACATTCCTGATTGAAAGGCATGCACCGGCTGCTGACACCCATATTCTCTTTGATTTCTTCCTCGCAGGATCTATCTCCACACCACATTGCTTTTACAAAGCCCGTTTTTTGTGAAAATATTTTCTCAAATTCTTCTCTGCATGTTGCAGTGTAGGTATGCTCCTCCAAATGTTTTCTGGCTCTGTCAAGCATATCTGCCTGAATTTTCGTAATAAGTCCAGCTACTGTTTCTTCTAATTTTTCCAGTTCCACCTCAATTTTCTCTCTGGTATCGCGCCGGCAGATTACACATTTACCAGCTTCTATATCCTTAGGTCCAATCTCCACACGCATAGGAATACCACGCATCTCCTGCTCAGAAAACTTCCATCCGGGACTCTTATCAGAATCGTCAACCTTTACACGGAAATTCTTTAGCCGATCCCGAAGCTCATAAGCCTTATCCAAAACTCCTTCCTTCTTTTGCTGAATGGGTATGATCATCACCTGTGTAGGCGCGATCTCAGGAGGAAGCACTAACCCTGAATCGTCCCCATGCACCATGATAATCGCCCCGATAATCCTGGTAGACATTCCCCAGGAAGTCTGGTAAACATATTTTAACTGATTGTCTTTATCCGTAAACTGAATACCAAAAGCCTTTGCAAATCCATCTCCAAAATTGTGGCTGGTTCCTGACTGCAGTGCCTTTCCGTCATGCATCAGCGCCTCAATGGTATACGTAGCTTCTGCACCTGCAAACTTTTCTTTTTCTGTCTTACGTCCTTTCACCACAGGAATTGCCAGAACCTCTTCACAAAAATCTGCATAAACATTCAGCATCTGTTCCGTTCTTTCTTCGGCCTCATCAGCAGTAGCATGGGCAGTATGGCCTTCCTGCCATAAAAATTCTCTGGAACGTAAGAAAGGTCTTGTTTCCTTTTCCCAGCGAACTACACTGCACCACTGGTTATATACCTTTGGAAGATCGCGGTAAGACTGAATATCTCCCTTATAAAAATCACAAAATAGTGTTTCAGACGTAGGTCTGACACACATTCTCTCCTGCAAAGGACTTGAGCCTCCATACGTCACCCAAGCCGCTTCAGGCGCAAACCCTTCCACGTGATCTTTTTCCTTTTGTAAAAGGCTTTCAGGGATAAACATAGGCATATATACATTTTCAACGCCCACTGCCTTAAATCTTTCATCCAGGCGCTTTTGAATATTTTCCCATATTGCATATCCTGCAGGTTTAATTACCATGCAGCCTTTTACATTGGAGTAATCAATCAACTCCGCCTTCTTCACCACATCCGTATACCACTGTGCAAAATCTTCACTCATGGACGTGATTGCTTCTACTAACTTTTTTTCAGCCATCTTTCCTTCTCCTTTTTGTAATTTATACAATCGTCTTTAAGACTTCTACTTCTTCCATTACTTCATCCAAAAGAAGGCTGACCTTTCTGGTTCCTTCAATCGTATCGTCTGTAAGCTCTCTAGTGTTTTCCGTATTAGCAAGGAGCTCCTCACTAAATGCACTTAAACTCTCAACATACTGAATAATTTCTTTATTGCTGGCCTTAATCTGAATCATATGAGAGGACTGCTTTTCCACGCTGTCGTTTACCTCTGTAATGTCTTCATGTATCCTTTCAAAAGCAGTACGCGTCTGTGTTACAAGCTGTGCCTGCTTCTTATTTAATTCCACCAGACTGCCTACACTCTTTTCGGCCATATCCGTCTGGCGGGTAAGCTCATCCAAAATGCCTTTTACCTGATGAGTGGCTTCTTCCGTCTGCGCTGCAAGCTTTTTAATTTCTTCTGCAACCACTGCAAAACCTCTTCCTGCCTCTCCTGCACGTGCCGCTTCAATGCTGGCATTTAATGCCAAAAGCTCTGTCTGGTTTGTAATACTTTCTATCATTTCAAGAATTTCATTTACCTCATGTGTCTGGCGCATCAGACTTGTCATTGTAGTGCTCACTTTGCTGCTGGCCTTCTCACTTTGCTCCGAAGACTTAAGCAGCTCCTCCACGTCTCTGTTTCCTGTCTCCGTAACCTCTCTCGTACCAATAAATTTATCCTGAATCTCTTCTACGATTACTCCCATGTTGTCCGTAAGTGTACCAATATTTTCTGTCATCTGAAGCTGATTTTGGATCGTACCTGCCAAATCATTGGTTCCCGTTACAATTTCTCCTATTGCTACCTTGCTTCGCCCGCCCTGCTTCGACATATTCTTTGCTTCTGTACTGATCTGGGAAATCTTTTCGATCAACTTGCCTGTAGACTCTAAAATCTGATTTAAAACAGCTTCTTCTTTTTTCTTATCCTGCTCAATTAAATTTACTTTATAATTATTAACTCTCTCTAGCACCTTCGTGGAAAGAATCGACAAACCTGCTACCAGCGCAACTGCTGCAATCTCGATTTCAAAATTCACAATATCCAGACTCTCCGCACCAGTTTGAATAGAAGTAACGACTATATACACAAAATTAATAAGAACTGCTGTAATACCTCCTTTGATCGCAAACTTACTGTCCTGATAAAGCGCAATGGCAACGATCATAGGAAGTACATAACAGAATGATAAAATGCTTACTGAGGTAAGAAGAACAAAGGCATATAAAGCCTGATATCCAAAAAGCCCAAAATACTTTACCATTTTGCTATTCTTATCCTTCAAATAAATAAAAATCGTAATCATAAGGGGTATCACTAAAAATGCACAAAATACTGCTGTATATCCCAGCGTCCTGTTTCCTTTAACAAGCTCTACCATATATGCGGCAAAAAGAATTCCGGCAATAATTTCATAACAATTTAAAAAACGTTTATTTAAATATTCCATTTCTTGAAAATTCTGATTGTTTTCCATTCTTCTCCCTCCGTAATAATCCCTCGTTTGTCAAATACTCTTTTACATAATAATGCATAGCAAATAAAAAAGTCAATCATCCCATCTCTGGAGTCCTGCACCTCCCATTCCCATAAGCAGAAATAAGAAAGGCAGATTTAAAACCTGTTCAAAGCTGACCATATTATGACATAAATAACAGATCATGCATGCTGCCAAAGCATAAAAAACGTAATTTTCTGTTCCCTTCTTCATGCACTTTTTTACAAAAAATACCACAATCCCCAAAAACAGACATACACCCAAAATTCCTTCGTTTATAAGACAGGTAAGCAGTTCATTATGGGCATTGGTCAGCCTGCTGTTTCCAAAAGCTTCCCTTAATTTCACAGCTACGTCCGGCAGACCATAAACGTATGCAGAAAAACAGTCCGGCCCTACTCCTATAATTTTATGTAAGACAGGTAATTGCTTAAAGCCATCAAAGGCAATTGAAAAAGCGGCCCCCCTGCCATTTCCCCAGTTTTCATTTAACAATAGAAAGCTTTTTTGCTCCAGACCGAAAACTCCTGTAAATGTGTTGATTCCGGATACGAAAAACCATAGCGCCATCCCTCCTAAAAGCAATACAATCATTGTTTTTCTTACTATTTTTTTTATGTGCTCATTCAAAATCAATTTTTCTTTTTTCCATGAAAGCGCAGCGTAAGCTAAAAGACCAAAAATGCCTACCACCAGCGTAATATTTGATCCAGTAGCATAAGCGCACAAATTATTAGTATCATAATTATAGTGATCCGGCATAAGCAGCCGCATGAGTCTAACTACCTGTGCCGAAAGCCCCCATAAAAAAATTAATAAAAAATAATTCCTAAACCACGCTTCTTTTTCTATGGAAATCCAAAGCAGCATAAAAAACAGTGCTGCAAAGAAAAGAAAAATACTGTCTCCGCCCTGACTTAATCCTGCCATAAAAGAAACTGTTGTATAAATTGCATAAAACAATTTCCGGTAAATATTTTCATTTTGAAACAAAAATATGCTGATGCCAACCGGTGCAAGCACTGACAAATATCCACTATACCAATTAATATTTCCAAGAGTAGAAATAAATTCGCTCTGACGTATTTCCAAAGGAATCAAATAAATGGAAAACCTGTCCAAAATTCCAAAAATAAATACGATGCCCGATGCTGCAATGGCTGTATACCAAACTATCCTGCTTCCATCCCATAATCTGGATATGAAAAAATACAAAGCACATAAAGTAAGTTTAAGAACGAGCCCCATATACCAGCCTTCCGTTCCCCATAATGCTTCCTTGCGGAAATCTGAGAATGCATAGGAAATAAAAATTTCTGTGGCATACATCATTACAAACAGGTCCACAACCGATAGTTTATCCCAATCAATCAAATGCATCCTGCGTTTCTTTAACCACTTACCAATATTCTGCGCTGCTAAAAAAAAGCTGATCAATGCAAAAATACCTGCTGCAGCAAGAGAACTATAAATAAAAAAATGATATTTGGCCTTTCCAATATCCACATACCCCTGCTTCATATAAAAAGGATAAACACCAAAAATAAGTAACAAATATGCTGTTGTAAATAAATTCCCTGCTTTTTTGATCAACCTGCCACCTTCTTTTACTATTTTGCAATAACAAAAATAGTATAACAGGGAAGTTGCTTTTCTGTAAATATTCTATTGCAAACTACTATTTAAGTATTTGCAGCTTTCGCAAATAATCACCAGTGACAGCGGGCCTTTAATAATCCCCCACACACCAAATAAATGAATTCCTGCAAAAACAGCAAATAAAATACCTACCGGCCATACTCCCACACGCTCTCCTATCAGCTTCGGTTCTAAAAACTCTCTAACCAGAGCGCATACCGCATAAAGGCAGAAGCACACAAAAGCCTGCCAGTAATTCCCGCTAACCAGCCGGAAAATTGCCAATGGGAGAAGCATAATTCCGGTTCCTATAAAAGGAAGCATATCCATAACACCCGTCAATATTCCGTATAATATTCCTCCTTCCATTCCCATAATTGTCAGTGTAACCGCACATATTCCACTGATAACGCAAAGAATAATGATCTGCGCCCGAATAAAGGTCTTTACGTAAAAAAGCACTTTTCTGCCTACCTCTCTCAATGCTTTAAGGCTCTGTTCTTTTTTTATTTTATCCAGGTAGCTGTCATAATCCTTCATAATTAGAAGTATAGCGATTATCATTACTACAGTAAAGCTGATAAAACCTACAATATTTCTCATATATCCTACAGATTTTCCCATAACCTCTGGTATCACTTTAACTTCAAGGTTTTCGATAAAAATATTGATCTGCTCCACAATAAAATTTTCAATCTGGCTGCCATCCACTCCAAATTTTTCTTCCATCAAATGGCAGCAATCGTTCAACACAACATATAGCTGCTCCTGATAATCCGGCATCTGTACCGCCAGCCTACTGCCGCCTGTAATCAATCCTGAAAGCGCCATCCAGGCTAATGTTATAATAATCAGGCATAGGAAAAATAAGATAATGCCTGCTAAAACTGACTTACGAACCTTTATTTTTTTGTTCAGTCCTCTTACTAAAGGGTTCAAAGCTCCTGCCAGCAAAAAAGCAAAAATAAATGGCGATACAATAGGACTGATATACTTCATCGCAAAATAGACTATAAAAATAATTACCCCAGTTAATAAATATTTCTTTCCGGTTTCCGATAAATGAAATTTGTCCATAAAAAAATCACCCATACCTTATCAGCTTCTCAAAATTTTCTACTGGTAGTATGGGTAATTTCAAATAAAATATGATAATAATTATTCTAAGGATCATAAAAATTTTTGGTAAAAAAAGGGGTAAACACTTCTCCTTCCGGCAGTCTTTCAAATGTAATTTTTTTCTTAAATACCGGATGAAAAAATTCAAGCTTATATGCACATAATGCCACATTCCGGCACTTAATCTCATAACTCAAACTTCTGGACTGGTCATTTCCATATTTGTTATCACCAAGCAAAGGCATACCCTTATGAGACATCTGCACCCTGATCTGATGGTGCCTTCCCGTTATTAATTTAATTTCTATCAGAGAAATTTCTTCAGGCTCCGCATTTTCTTCAAGAACCATTAATGACTTTACCAGCTTATATTCCAAAACAGCTTTTTGCGCATTGGGAAAACCTTCCTCTGCTATTAAAGATAAATTTGTCTTTGCATCCTTGTATAGATAGTCCTCCAACCGCCCCTGCTGTATATCAGGCCTGCCATAAGCAACTGCATAATAATATTTATGCATTTTTCCACTTGTGATCTGCCTGCTAAGTTCTGCCGCTGCCTGCTTTGTCTTGGCAAATACCAGTACTCCGGAAACCGGCTGGTCAAGCCTGTGCACTACCCCTAGATATGGTTCCTTTTTCCCTTGATACGCCGGTTTTTTTGCTAAATAATTTTTAAGCTCACTGACCATATCCTGCTGGCCAAGTCTGGCTGTCTGTGTCGCAATGCCGGCTGGCTTATAAACCGCCAAAATGACTTCATCTTCATAAATAATATTTTTCTGCACCTTTAACCCCTATACCTTAAAGCGGTATCCTACACCCCAAATTGTTTCAATGTATTGCGGCTTTGCAGAATCATATTCAATCTTTTCACGAATCTTTTTAATATGCACTGTTACTGTCGCAATATCTCCGATAGAATCCATATCCCAAATCTCTCTGAACAGTTCTTCCTTGGTATATACATGATTGGGATGTTCCGCTAAAAAGGTAAGCAGATCAAATTCTTTCCCTGTAAATGCCTTTTCTACCCCATCTACAATAACCCTTCTTGCAGTTTTATCAATGCGGATGCCGCGAATTTCAATTACATCATTGTTCTTTTGATTTGATCCTACAAGCCTGTCATATCTTGCCATATGAGCCTTCACCCTGGCAACCAGTTCACTAGGGCTGAACGGTTTAGTCATGTAATCATCAGCGCCAAGTCCTAAGCCTCTAATCTTATCAATGTCGTCCTTCTTGGCTGATACCATGATAATTGGAATATTTTTTTCTTCACGAATACGTTTGCAAATCTCAAATCCATCCAAACCAGGCAGCATCAGATCAAGTACAATCAGATCAAATTCCTCTGACAGGGCAATCTGTAATCCGTCATCACCATCATTTCGAATTATGACTTCAAATCCGCTTAACTCCAGATAATCTTTTTCCAGATCTGCAATAGCTTCTTCATCCTCAATAATTAAAATTCTGCTCATTTCATTTCCTCCAATTTTCATTTATTCCGCTTCCTGATACTTTCGTATCACAAAATGCATACAAGTGCCCTCTTCCTCTTTGCTGGTTGCCCATATATATCCGCCATGATCTTCTATTATCTTCTTCACAATAGAGAGCCCAATTCCACTTCCTCCCTGGGCGGAATTTCTGGAAGCATCACTTCTGTAAAAACGTTCAAATATTTTAGGCAGGTCTTTCGCTGCAATGCCCTTTCCATTATCTTCAATTTCCACCCGGATAGAATCTATCTCGTCCAAAATGCGAATGTCAATTTCACCTTTTTCTTTATGCAGATATTTGACGCTGTTTCCAATAATATTATTAATAACACGTTTTAACTGTTCAGGATCTGCAATAATGACCGTGTCCGGCGCCACCAGATTCGAATAATTGAGTTCTATGTTTTTTGATTCCAGATCAAGTCCTACCTCCTCAATACAATCCCCAAAATATTCTGAAACATTGATTCTATGAAAATGATATGGGATACGATTGGAATCAATTCCCGAATATACAGTTAACTCATTGATCAGCCTGTCCATATCATTTGCTTTATTGTATATAGTTCTGATATACTTATCCATCTTTTCCGGCGTATCAGCCACACCATCCATAATCCCTTCCACGTAGCCTTTTATTGCAGTGATCGGTGTTTTCAGATCATGGGATATATTACTGACCAGCTCTTTATTCTGCTTTTCCGCAAATATCTTTTCATCTGTAGATTCTTTCAACCGAAGCCTCATATCTTCATAATTCCGGTAAAGCTCTCCTATTTCACTGTCTCCCCCATCAGGAAGCATGTATTCCAGATTTCCTTCTGCAATATTCTGCATGGCAATATTCAACTGGTTAATAGGTACAAAAACACCCCGGCTGATCCAATTTGTCAGAAACATGCTGGTAAATATTAAAATCACCATAATTGCAATTGCCATATCAACAAATAACTTTCTTGATAATACAAAATTCGCCCGGGTAATAATAAAGAAACTGCCTTCACTGCCGTCTGGAAAGTAAAAGTCCATCTGGCTTACCAACTTCTTCATATCACTGTAATAAAAGCTTTGATCCGGCTCCTGCCCTATATTTTCACCCCGAAAATCAGGCAGCTTGTCAAAAATCTGTCTGGCCGCCAATTCATTTCCCGTATAATAAATTTCATCCTGCTTTCTGACAAGAATGTAGGACGACTTATCCTTAATACTTTCATTGATTTGAGAAAGCCGGTCTATATTCTCCAACTCATGAGAACCTCCCTCAAGAATTCCCTTTACTTCAAAAAGAACTCTGTCGGAAATGACTTTTGACGCCAAAGTAGGATCAATCAATAAATTGTAATCGTTATTGCGCAGTCCATACTCCTCCTGCCCTTTTGTAAGATACCCTCCAATGCACAAAAAAGCTGTACATGCAAGCACCAGTGGTAAAAGGACGATTGTTAAAAATGTAACAACCAGTCTGGTTTTAAATTTCATTTTTGCTCCCATCTGCCCGCTTTAGCCGGCATTCAAATCAGGGTTATTTCCGTATCCGTTTTTTAAATACTTTCATATCGATTATAGCATATAGAATGAAAAGCTAGTTATTAAAGAATAAATGATTCTATAAAAAATTTATAAATTGAAAGCAATACATATTGACAGTGTGATATTTTCCTGTATAATTAAAAACAGTAATCGTTACTATTATAACCAGAAAGGAAACTTTATGAATCTAAAGCACAGTAAACAGCGTGATTCCATTAAAGAATTTCTGGCCACCAGAAAAGATCATCCTACTGCAGATGTGGTTTATATGAATGTCCGCCAGTCTTTTCCCAATATCAGTCTGGGAACAGTGTACCGGAATTTGACATTATTAGCCGATATCGGGGAAATAGCCCGTCTTCGGGTAGGTGACGGCGTAGATCACTTTGATTATGATACTAACCCTCATTATCATTTTGTGTGTTCTGAGTGTGGAGATGTCACTGATTTAAATACGCCGGTTACAAATCAAATAATCAAGGATGTTCAGGAGACCTTTGAAGGTGAAATAAAAGGACAGGTGACCTACTTTTATGGCCGCTGTAGCAATTGTATTCCAAAAAATTAATATAAAGAAAAGGAGATAAGTATTATGAAATTTGTATGTCAGGTATGTGGCTATGTTTATGAAGGAGATGCAGCACCGGAAAAATGTCCCGTATGTAATGCTCCTGCTGAAAAGTTTGCTGCTCAGGATGCAGAGAGAAGCTGGGCTGCTGAACATGTTGTAGGTGTTGCTCAGGGTGTAAGCGAAGACATTCTGGAAGATTTAAGGGCCAACTTCAACGGCGAATGCTCAGAAGTTGGTATGTATCTTGCAATGGCAAGAGTTGCCCACAGAGAAGGCTATCCTGAAATCGGTTTATACTGGGAAAAAGCTGCTTGGGAAGAAGCAGAACATGCTGCTAAATTTGCTGAATTATTAGGTGAAGTTGTAACCGATTCTACCAAGAAGAATCTGGAAATGAGAGTTGAAGCTGAAAATGGTGCTACTGCCGGTAAGTTTGATCTTGCAAAACGCGCTAAAGCAGCAAACCTTGATGCAATTCACGATACTGTTCATGAAATGGCAAGAGACGAAGCAAGACACGGCAAGGCATTTGAAGGACTTCTCAAGAGATATTTTAGCTAAATTATATTTTATAAGGAGGAAAAGCTATGCAGAAATATTTTTGCAATCCCTGTGGTTATACTTATGATCCTGAAAAAGGTGATCCGGAACATGGAATCGCACCGGGAACCGCTTTTGCAGATCTTCCCGATGACTGGTGCTGCCCTTTATGTGGTGTAAGCAAGGATATGTTCCAGCCCTGTATTGATAATTACAACTAAAAATTAAATGTAAGGATAACAAAAGGTGTGTTCAAAACGAGCACACCTTTTTGTTAAATATTTCCCTGCATAATATTAGTCTATCTTGGAATAGCCAAATGCATTGGCAAGCGCATCTATTTTCTCTCCATTCTTACACAGGGAACACCCTTCTGGATTGTATGTTTTATATTCTGGAATATCCGTGATTGTAAACAAAGAATTGATTGGAATCCCCATTACACTGTTAGCTGCACTAAAGATTGCACTAATACCGCTGATTTTTGCACCATAATACCGAAGCGCCTGCGCCGCTTTTATGATGGTCTGTCCGGTAGTTGCAGATGCAAGCAGTAAAAGAACATTTTTATCCCTTACCATAGGAACCATATTTTCCCTGAAAACAAGCTGACCGGAATTTACAAATTCAGGCGTAACAATATAAATTGTTTTATGCGAATTCATGGAATAGACTCCGGCCTTGGTCAGATCCTCTGCCAGAAAAGCTCCAATTATTTCACAACCGTCAATGCAAACAATTGTATCCACAATGGTAGTTGCAAGAATCTGTCCGCTAAGGGCCTTTGCTGCTGCCGAAGCCTCGCTGAGCCTGCACTTTAAAGTTGCCATATCAAGAAAATAATTGACATGGGAATTAGGCGTAACAAAATGCCCGGGAATTGCTTTTAACACAACATCTTGATGCTCTTTTGATTTGATTTTTATAGCTTTATTCTGCATAAATGCACCTCCTTTTTAAAACTAACTTATTGCAATTTGAATTTGCCTACTTCATCATTTAATTCTACGGAAATATTTTTGTTCAGATCTGCTTCATTACTAATGTCTTTTACTCTCATAGTCAATTCAGATGACATTTCAGCCACATTTGTTATTCCCTGTGCGCTGTCTTCCATTGCATGATTTACCATAGAAACTGCATCCTTAATTCCATCGATGCTTTCCTTAAGCCCTCTGCTTTCCGTGGCAAAATTTTCCATTAGTTTACTCATATTTCCCACATCACCCTGATAGCTTTCACTTGTCTCTAAAAGCTTTTGGTAACCTGCTATAGCTGTTTCATTCATAAAAAGAAGCATTTTTTCCGCTTCCTTTGCAAGCTCCTCCACAGCTTCCGTTACATTATCACTTACCATACGAATCTGGGCTGCCGCCTGGGCAGAATTTGTGGCAAGCTGTCCAATTTCATTTGCCACTACAGCAAACCCTTTTCCTGCATCTCCTGCTCTGGCTGCTTCTATACTTGCATTTAATGCAAGCAGATTCGTCTGACTGGTAATGCTTATAATATTTGCCGTCAATTGTCCAATCTGTTCTACAGTTCTGGACTTTTCTATTTTATCATTAACTGCCGCTGCCAGAATTTGTGTCTGCTCATTTGCTTCTCTTTGGTTTTTGACTGCCGCCTGATAAATATCTGCCGCCTTCTCCATAATTTTTTCGGAAGAATTCTGTCCCTCATCTGCTTTTTGTGAAATATCTTCAATTGTATTATAAATATCTTCAATTGAATCATGAACCTGACTTAAAGAACAGCTGGTTTCCTCAACCGCTGCACTCATTTCTTCCATAGTTGCAGATACATCTGCAATATTACCTTCCGCCTCAAAAAGGCTCTGTACTACATTTTTTGAAGACACACCAAGATGTTTTGCATTTTCTGCAATATTGAGCATAATTGTTCTGATATATACTAAAAGTCCGTTAACATTTTCAGCAATCAGCTCCATTTCATCCCCAGTTCGTATTTCCAGTTTTTGTGTCAAATCTCCCTCATTGTGCACCAACTCGTATATTTTTTTATCTACCCGGCGCAAGCTTCTGGTAATAGTACCCACAATTAAATATAACAAAACAAGTGCCACTGCCAGACAAATTGCTCCGAGTATAAATATCCGCTGCCTTAATTGATTCAACTCATAAACTACATGTGCAGCATCATAATCACAGCCAAGAATTGCCACCACTTTGCCTTCTGAGTCTAAAATTGGCTTATAAACTGTAACAAGATCCCCATCCTGCGTAGAATCAATATAGTCCTGCACATATGTATTACCCTGAAAGACATTTTTTAACTCTTCATAGGAAGTTGCAAATATCTCTCCCGGCTGCATCTGTCCACTGCTCTCATCTGTATCTACTCCATAGTAAACCTGTTTTCCGTCTGTATACAAAGTATACATAAAGGCAATCCCGAATTTTTTCTGCATGTTACGCATAATTCTCAGCAGATTCTGATATTCTTCTGTTTCCGCACTGCCGGGCACAATCATTTTTACCATATCGCCATCCAACATTTCCAGTGCAATTTCAGCCACCATTCCGGCTTCTTCCACTCCTGTGGCCACCATAACATTTTCCATGCGCTGAAAAGAGTTAATTCCCATTACCAGACAAATTCCGATTACGACCACACTGATCGGAAGCAGGATTTTAACTTTAATACTCATAATTCTTGACTTTTGCTTCATTTTTACCCCCATCTGTCCGCTTGCTTTAACGTCACTAAAATTCAGAAGGCTTAAAGTGCTTTTCTTCCAGCCTTTATTCCCATCCGTCTGCATTTAAATGCCTTGTTATATTTTAACAAATTTCTATCAAAAAATCTATAGTCTCTTATCGATTTCCAACAATAGTTCAGCCTGCTCCCATAAATATTTAAGGAACAGGCCGTAAATCAAATATATTTATTCTAATGTGTAACTATTTAGATATTTCTCCTGTTCAGGTGTAAGCACGTCGATTTCTTTTCCCAAAAATGCAAGCTTTCTTTTTGCTACGTCCTGGTCAACTGATCTGGGCACATCAATTAACTTTTCCTTAAGTTCACTTCCATGCTCAACCAGGTACTTTGCAGACAGTGCCTGAATCGCAAAGCTCATGTCCATAATTTCTGCCGGATGCCCGTCACCTGCTGCCAGATTCACAAGTCTGCCTTCTGCAAGAACAAAGATCCACTGTCCAGAAGGCAGCTTATATCCCATAATATTCTTTCTCTGCTCTCTGGTTTCTACTGCGATTTCCTTAAGTCTTGCCATATCAATTTCGCAGTCAAAATGCCCTGCATTACAAAGGATTGCGCCATCCTTCATCACCTTAAAATCTTCTTCGTCAATTACCTTGTCGCATCCGGTAACTGTCACAAAGAAATCACCTACTTTGGCGGCTTCATTCATAGGCATTACATCAAATCCATCCATCACAGCCTCAATTGCCTTAATAGGATCAATTTCTGTTACGATCACTCTGGCGCCAAGTCCCTTAGCCCTCATGGCAGTTCCCTTACCACACCAGCCATAGCCAGCTACTACAACGATTTTACCTGCTACAATAAGATTCGTGGTACGGTTAATGCCATCCCACACAGATTGTCCGGTACCGTAGCGGTTGTCAAATAAGTGTTTGCAGTCTGCATTGTTTACACGAACCATCGGGAATTTCAATTCTCCGGCTTTATTCATTGCCTCCAGTCTGATAATTCCTGTAGTGGTTTCCTCACAGCCTCCTATAATATTAGGAATTAATTCCGGCATATGAGTATGCACCATATTGACCAGATCTCCACCATCATCAATAATAATGTTAGGACCGGCTTCCAGCACATGGCGGATATGAGTTTCATATTCCTCAGGAGTGCAGTCATACCATGCATGAACCTCAAGGCCTGCTTTTACCAGCGCGGCGGCCACATCATCCTGGGTGGAAAGAGGATTGGAGCCTGTTACAAACATCTGCGCTCCGCCTGCCTTTAACACCAGACATAAATAAGCTGTCTTTGCCTCCAAATGTACGGAAAGTGCAATCCTTTTTCCTTCAAAAGGCTTTGTCTTACTGAACTCTTCCTCCAAAGTCCGAAGAAGATCACAGTTTCTTTTCACCCACTCGATCTTGCGCTCTCCTGATTCGGCTAAATTAATGTCTCTGATTTCACTGCTCATTTCTATTTCCTCCAATAAAATTAAGATAGTCAGCCGAATTTTTATTATAGTGATGGTCGTCTGTCCTATCATCACTTTTATGATAACTGCAAAGCAGTTATATACTTAATAAAAGCTCTTTAGTATTCCTTTTTATCCAATCCCATGCGGACAATAATTTCATTGACTTTTTTATACACTAAATCTTCATCCAGCGTCAAGACCTTCCTGCCTTCCATAGTAATTTTTCCATCAATAATAACTGTTTCTACCTCAGAACCGTTTGCAGAGTAGGATAACCCTGCAAGCAGATTATTTCTGGGTGTTAAGGAAGGTGTATTCAGATTAAGAATTGCAATGTCAGCCTTTTTACCAATTTCTAAAGAGCCTGTCACCTCAGAAAGGCCAAGTGCTTTCGCCCCGTTTATGGTTGCAATACGGAATCCTTCCGCTGCACTGATACATTGAGGTGTTTTCTTAACTCCCTTGTGAATCAGTGTCAAAAGGCTTAATTCATGGAACAGATTCAGGCTGTTGTTACTGGCTGCCCCGTCTGTTCCAAGGCATACATTAATTCCCTTTTCAAGCATAGCAGGCACCGGAGCAAATCCATTTCCCAGTTTCATATTGCTGGCAGGATTGGTTACAACACTCACATTCTTTGCTTGTAAAATATCCATATCTCTTTCTGTAATCTGTACGCAGTGGGCCGCAATTGCTGGTACATCAAACAAACCGTTTTTATCTGCCATCTCAATGGGAGAACAACCGTATTTTTCTTTAATCTGCTCTATTTCGCTTTCACTTTCGGAAAGATGTACGTGAATCCCCATATGATTCTTTTTCGCTTCCTCTGAAACAATACGCATGAAAGCATCATCACAGGTATAGGGGGCATGAGGCCCAAGCATAAAAGTTAACCTGTCACAGTCCTTTGCGGCATCTCTCTCCTCATAAGCCTGTTTCAGCCTGATCTGTCCTGCCTCGTCATTTCCGCTTCCTATAAGCCCGCGGCAGACAACTGCACGCATACCGGACTCTTTCACTGCTCTGGTAGTTTGGTGAATATTCATCTGCATATCATTAAAACAGGTGGTACCGCTTTTCATCATTTCAATAATTGCAAGACAGGCCCCCCAGTAGGTATCTTCGTCTGTCATCTGCTGTTCAATGGGATCAATAGTTCCAAACAGCCAGTCCATAAAACTGAGGTCATCTGCCACATTTCTCATAAAAGACATATAAGAATGGGTGTGGCAATTAATCAATCCTGGAATGGCAAGCCTGTCCTTTCCATCAATCACCTTATCCGGTGAAAAACTTTCCGGCTCTGTCCCGATACCGGTAATTTTGTCTCCCTCAATATAAATATCTGTTTCCTTTACGACATCCTTCTCACCCTCCGGCAGAACTGCCAGAACATTTTTTAATAAGATTCCCATAGCTATCTCTCCATTCTATATAATATATATCCCATAGCAGTACTGCACGCCTGTTTAAAAGCATCTTCTGCTATAAATTAACAATATTCCTCTCTCTTCCATTTAAAAAAGCTTCGATATTTTTACAGGTCTCTGACACGCATCTTCTCCTTGCCTCTGTACTTGCCCATGCCAGATGAGGCGTAATGATAAGCCTGCTGCTGTCTTTTATTTTACTTAACGGATTTGTATCCTTCATAGGCTCCGTACCAGTCACATCCAGGCCTGCCCCAGCAATATACTCTTCCATTAACGCAGTATAGAGGTCTCCGTCATTCACAACAGGACCTCTTGCTACATTCACTAAAATGGCACTTCTTTTCATTTTTTTCAATGCTTCTAAATTAATCAGATTCCTAGTCTTGTCACTTAAAGGACAATGGAGCGACAGAAAATCCGATTCTTTAAGAAGGGTATCAAAATCAACTCTCTCATATTCTGTGCATGTGCTTTGACCAGACGCAGAATAAAATATAACCCTACAGCCAAAGGCCTGAGCAATCCCGGCTACCTTTCTTCCAATATTTCCCATTCCCACAATTCCCCACGTCTTTCCGGAAAGTTCCGTAAAAGGAAGATCAAAATTTGAAAAGCGGTCCTGGGCTGCATATGCTCCGGATTTTACATATTCATCATAATGGCGAAGCTTTTCCAACACGTAAAAACATAATGCAAAGGTATGCTGCGCCACTGCATCAGTAGAATAATTTACCACATTAGCTACCTTAATTCCCCTGCTTTTGCAGTAAGCAAGATCAACATTATCATAGCCTGTTGCAAATTCACAAATCAGCTTCACATGAAGGGCATCCTTCAAAGTATCCTCATTTAAAGGCGCTTTATTTGCAATGATAATCTCCGCATCCTTTATTTTTTCCTTTACATCGGCTGCTGTCGTATTTGGATAAGAAGTTACATCTCCAAATGCACTTATCTCATCTACAGATGTATCCAGCCCCACACTATTTCTTTCCAAAATGACAATTTTCATGTACTTTTCTCCCTGGCTCTTTTTCCTCCTTTCATTATATATAAATAATTTTGTTTTGAACAGCTATTATATGAATTATTTTATAAGCAGACTTTTTAACCTGCTGGTTAATTACTTCCAACTGCCCATCCAAGTGCCTTGTCTATGTGTCCATTCCATATATCCCATTCATGCCTGCCGGAAGTTTCTTCGTAATAGAAAGATGCCTTTTCCTTTTTTAAAAACTGGCATAGCTTCCTGCTGTGATCCAACACAAAATCTTCCGTTCCACAAGTCAGATAAATATCAGGAATTTCTTCTTTCTCCCTCTTCAGCCTTTGATAAAGTACTTCCAGATTTGCTTCGGACTTTAGTAGTTCTTTTGGATCTCCAAACATGGTGTCACAGTAATCTCTTGTCATCCCTGCATCAAGAAAAAAATTACTTTGTTCATTATAACCGTAGCACAAAATTCCAGGCGCCATAGACAAGATTTTACTAAATGTTTTATGATGCCGCATTCCCAAATACAGGGCGCCAAAACCTCCCATAGAGATTCCTCCAATAAACGTATCTTCTCTTTTATCCGATACTGGCTTAAAGGTTTCTCTCGTATAATCTACAAATTCTTCTGCCACAAACTTTTCATAATAGGCTTCTCTTTTTTTGCTGTCTAAATAAAATGAATTTTCGCCTGCCGGCATAAATGCCGCCACATTATATTTAAGGCAAAAAAGTACAATTTGTGTATAGTGAAGCCAATCCGTATGTCCCCCTGAGTAACCGGATAAAAGGTAAATTGTTTTCATTGGTCTTTCATAGCATTGGGGAATACACTCTGGATGAACCTCCCCGCCATCTGTAGGCAAAATTCCTATTGCAGGCACATAACGCCCCAATTTTGTAGAATAAAAATTAAATTCATATACTGCCATTTCCGTTTTCCTCCTATTATTATTTATAACTTCTCGGAATCTTCAGCC